>JAPOJR010000011.1 GCA_029978325.1 Alphaproteobacteria bacterium | reverse complement strand
ATTCGACTAAGACAATGCGGCGCATTTTACTTTAGAGACCAAGAGCTAGACCAAGACCCAGACTTAGACCAATATCTAGCCCCAGACCCAGACCAAGACGTAGAACAAGACCCAGACCAATCGTCCACCACAGACGGCAAAGGCGCTGCCCAATAAGGACAGCGCCTTTCCTTTTATGCGGTTCGGGGCACCAACCTCAAAGTGGACTGGGTATTCTCAGCGACCACCCTCTCGCCGAAGCTCATCGGCACATACGCATCCCTTAGCCACAACGGAAACAGATCCTGGTAGTGCGGACTATCGGGCAGGCCAGATTGTCCCGGCGAATTAATGGTCAGGCAGGCGTCCCAATTGCCAACGTCGCACACCATCCGCCAGGTTACTCCCAAGGTCAGGCGGCCATCCTGCAATCTATAATTGTTATTGTTGATGGTATAGCCACTGCCACCCTTCGGAAGTGGCCCGACGCTCCAAGACTTGCGCCGCGTTTCGTCCAATAAGGCCGAAAGGTCATGTGGGTGGTAAGCATGATGGAAATCGCCCCAGCGCCACTTGGCCGGATTGGGTCCGAATCGGGCGAGCGTGTCCTCCCACGCAGCGGCGAGCGTCTCTGCCAACAGCGTCGAACGGCTGCCGAGACGTTGGTCGCCGTTTTCGACCAGATCCACCACCAGCGACAGATCGGCCATGGCTGCATAGGCCTGAAGGCCGGGCGGCGAAGCGGATTCCAACACACGCGGAGTCAGAAAGCGGTGCAGCCAGGTCTCGAACAGGGCGGCGGGCCCGCTGTCGGCGTCAAGGCTGAGATTCCAGGCCAGCAACATGGCCTTGGCGGGCGAATCCGCCACATCGGCTAGCAACGGCACCAGCCGTTCCGCTTGGTTGGAGTGATAGCTGGTCTGCAACGCCCGCACGTCCTCTAAGGAGTGCCGTTCGCGTGCGTCCAGCGCAGCGGCAATTGTGCGGTAGCGAGACGCGTCAGTCCATTCGAAACCAGGAGTGTTGTCGTCGCCCAGCCATTCTGGCGTCAGGTTGAATTGGTTGGCGGTCGCGACCCAGCCCGATTCGGGGTCTTTGACGCGGGGTGTCGTCAACGGATCGTGCAGGCCTGCCCACTCATAGCGGCCATCCCCCGGCACCGGCAGGGTACCGTCCCAGCCGGGACGGACCGGGATGAAGCCGGCGGTGAAGCGCGCGATCTTGCCGCCTGTCTCCGCCACGATGTGATTGGAGGCCGGCGCACCCCAGCCTTTCAGCGCCTGCTCATAATCGCCAATCGTCTTGGCCTGGAGGAAGTTCAGGCTGGCGAGATAGGCCGCCGTCCCCGGCTCGGTCCAGACCGTGCGGACGCCATAGGCCCGGTTCGACGCCCGGTCCACATGCAGAACCGGCCCGTGGCGGGTGAAGCGCAGTTCGATCTGGCGCGCCGCCTCGCCCTTGACGGCGAGGGTCTGGCGTTCGATCCGCATATCCTCCCAGCCGCCCTGGTAGCGGTACTGGTCCGGGTTCTCGGGGTTCAGGTCGTAGACATAGAGGTCTTCCTGATCGACGAACCAGATGGTCAGGCCAAAGGCGATATCGTCATTATGGCCGAACGAGACGCCCGGCACCGCCGGCTCGCCTGCGCCGATGACGTTCAGGCCGGGGGCCTGCAGATGCACCATGTAGCGCAGGCCCGGCAGTTGGTGGGCACGGTGCGGATCGCTCGCCAGGATGGCGCGGCCCGTGGTGGTGCGCTCCGGCGTCAGCGCCCAGGCATTGGAGCCGATCAACTCGGACGAAGTGGCGTCCGCCTGGGTGGTGTCTTTGCCAAAGCTCACCGGCTCGGTCGCGCGCAGATAGGTCTGATAGACCTGAGCCGGGATTTCGTGCGGCTCGAAGCCCTCCGGGATGTTCAGCGGCCGATCCGGCTCCCGCGCCTTGCGCAGACCGTCCGCCTCCGCCCCGTATTTGGCCAGCACGCCGGAGCGGCGGATTTCGTTGTCCACATTGTTGACGCGGGCGTGCGAGCGGATGCGCACCACATCCTCCGCCTGCCAGCGGGCGGGCTTGGTGCCTACGACGGCGAATTCCGGCGGCAGCTTGTGCTCGCCTGCCTCAATGCCGTCGAGATAGGCGTTGATGCCGGCGACAAAGGCCTCGGTCCATTCCTTCGCGTTCGGTCCATAGCACCGCCACTCCGCCGCCATATCGCCGCGATAGAGAAACAACCGGGCGGCCTGGTCCTTCTCCACATAGGCCGGCCCGAAATCCTCCGACAGCAGCCCCAGCCCGCGCTTCCGCCAAAGATCGATCTGCCAGAGCCGGTCCCGCGCCGCATTCCAGCCCTGGGCGAAAAAGGCGTCGGCCTGCGTCTCCGCCTTGATGTGGGCGATACCCCATCGGTCGATGCTCAGGGAGACTGGGGCGGAGAGGCCTTGGGTTTTGATGGTGGTTTCGGCGGGCATGACGTGAACTCTACACTTGGAAGAATGCTGGCGCATTTCACCTGTTGGTCGCCGATTGTGCAACCGCAGTTGCCGCCTGCCGCAAATTCGCGCCATGATAGGCGCACCCGCAAGCGCCTCTCACATCCGAGTATCCACCATGGCCGACTACCACACCTTCCCCCTCGGCCCGACCGTGCTGCAGTCCGGCCTGACCGTGCCGAACCCGGTGCTGGCCTATCAGACCTATGGCGCGCTCAACGCCGACAAGAGCAACGCCGTCGTCTACCCCACCAGCTATGGCGCGCAGCACTACGATATCGAGTGGCTGATCCGGCCGGGCGGCATTCTGGACCCGGAGACCCATTTCATCGTCATCCCCAACATGTTCGGCAGCGGCCTCTCCACCTCGCCCTCGAACATAGAGCCGCCGCACAGCAAGGCGCGCTATCCGAACTTCACCGCCTATGACAACGTGCAGGCGCAGCGCCGGCTGATGACAGAGGTCTTCGGCGTTGACCGCATCGCCCTGGTCTATGGCTGGAGCATGGGCGCGCAGCAGGCCATGCACTGGGGCGCGCTGTTCCCGGACAAGGTGGAGCGCATCCTGGCCATCTGCGGCTCCGCCAAAACCGCGCCGCACAACAAGGTGTTTCTGGAAGGCGTGAAGGCGACCCTCACCGCCGATCCCGCCTGGTGCGGCACCCATTTCACGGCCAAGCCGGAGACCGGTCTGCGCGCCATGGGCCGGGTCTATGCCGGCTGGGGCATGAGCCAGGAGTTCTACCGCGACGAGGTCTGGGAGCCGGCCGGCTTTTCCTCGCTGGAGGATTACCTGGTGCGCTCGTGGGAGTGGAATTTTCTGCGCCGCGACGCGGACAACCTGCTGGCCATGCTCTGGACCTGGATGAACGCAGACATCAGTGCCAACACGCTCTACCAGGGCGATTTCGCCAGGGCGCTGGGCGCGATCCAGGCCAAGACCATCCTGATGCCGTCCGAGACCGACCTCTATTTCCGGGTCGAGGACAACCGGCGAGAGCTCGCACATCTGCCGAATGCGGAACTCCGGCCCATGCCATCGATCTGGGGCCACCGCGCCGGCAACCCGACGGATAATCCGGCGGATGAGGCCTTCATCCGCCAAGCCGTGCAGGACCTGCTGTCGTCGTGAGTCCACTGCGCACCTGGCTCGCCATTCTGTGCATTGGCATCGGCACGGCGGTGGTGCCGCTGGATTCCGCGGTCAACATCGCCTTCCCGGACATCACCCGCTCGTTCGGCATTGAGATTCAGCAGATCCAGTGGGTCGTCATTGCCTACGTCCTCACTCACACCAGCCTGATGCTGTTCTGCGGGCGGATCGGTGACCGCATTGGCCGGCGTCTGGTCTTTTCCGCCGGCCTGGTCTGGAGCACCGGCGCGTTCGTCGCCCTCACACTGGCGCCGACCTTTGAACTACTGCTCGCAGCCCGCGTTGCGCAGGGCATTGGCGCTGCCCTCGTTGGCGCCTGCGGTCCGGCCCTGATCACCAGCCTGGCTCCGGAGGACCGAAGGGCGCGGATGCTGGGACTCTATATGCTGATGTTCGGCATTGGCATGGCGCTGGGGCCGAGCGTTGGCGGCGTTATGGTCGACTGGGTCGGCTGGCCCGGCGTCTATGGCATGCGCGTGCCGCTCTGCCTGATCGCGCTGGCGCTGGTCTGGAGCCTGCCTGGACGTTCGCCGGAGCAGCGACAGGCGGCAAAGGCAACAGAAATGAATATCGCCGGCGCATTAATGCTGGCAGCCGCAATGGCGGCACTGCTGTTTACCGTCAACCGCCTGCAGGTTGCCGGCAGCGAGCCACTGATACCGGCTGCCCTGGCGCTGCTCACCGCGCTGATGATCGCCGTACTCCTCCGCCATGAAAGCCGCTCCGCCGCGCCGATCCTGCCACTCTACCTGTTCCGCCGCGCCGATTTCTCCGGGGTGGTTGTCGCCAATATGGCCGTCGCCTTTGCTGGCTTCTCTGTCATGCTGATCGTGCCATATTTCCTGGCCCGGCTCACCCACCTGGAAGTCATGGTTGCGGGCCTCGTTCTGGCCTGCTCACCGTTGGGAACCGCGGTCGTCAGTATCGCCGCCGGTCGCATGATCGAACGCTTCGGCGCTCACCGCGTGGCGGCAGCAGCGGCTGTCAGCACAGCGCTGGGGTTGGCCGGCATCGGGCTCTGGCCCGCTTTCCCTGGGATCGTGGTCATGGTCGTACCCCTGTTCCTCGCCGGCGCTGGCATGGGCCTGTTCCAGATTTCCAGCATGGATGTCATCACCGGCACCATGCGCCTGCAGGAACGCGGCGTCGCCGGCAGCCTCGCCCAGGTCAGCCGCACCGTCGGCGTCATGTGCGCCGCCAGCCTGTTGAGCCTGGCCTTCGCCACACTGGGCGGCGGCCGGCAGGCGAGCGACCCGGCCTTCCTGGAGGCGTTCGGCATCGTCTTTCTCTGCGTCGCGCTGCTACCGGCCATCGCTGCGGCCGCCATGACGCTCCGCCGGTCCTAGAGCGACGCCCGACCATATATAAGCCTTTGATCGGGGAAAGTTGCCCGCCATTCAAAGAGGTAGAGCAGGTTCACCTCATCCAATCGGATCAGGATCGGCTCCAACCATCCGCATTCGTGCTGGTTCGTGCTATACTTCAGCTACGCAGCATCGACTGACCGCCGATTGGGAGATGACCTATGGCCGGCTACAATCCGCGTTTTCTTCGCGCCGATATCGAAATTCCCCTGCCGACCTTCACGCCCAGGATTTCCGGTGACATTCTGGTCAGCGACAGCCTTCGCGACCAACATATCGCCGATTATCCGCACTATTCGCTGGCAATGAACCGGACCCAACGGACTGCGGTTTTCGCCGCGCTGAACATCGATCAAAAGACGCTACGTCCCACCAAACGGCACGACCGATGGCGGCTCGACAGCCGCATAGCCGGCGAGTTCCAGCTGAACAACGACTACTACACCAACAATCCCTGGGACCGCGGCCACCTGGCACGGCGGGACAGTGCCGGTTGGGGCGAGGGTCGCGAGGCGCAGGTGGCCTCGGATGAGACCTTCTACTTCACCAATTCATCCCTGCAGCATGAGAATTTCAATCAGGATGAGTGGGTGGCCCTGGAGGAATGGGTGCAGAATCTGACGCTGGACAGCAATGATCGGATTTCCGTGTTCAGCGGCCCGGTCTGGTTCGACAATCCACGCTCTATCACGCCGCAAGGCCGGCAAACCGCGCTGATCCCATCGGCATTTTTCAAGGTCGTGTGTTTCCTGAACCAGCAGGAAGAACTGGACGTCCGCGCCTTCCTGATGACCCAGGACGCAGAGGCATTGGCCGACAAGACCGGCCGCAAGCTGTTCGATCACCAGACCTATCAGGTCAGCGTCATGGATATCGAAGACCTGACCGGCCTGATGTTCCCGGATATCGTCGCTGCCGCCAATCCACTGTTCTTTACGGCATCGGAGGCAACCCGCGCCCGTCTCAACATCAGCCACACGCCGGAGCGGATCGAAACCAATGGCGCGCACGAACTGATCGCTGCCGACGATCAACGCACCATCTACGAGGATGATGAGGTCGACGTCTTCATCGCCGCCGCGCTGGCCAATCCTGTGGGCTCGGAACAGGACGGCGAATGGATTTCGATTATCAATCTGCAGAGTGTGGCCGTGGATTTGGATGGCTGGACCGTCAGCGATACCAAACGCCGGCCAAAACCTCTCTCCGGCCGTCTCGGCCCGGGCGAGGCGCTGCGCATTCAACCGGTCTCGCCACTTCAACTGGCGAATACCGGTGCCGTGATCGAATTGTTCAACGCAGCGGGCCACCGCATTGATCGGGTAAAATACGACAAGAAGATCGGCCAGATCGAGGGCCGTCCGATTGTCTTTGCCTACCGCAATATTCTATAGGCCGACGGCACACACCGCCTCGACCTGCTACGCGGGTCAGGCAACGGCATCGATTATCGACCCTTATGCCAACGGCAATTGTAGTGGACTCATTGAGACAGTCCTTCACGCTGAGGTGCGAACGCAGTGAGCCTCGAAGCGTCGGCGGCCTTCGAGGCTCGGCGTTGCCGAGCACCTCAGGCTGAGGGACGTAACGCGAAAGGTCAATATCCACCGCTGCTGGTATCAGGCAACCCAAATCTCGCCCAACTTGCGCCGGAAATTCTCGCCCAGATAGCCACGGATCTGCGCCTCGGACCAGCCGTGTTGCACCAAGGCCTCGGTTACTTTTGGCAGGTCGGCGTGGCTGCGGACGTCGGCCAGATAGCGCTCCGGGATCGCCTCACCAAAGATCTTGTTGAACTTGTCAATGCCAGTCCAGCGCCGCGGCGGCGTCCGCTCGAACGCGATTTTCGGGAGGTTGTCGCCAGTGGCCAGATCGGTGCCAAAGCCCAAATTCTCCGGGCCTGCAACTTCAGCCAGATAGTCCAGATGGCGCAGGTAATCGCTGATTGCCGGCTTGCGGCTTTCGTCACCATCCCAGTTCATCGGGCCATAGATGCTGGCCCCGATATAGCCGCCCTTTGCCACCAGAGCCTTGATCAGATCATCTGGCTTGTTGCGGGCGAGCGGGCTGAGGGCGTGGGCGTTGGCGTGGGTGATCAGGCAGGGCTTCTCGCTCACCTCGATCGCATCCATGGAGGTGCGGTAGCCGACATGGCTGAGGTCGATAGCGATGCCGAGGCGGTTCATCTCCCTGACGACATCGCGGCCATAGCTGGTGAGGCCCGCCCCCTCCGGCTCCAGGCAGCCGTCGCCCAGCATGTTGCGGTAGTTGTAGGTGAGTTGCATGACGCGCAGGCCCAGTTTGTAGAACAGGGCCAGGCGCTCGATCCGGTCGGCAATGGGGCGCGTGTTCTGCCAGCCGAGGATAGCTCCGAGCTTGCCGGCAGCGCGAGCCTTGTCGAAATCCGCAACGGTCTCGATCTGCATCCAGTCGCTGCCGGGCGCCATGAACCGCTCCTGCCAGCGGGCGACCTCCTGGCAGGCCTGCTCGAAGTCGCATTCGAAATGGCAGGCGGTGACCTGGATGGCGTCGATCTGGCCGGCACGCAGATCATCCGGCCAGCCGTCGGCGTGGTAGACGAGGCTGTCTATTACCAGGGCGTCTTTGTGCAGGGCGGCGGCGTTGGTCATGTGTTGATCCTTTGCAAGGCTTCGATCGTGCTAATCTGGCGGACAAATTCGACAGGAGATCACGATGGAACGTTCCTGCGATTTGGGCTTCAATCCTTCGCTCATTGGCGAAGGAGCGAATCATGAGAATGGGAGTATCACTTCCCTCTACGGATATTGGCGGCGATCCAATTGTTCAAAAGGACTTCGCGCAAGCGGTCGAGGGGATGGGGTTCGACCATCTGGCCGTTTACGACCACGTTGTCGGCATCAACCCGGAATCCCACCCCGATTGGAACGGCCCTTATACCTCCGGCCACTGTTTCCACGATCCTTTCGCGCTGTTCGGCTTTCTCGCGGCGCATACTACCAAAATTGTCCTGACCACACACATCCTGATCCTGGCGCAAAGGCAAACCGCTCTGGTTGCGCGGCAAGCCGCGTCGGTGGATGTGCTGTCGGGCGGCCGGATGCGGCTTGGGATCGGCATAGGCTGGAATCCAGTCGAGTTTACCGTGCTCGGCGAAGATTTCGGGACCCGAGGTGCCAAGTCGCTCGAACAGATCGAAGTGCTCCAGGCACTTTGGAGTGCCCCGCATGTGACGTTCAAGGGCCGCTGGCACGATTTGCCGGATGTCGGGCTAAATCCGATGCCGATCCAGCAGCCGATCCCTATTTGGCTGGGAGGGCACCATGAAAATGTGCTGCGCCGTATCGCATCTCATGGCGATGGCTGGATCATTCTCGCTTACAAACCCGATGCGAAGGGCGCTGCGGAAGTCGAGCGGCTCCGAACCATGGTGGCAAAGGCTGGCAGACCGAAGGAGGCGGTAGGCATCGACGCTTGGGTCTCTATCGGCGGCACCACGCCGGACGATTGGCGCACCGAAATCGAAGGCTGGCGGAAGCTGGGCATCAGCCATGTCACATTGAACACCGCGTTCGAACGGATGCATCACAAGCCGATCGAGGCCAAGACGTTGGCAGGGCACCTAAAGGCCATCGAAACCTACAGGAACACGGTCGCCGATCTTCTGGCACCCTAGCCTTTAGCGGCCTGCAACAGCCAAAGCCGCGTGGCGCCGTAGCGCTGCTCGTGCAGCAGAGTGAAACCGGCGGGGATGGTAAGGTCCAGCTTCGCCGGCGCCTCCACCGAGACCAGGCCGCCGGCCCGCAGGCACCCCGCCTGGGCCAAAGCCTGCAACACCGGTTCGTATAGCCCGGCAGCGTAGGGTGGGTCGAAGAAAACCAGGTCGAACGGCCCTGGCGGCAGGCCGGACGGCAATCGCGAGGCCAGGAAGGTGCAACGGTCGGCCAGGCCCAGTGCCTTGGCATTGTCGCGCGCCAGGCGGAGGGTGGCGGCATCGGCCTCCACCAAAGTCGCGTGTTCGGCCCCGCGGGAGAGGGCTTCGAACGCCAGCGCGCCGGTGCCGGCGCAAAAGTCCAGCACGCGGGCACCGACCAGGATTGACGCCCCGCCTTCGCCGAAACCGCCATGGGCGAGACGGTTGAACAGCGCCTCTCGCACCCGCTCGGCCGTGGGTCGAACCTTTTGGCCAGGCGGCACCTCCAGACGCCGCCCACGCAGCGAACCGCCGGTGATCCGGAGGGATTGGGGAGGAGGACTCATGCTACTGCCTGATCCAGCCGGCACCCCACAGGTTCACTGTCCGCTCCGTATGTGGCCAGGTCCGCGGCCCCATCTCGCGCGGCAGGAGTTCCAGTTCAGCGGAAAGTTCGATGCGGTCGCCGTTCGGGTCCTCGAACATGAAGAACAGGTTATTGCCGGGGCCATGCCGGCCCGGTCCCCAGACCACCGGGATTTCCAGGTTGGCGAGGTGGTCGCCCCAGTCGCGGAAATCCATCCAGCCGCTGGTCTCGTAGGCATGGTGGTCGGGCTTTGAATGGCTCGCCTGGAACGCAGCAAAACAATGATGCTCCGGGTCGGTACGCCAGAAGGCGACACGCTTGGTGCTTTGGTCATCCTCGTCCAGCAAAACATAGTCCGAGGCCACAAAGCCCAGACCCTTCTCATAAAATTCGATCATCGGTGCGAGGTTCGGCGTCGCCACAACCACATGCTGAAGCCGAGCGGCGTAGGCCCGCGCGGGAATCGCGTTGGCGGCCTTCGGGCTGGGCAGGCCGGGCTTGGGCAGGCCAAACACACTCACCCAGCCATCGGGATCGCGCACCGCCACGGCATCATCGCGGAACGCCTTTGCCGGCGAGGGCTCTGTGGCCAGCCCCTGTGCCTGCACATAGGCCCGGACCTCGGCCAGTTGCCGCTCGTTCTGGAGACGGTAGGCATGATACGTGCGCCCGCCGCGCTCGCCTTTGCCGATAATCTGACGCCGGCCCGGCGCCTGCAGCAGGAAGTCCTCACCAAACCCATGCACCTCGAACCCCAACGCCCGGGCGTAGAAATCGGCCAGAGCCTTGGGGTCGTCGCTTTCCAAGCGGAGATGGTCGAGCTGGGCCGGCCAGATCGGGGATGCGGCAGACATCGCTAGGGTCCTCAAGTGACACATGCTAATAGGATGACCTGCCGACATTGCCCCAGCCTGTGGGCGATGTCATCCCCCCTTGCCGGCGGCGCGCGAGACCCGATGCTTTCCGAAACCCTGCTGCTGCTCGGCCCTGTCGCCTGGTACGTGTTCGTGATGACTGCCACGCCCGGCCCGAACAACGCCATGCTGACCGCCAGCGGCATGAATTTCGGCCTCGCCCGCACCTGGCCGCATATCGCCGGCATAGCGTTCGGCTTTCCGATCCTGCTGCTGCTCAGCGGCCTCGGGTTGGGTGCCGTGTTTGTGGCATGGCCAGAGGCACGGATCGGGCTGGCGGTGTTTGGCACCGGCTATCTGCTTTACCTCGCATGGCGCATCGCCAACGCCGCGGCACCGACCGCAGCCGAAGGCGCCCGTCCCCTTCGGTTTATCGAGGCCTTCGGCTTTCAATTCATGAATCCCAAGGGCTGGGTGATGGCGCTTACCGCGGCAACCATGATCCCCCCGATGGAAGGTGCCGCGACCGAGGCATTGATCCTCTGCGCAATCGCCTTCACCATCGCCTGGCCATGCCTGATTGTCTGGACCCTGTTCGGCGTCGGCATCGCCCGCCTGTTTCAGCGGCCGAAGATACGCCGCATCATCAACTGGAGCCTTGCCGCCTTGTTGATCGCCACGATTCCGTTCATGTTCCGCTGAGCCTCCCCCGTTTCCTGCAGAGCCTCCCCATGACAACCTCTCAAGCCCGCCTCGCCGTCGATATCGGCGGCACGTTCACCGATATCGTGCTCGAGCACGGGGATCGCCAGTTCACCACCAAGGTTCTGACCACGCAAAGCGCCCCGGAGCAGGGTGTGCTCGACGGCATTGCCAAGGCTATGACGGAAGCCGGGCTTCAGCCTGCCGCGGTCGGCCTGCTGATCCACGGCACCACGCTCGCCACCAACGCCCTGATCGAGCGCAAGGGCGCCAAGACGGCTCTCATCACCACCGAGGGTCATCGCGACGCGGTGGAGATGGCACTGGAAAACCGGTTCGAGCAGTACGACATCAACATCGACCGCCCCGCCCCCCTCGTGCCGCGCTACCTGCGCTGGCCGGTGACGGAACGGCTGAACGTGCACGGCCAGGCGCTGCTGCCGCTGGACGAGGGCTCGGTCACTGCCCTCTTTCCCCTGATCGAGAAGCACGCAATCGAGGCGCTGGCCGTCGGTCTGCTACACGCCTACGCCAACCCGGCGCACGAGGAGCGGGTGCGGAACCTGATTGCCGCGCGGTTCCCGTCGCTGGCGATCTCGCTTTCATCGGAAGTCGCGCCGGAGATTCGCGAGTACGAGCGCCAGTCCACCACCTGCGCCAACGCCTATGTCCAGCCGAAAATGGCCGGCTATCTGATGGCGTTGGATGCGCAGTTGAAGGCGCAGGGGTTCGCCTGCCCCTTCCTGCTGATGACCTCCGGCGGCGGCCTCACCGACCTGGCGACGGCGGTGAAATTTCCGATCCGGCTGGTGGAGAGCGGCCCGGCCGGCGGCGCTATCCTGGCGGCCCGCATTGCCGAGGAATTGGGCCTCGACCGCGTCGTCAGCTACGACATGGGCGGCACGACGGCAAAAATCTGCCTGATCGACGATTACCAACCGCTCTCGACCCGCACGTTCGAGGTGGCGCGCGCCTACCGCAACCTGAAGGGCTCTGGCCTGCCGGTGAAAATCCCGGCCATCGAGATGGTGGAGATCGGGGCCGGCGGCGGCTCCATCGCGTCCGTCGATGCGCTCGGCCGCGTGGCTGTAGGGCCGGAGAGCGCGGGCTCGCAGCCCGGCCCGGCCTGCTACGACCAGGGCGGCGAGCGCGCTGCCGTGACCGACGCCGACCTGGTGCTGGGCAAGATCGATCCGGCGGCGTTCGCCGGCGGTTCGGTGAAGCTCGCACCGGAAAAGGCCGGCGAGGCGCTGCAACGCACCATCGGCCAGCCGCTCGGCATGGATGCGCCGTTGGCGGCCTTTGCGGTGGCGGAGATCGTCGACGAGAACATGGCCAACGCCGCCCGCGTGCACGCGGTCGAGTGGGGCAAGGATATCGCCGCCCGCGCCATGATCGCCTTCGGTGGTGCAGCTCCGCTGCATGCCGCGAGGCTGGCAGAAAAGCTCAACCTCTCCCAGGTGATCGTGCCGGCGGGTGCTGGTGTTGGCTCGGCGGTAGGCTTTCTGCGCGCGCCGATCAGTTACGAGGTGGTGCGCAGCCGCTATATGCGCCTCGACGGCTTTGACGCCGCTTTGGCCAATGACTTGCTCGCCACGATGCGCGCCGAGGCTACCGCCATCGTCCGCCAGGGCGCGCCGGATGCGGAGTTAAGCGAGACCCGCATGGCCTTCATGCGCTATGTCGGCCAGGGTCATGAGATCACCGTGCCACTGCCGGCGCGCGACCTGGAAGTGGACGATGCCGAGACCCTGCGCGCCTTGTTCGAGGACACCTACCGCGCCCTCTATGGCCAGACCGTGCCAGGACAGGAGCCGGAGATTCTGAGTTGGACGCTGACGGTATCCTCGCCGGCGGTATCCTCGAAGGTTACAGCGGCAGCCGTCGGTGGCCCGCCCGGGCAGCCGTTCGGCAGCCGTCGTCTGTTTGACAGCAACGCCCAGGCCTTTGTCGAGGCGGCCGAATGGCGGCGCGAGACCCTGGGGTCAGCCGAAGTCAAAGGCCCGGCCCTCATCGTCGAGGATCAGACAACCACCGTCGTTCCCGACGGCTTCACCGCGACCGTCGGCAAGGGCGGGGCGTTGGTGCTGACGCGGGCTTAGCGCAGCCCCAACTGCCGGGCGACGATGCCCTTGAGCACTTCGTTGGTGCCGCCGCGGATCGTGCTGGACGGTATATGGAGGATGCCCTCCCGCAGGGTCGCGTGATAGGCGCTCATGCCCTGGGTCTTGGGCGCGCTTGGCGCGACCGAGCGCACGCCCTCGATAATCTCACGCTCAAACCGCGTGCCGACTTCTTTCACCAACGCCGCTTCGGTTTCCGGCGAAGAGCCCTCCTGCAACAGCGCGCTTACACCCAGGGACATCCGCCGCAGCGTGCGCAGCCGCGCCACCAACTGGCCAAACGCCAGCTTGATGCGGTCATCGGCGGTATCCTGCATCGCACGAACCGCTTCTTCCAGGATGATCGTGGTGGAGAGAAAACGCTCCGGCCCGGCGCGCTCGATGGCCAGTTCGCTCGTCACCTGCTTCCAGCCGTCGCCCTCGTTGCCCAGCATGGTATCGTCGGGCACGAAGACATCCTGGAACAGGGTTTCGTTGAAATGGCTTTCATTGGCGATGTTCTTGATGCCGCGAATGGTGATGCCCGGCGTCGACAGATCGACCAGGAATTGCGACAGGCCTTTGTGCTTCTGCCCATCGACAATCGGCGAGGTGCGGACCAGAGCAATCATGTAGTGGCAGATATGCGCGTTAGAGGACCAGATCTTGGCGCCGTTGATCACCCAGCCGCCATCAACCTTCTTGGCCGAGGTGCGCACGCTGGCCAGATCGGAGCCCGAACCCGGCTCGCTCATGCCAATGGCGAAATAGCACTCGCCACCCGCAATGCGCGGCAGGATGCTTTGCTTCTGCTCCTCGGTGCCATAGCGCAGGATTAGTGGACCGCTCTGGCGGTCCGCAACCCAGTGCGCTGCAACCGGCGCACCGGCGGACACCAGTTCCTCGGTGATGACATAGCGGTGCAGCATGGTCTTTTCCTGCCCGCCGTATTGCTTTGGCCACGTGACCGCCAGATAGCCGCGCTGGCCCAACTTGCGGCTGAATTCGGTCGAAAGACCGGAGCCCCAGCAGTCGGCAATGGGCGTAAATCCGCCATTGGCCCTTTCAGCGCGCAGAAAGCCGCGCACATCGTGACGCAACTCCTCGACATCCGCGGGGAAATCCATTTTCGGAAACCGGAAACCGTTGCCTGCCATCGGTCAACAGAGCCTTTTTTCTAGGGAACTCGAAGCGAACCGTACTATGCAAGGAGCCGGCGCGGAACGCAATCTCCGGGCCGCCCCGATAACTCAGCCAACGGCGCCAATCATTGTCCTATTCCCGTACAGGCCGCAGCCATTGGCTGGCTGTTATCGTCATGACCGCGATGCAGGCCGCCTCGGCGCTGGCGTACCTGACGCTTCCGGTGATCGCCGTGCGGGCAGCGGAGAGCTTTCACGTTTCCGCCGGCCTGATCGGCGTCTACACCGGCCTAGCATTCCTGGGATCGGCAATTGCAACGCTGGTGACCGCCGGCATATCGCCGAGAATCGGCGCGGTGCGCATGTGCCAATGGGCATCGGCAGCGAATGTAGCCGGGCTGCTTTGCCTGCTGCCGGCAGAGCCGCTGTTGCTGCCTGTAGCTGCACTGCTGGTGGGCGCCGGCTATGGGCCGATGAACCCGGCAGGCTCCTTCCTGCTGGCACGGGTCGTGCCGAAACAGCGGCTGAGCCTGGTGTTCTCGATCAAGCAGACCTGCGTGCCCATCGGTTATGGTCTGGCCGGACTGCTGTTGCCCAGCATTGTACTGCTGGCGGACTGGCGAGCGGCGGTGCTGGTCTCGGCCGCCTCGGTGATTGCGGTCGCCCTGCTCTCGCAGGTCTACCGGACAGAACTGGACCGGCACCGTAGCGACGGCACGCCATTCCGTCTGCGCACAGTGCTCGCACCTTTGCAGTTGATGGCGCGCTACCCCGGACTTCGGCGGATGGCGCTTTGCTCACTGGTATTTTCTGGCGTGCAATTGGGCGTCGCCTCGTTTCTGGTCGTCTACCTGAACCAAGTGGTCGGCATGAGCCTTGCTGCGGCTGGCAGCATTCTGGCGATCGCCAACGTCGCCGCCGTCGCCGGCCGTATCGGCTGGGGCTGGGTGGCGGACCTGGTTGCGGCCCGCTGGGTGCTGGGCGCCCTCGGCATCGGCATGGCGGCGAGCGTCGTGCTGATTCTGACCGTTACCCTGGCTTGGCCCTTCGCCATGGTAGCCGCTTTGGGCGTGGCGCTGGGCGCGACCGTTATCGGTTGGAACGGCGTATTCCTTGCGGAAACGGCACGCCTCTCGCCCGAAGGCCAGGTGAGCGAGGCGACGGCCGGCGTGATGGTTGTGACGTTCATGGGCTCGGTCATCGGACCGCCGCTCTTATCTGGATTGCTGGCGCTGACCGATTCGTACGAAGCCGGCTTCCTGCTGCTCACCATCGCAGCCCTGGCAATGGGCTTGGTGTTTTTCTTGCCGGAGCGTCCGAAACCCCAGAGCTAAGGCAGCAGCGCCGCCAAGCGCTCGCGCGTTACAGGCCCCATCGGCGCGCTTTTGCCGCCGGACCGGTTGACCAGCACGCAGGTGGCGGTCGCAATGCAGCGCCCGTCCTCGCGAAAGACGCCATGAGCGGTGGTCAGCGAACTGTTGCCGATCTTGATCAGGCGTGTGCCGACCCGCACCTTACCCGGCCAAAAGCTCTCCGCCAGATAATTCACCGTCAGATTGGCGAGGATGGCGTGGAATTCCTCTCCTTCCAGCCCCTCCGCAACCGCATCGATCACCTGGCGGTCGAACATCAACCGGCCGGTCTCGACATAGGCAGCTATGGCGACATTGTTGACATGGCCAGCCTGGTCCGTGTCGCAGAACCGAACGACATCATCGGCCCAATGGTCATAGAGTGAAGGAGCGGTCAGATCAGGAAAGTCACTCATTTTTTGCTCGGTGCGATGTCAAAGTTGGCGCGTGGCTGCACGAATGTCTTGCGCAGAGCCCTGCCGCGATCCTTGGTCCGCTGTGCGCGGGCAACGTCGCGCAGGCGGTCGGCCAGCCGGTCGAAGTGGGCGGGAAGATCGGCCTCCGCCAATGGCAGATCGGCGCGGAAGGCCGGGTCGCCGACGGCTTCGTCCAGAACCATTTGCAGGTAGTCCAACCCCTTGGGCTCGCTGACTGCAAAAGACAAATGAATTGAAGGACCATCCGTTGCCAGCGCATCGTGAAAGCGGCCACGCGGCAGATACAACAGGTCTCCAGTGTTCATGACGAACTCGCGCTGCACCTTGCCTCGCTGGCGTTGCACCATTTCCTTCGGCATGCCGGCGAAGCGGGCATGGATCACCGGTGCATCGAGTTGGCCCTCATAGATGCGCCAACGTTTTTGGCCGTACACCTGGAGCGCGAATACATCGGTCTTGTCGTAGTGCGTGTCGAACGCCTGATGGTTCTGTTGCGAGATATAGGCGTTGGCCGAGCTCTTGGCCCCCAGGCCTTCGGTAAAGGCGTTGACGATGGCAAGGATCCCCGGCACCAGCGTCTCGATCTCGTTCAGCACCAGGCTGGCGCCGCGGCCGAGGTGCTGTTGCACCATCTGCGGATCCGGCACGAACTGGCGCTGGGCGCTGCGGTCCACTCTCTGCCGGCAATAGGCCTGCGGCGGCACCGGCTGGGTATCCTGCACCAGCAGCAGGTTCTGATGGTTCCAGACCTCCATGTTCAGCAGGTTGCTGAGCTCCGGCCACGAAAACAGGCCATCGACCCGCTCCGCCGGGGCCTCAATGTGCTGCCACTTGCGTCCCTTGGTCTTGTCCAGGAACTCGTCCACGGGCGTGGGCGCCAACAGGTCTGCAAAGCTGGTGATAGCCATTGTTTCGGTCCGACCTCCTTAGCCGCTGGGTTAGCTCTCCGCCGTCTCTGCCAGGTAGTCGATAGCCGCGCCGACGCCGCCCTGCCCGATCGGCACCTGGCATACACGCAGCGCCGCCTCGATGCCGCCGAGCGCACCGATGACCATCGGCTCGTTCAGGTCGCCCATATGGCCGATGCGGAACACCCGCCCGGCCAGATCGCCGAGCGAGCCGCCCATGGCGACACTGAAGGTTTCGCGCGCCGTCGCGCGGATGATATCGGCATTCATGCCCTCCGGCGTGCGCACGACGGTCAGGCTGTCGGCCCGCGCTTCCGGCACCACGATATTGTGCTCCAGCGCGCCGGCCTGGCCCCAGGCCTCAACCGTCTTGCGCACTGCCGTGGCCAGACGCGTGTGCCGCTTGAACACCTGCGGCCAGCCTTCCTCGCGCAGCATCGCCAGCGACTCGACCAGCCCGAACACCAGGTGTTCCGGGGCAGTGCCGCAGAAGCGGCTGTAGCTTTCGGTCTTCAGCCGTTGCGGCCAGCTGAAATATTCCATCTGGCTGCGGCTTTCGAAGCTGGCGGCCAACGCCTTTTCGCTGACGGCGCAAATGCCCAGCCCCGGCGGCAGCATCAGGCCCTTCTGCGAGGCGGCAATGACGACGTCAATGCCCCAGTCCCGCATCGGCAGCGGCACACAGGCGAACGAGGCGATGGCGTCGCAGATCAGCAGCGCCGGATGGTTCGCCGCATCCATCGCCCGCCGGATCGCCGGCATGTCCGAGATTGCGCCGGTCGCCGTTTCCACATGCACCGCCAGCACGCCTTTGATCTCGTGCGCCTTGTCCTTGCTGAGCACGTCCTCGATCACGGCGGGGGCGATCGGGGGGCGCCAGCTGCCCGGCACCCGCCGCACCTTCAGCCCCAGGCGCTCGGCCATATCGCCCCAGACCCGGCCAAAGCGCCCGATCTCCGGCAACAGCACGGTGTCGCCCGGCGAAAAGCAGTTGACGAACGTGCCTTCCCAGCCGCCATGGCCGCTGCTGGTGTAGAGAAACACCTCGGACGACGTCTGGAACACATCCTTCAGGTCCTCGAACAGCTTTGCCGCCATTTCGGCGAAGACCGGGCTGGCGAAGTCCATCGCCGGGCGGTGCATGGCGTTCAGGATGCGGTCCGGAATGTTGGTGGGACCGGGCGTGTGCAAAAACTCGCGGCCGCGTTTGACCATGGCGCAAATCCCTTGAGGCGAAGCTAGCGAGGAGCTTGTGGCGATACGAATGCCAATCCCTGCCAGTATTTGGCCACGAGGGCAAGCAGTCGCCTCTAGCCAGCGGCGCTAAGAGACGCCACATTGGCAGGCAACACGCCGCAGCCCCCTTTTGCCAGGAGATGTCCCCATGCGTATGCTCGACGAGATTTTCGGCTCCAAGACCGTAACACCGGACCGCTTTCCCCACGCGGCGCAGGATATTGCGCCCGGCCCGGATGGCGCCTTGCAGAAGGTGGTGCTGGGCGGCGGCTGCTTCTGGTGCGTCGAGGCGGTCTATCTGCAACTGGACGGCATCGAAAAGGTGGTGAGCGGCTATGCCGGCGGCGACGCCTCCACGGCGGACTACCGCACTGTCTGCACCGGCATGACCGGCCATGCGGAGGTGGTGGAGATCACCTACGATCCGGCCAAGATCACCTATGGCGAGATCCTGAAGGTGTTCTTCGCCCTCGCCCACGACCCGACGCAGTTGAACCGCCAGGGCAACGACGTCGGCACGCAATATCGCTCTGCGATTTTCTATGCCGACCTGGAGCAGAAGGCGGTGGCGGAAGGCTATATTGCCCAGGTGAACAAGGCCGGCCTGTTCGACAAGCCCATCGTCACCACGCTGGAGCCGCTGGTCGAGTTTTTCGTCGGCGAGGACTATCACCAGAACTACGCCGCCAATAACCCGTATCAACCCTATATCATGCACCTGGCCGCGCCGAAGGTGGAGAAAACCCGCAAGCACTATGCGGACCGGCTGAAGGGGGAATAACCCCCACACCGCCCCGGTTTCCCGGCCCCAGCCTGCGCAGCAGGCGAAGCGCCGGGACCGCCCGCCGGGGAAGGCTGCAAGGAGGCAGTTTCCCGGCCGCAGCCTGCATAGCAGGCGGAGCGCCGGGACCGCTCGCCGGGGAGGGGCTCCTTGGGATGGATGCCTCCCAAGGCGGTCCCGGATACCTGCTGCGCAGGTTCCGGGATGCAAAGGATCACGCGCCGCCGGAGAGGTGGGCTTCGGCTTCGGCGAGGGCTTGGCGGACTTGCTCGACGTACGGCATGCCGAGTTCCTCGAAGAGCGCGAGGGAGCGGCGGAAATGCTCGGCCGCGCCGGCCCAGTCGCCTTTGTCTTTCAGGACGTTGCCGAGGTTGTAGAGGGCTATAGCGAGATTCGGGCGATTGCCCATCTCTTCGTGTATCTCCGCGCTCTTCCGTTGCATCTCCGCCGCCCGGTCGAGGTCGCAGCGCTGCTGGTGCACCAGCCCGAGATTGCCGGACTGCCTCGCCATGCCAGCGCGGTTGCCGAGTTCCTCGTGGATAGCGAGGCTTTTCTCGTGCATCTCCGCTGCCCGGTCGAGGTCGCCGCGTTCCTGGTACACCAGCCCGAGATTGCCGTAGTCGTTCGCCATGCCGGCGCGGTCGCCGAGTTCCTCGGCGATAGTGAGGCCTTTTTCCTGCATCTCCGTCGCCCGGTCGAGGTCGCCGCGCTCCAGGTACACCAGCCCGAGATTGCCGGCGGCGCGGGCAATCTCCGCCTTCTCGCCGCGGTGCTCGGCGGCGCGGAGTTGACCAAGTATCCATTCAAGGTTCTCGTCGTTCTTCAGGCGCAGCATTAATATCTGATGGTGGCTGGTCACCGCCCCCTCCGCCGCTACGGCATCGTCCTTAATCCGCCTCGCCGCCCAGGCCTGCACAGCGCGCAGCAGCGGCAGTTCCTGGTCCAGTTCTGCCAGCGCTGGCACCATGGCGGCGCCGCCGCTTTCGAACCGGTCGTCGATCTCCCGCAGCCGCGCCACCGCCGCCAGCCCCAACTGCTGCCAGAGCGCCTGCTCCCGCTCCTCATCCGCCGCCAGTGCGGCCAGGCCGAAGCGGCGGAGGACGTCGTGCAGGCGCCAGCGGGGTTCGTCGCCCTCCAGCCGGGTGACGAGGTTGCGGCGGGTCAGGGCTGCGAGGTCATCGACCGGGTCTTTGTCCAGCCAGAGCGCCCGCACGGTCCAGAGGCCGAAATCGCCGGGCGGCAGGGAGAGCGCCTGCCAGCGCCGTTTCTGCCCGTCGGAGAGGCCCCCCAGGCTCCACTCCAGCACACGCAGCAGCACGTCTTCCTGGTCGGTGTCGCCCTTCAGCACCCGCGCCGCCCGGCCCGGATCGGCGAGGCGTTCGGCCAGCGCCGCCACGCTCTCGCCGCTATCGTTCAGGCGCTGCGCCGCAATCTCCACCGCCAGCGGCAGATGGCCGACCGCCTTTGCCAGTGCCAGGGCATCGGCCTCGGATAGCTGCGGACAGTTCTGCCGCGCCAGCGCCGCCGCCTCCGCCGGCTCCATCACGCCGACGTCGATGCCGGGCACGCCCGTCACCAGATTGCTGGTGCGGCTGGTGACAAGCGTGATGCCGTCGGCGGGCCGCAGCGCGTTGATCAAACCCGAATCCTTCAGGTTGTCGAGGATCACCAGAGCGCGCCTGCCGCTCGTCAGTCTCTGCCAGTATGGAGTCAGCTTCTCCACATGCATTTTCGCGTCGAAATCAGGATCCAGTTGGGCGCACAATGATCGCAGCGCCTCTTCCTCCTCCATTGGCTGCTTCGAGTCCCAGCCCCGCAGATTGACCTCGGCCACGCCGCCGGGGCATTGCGATTTCATCCCCCGCGCCACCTCCCGCGCCAACTCCGTCTTCCCCACCCCGCCCATGCCCCGGAGCGACGAGATAATCGCGGTGCGCGGCCCTAGGCTCGACCCGCCGGGCGAGATGGCCTGCATGATCTTCGAAATGAGGTCCGGCCGGTCCACAAAGTGCGTGGCGAGGGCTGGGTTGGCGGGTGGAGGTGGTGGTGGGGAAGAACCCGCCAGTGTGTCTTGCGCTGCTTGAGCTTGCCGCTCTGTCTTCTCGACTTGCTTGGCCTGCCTTCGGGTGTAGTAGACGCCGGCAAATGTCCCCACTACGGCCAGGGCCGCAAGGATAACGCCCCATGCCGCGTATGAGAGACCGAGTATCGTTTCCACCGCCCTGCACCTCGCTGATTGCGCGAACTCTTTCAATATAGGCCGTCGTTGCGAGGAGGCAAAGCCGACGAAGCAATCCAGATCGGCGCTCCGTTCCGACTATGGCCTGGGTTGCTTTGCTCCGCTCGCAATGACGGTGAGGAGGTGGCGGTGGGCGGAAGCCGCCTCGCAAAGCGGTCCCGGATACCTGCTGCGCAGGTTCCGGGAAGCAGGGCGCAACTCCGGCCTGGGCTTGGCGCAGCGGCGGGATTATGCTGGACTATCAGGTCAGAACACCACCCGTCAGCCGGAAGGAAGCGCAGAACTCATGCAAGTCGGCGTCCTCTACACCTCCCACCCCGATCCGAAGACCGAGCCGTATCCGCACCAGGGCGTGCACGAGCGGGTCACGAACGAAATTCTGGAAATTGAGCAACTGGGCTTCGACAGCGTCTGGATTGCCGAGCACCATTTCTCCAATCGCTACGGCATCCTGCCGGACCCGTTCAGCTACCTCACATATCTCGCTGCCAAGACCAGCGTCATCAAGCTGGGCGCCGCCGTGATGGTGGTGCCGCTGCACCATCCGCTGCGCATCGTCGAGAACGCGGCCTTTGTCGATATCCTCTCCAACGGCCGGTTCCAGCTCGGCCTCGGCTCCGGCTACCGGCCGTATGAGTTCGAGGGCCTGGGCGTCTCCTACGAGGAACGCCGGGCGATCCAGGCCGAGGCCATCCCGCTGATCCTGGACGGCTTCCACAAGAAGCGCGTCACCGCCAAGGGCAAGTATTTCAACTTCGACGTTTCGGACGAGTGGGAGATCTTCCCGCAGCCGCTGCAACAGCCGCATCCGCCGTTCTACATGGGGGCGGGCACGAACGAGTCCATCGCCGCCGCTGCCCGCAACGGTTTCGGCCTGATGCAATCGACCCTGCCGAGCGTGAAAGTGATCGGCGAGCATATCGCCCACTACCGCAAGCATATGGGCGAGGCCAAGGCGCCCTATGACCAGAACCCGGCGTTCGGCGACGTCGATGTTTGCCGCATGACTTTCGTCGCCGAAACCGACGCCAAGGCGAAGGACCTGTCCGAGCAGGGCATCACCCAGCACATGAAGAGCTTCATGGCCGGCGGCTCCAAGACCGGCGGCTATCTGGGCGACATCTCGGACAAGAGCGGCGACGATCAGTTCGCCTACGACAACCTGATGGACGGCACCATCCTGCACGGCTCGCCCGAAACGGTGCTGCGCAAGATCGAGGCGTTCAAGGCGGTCGGCACCACCTCGCTGATGCTGCACTACCCGCCCTATTACGGCCAGCAGCGCACGCTGGAGATGCTGCGGCTGTTCTCTAAGGAGGTGCTGCCGCACGTCCAGGCGATGAACGTGCCGCGCTTGCTGGCGGCGGAATAGGGAGGCCTCACGCATGGACCGGTCCCAGAACGCCGATTGGCTCGCCCAGGTGCAGGAGGCGGCATTGGAGCCGGACCTGCCGATCATCGACACCCATCACCACCTCTGGGACCGGAACGGCACCTACATCCAGAACCGCTACCTGATGGACGAGATTGCGGACGACCTGTCGTCCGGCCACAACATCGTCTCCACCGTGTTCGTCGAGTGCCACGCCATGTACCGCGCCGATGGGCCGGAGGCGATGCGCCCGGTGGGGGAGGTGGAGTTCGTCAACGGCATCGCCGCCATGGCAGCCTCTGGTGCCTATGGCAAGCCGCAGGTGGCCAAGGCGATCATCGGCCATGCCGACTTGCAACTGGGCGCCGGCGTGCGCGCGGTGCTGGAGGCGGAGATGGCCGCCGCGCCGGAGCGCTATCGCGGCATCCGCTATATCGGCGCCTGGGTCGAGGACCCGGCCGTGTTCACGCCGAATTATGTGAAGGGGCCGGGCCTCTACCTGGATACGAAGTTCCGGGAGGGCTTTGCGGAACTGGCGCCGCTTGGCATGATCTTCGAGGCCGCGATCCGGCATCCGCAACTCTCCGACTTCCACAGCCTCGCCTGCGCCTTTCCGAATACGAAGATGGTGCTGGACCATATCGGCGGCGTTGTCGGCGTCGGCACTTATGCCGACCGGCGCGACGAGATTTTCCAGACCTGGAAGGCCGATATCGCGGCGGTGGCGCGGGACTGTCCGAACGTAGTCGTGAAGCTGGGTGCGCTGAACATGACCTATTGCGGCTTCGGCTGGGAGAAACGCGACCTGCCGCCCTCCAGCGAGGAACTCTGCGAGGCCTACCGGCCTTACTACGAGACCGTGATTGAGCTGTTCGGAGCGGAACGCTGCATGTTCGAGAGCAACTTCCCGGTCGACAAGGTGTCGTGCTCCTACGGCGTTCTCTGGAACGCGTTCAAGCGCATGACCAAGGACTACGCTTCGGCGGATCGCGCTGCGCTGTTTCATGACACGGCGGCGCGGTTTTACCGGATTTAGCGGAAAGCGGCTTTCCCATGCCCAAAATCACCGAAATCACCGACGGCCTGCGCTTTCCCGAAGGCCCTGTCGCTCTCGCCGACGGCTCCATCGTGCTGGTGGAGATCGCTGCTGGCGAGATCACCCGCGTTGCGCCGGATGGCTCCAAGTCCACGGTCGCGAGGCCCGGCGGCGGGCCGAACGGGGCGGCGCTGGGGCCGGACGGGCGGCTTTATGTCTGCAACAATGGCGGCATGAATTTTCATGTGATCGACGGCAAGCACGTGCCCGGTCACGCTCACGATGACGCCCAACTCGGCTGGGTCGAGGCCATCGACATGGCGACCGGCGCGGTGGAGGTGCTGTATCGCGATTGCAGCGGCGTGCCTTTGCTGGCGCCGAACGACCTGGCCTTCGACGCGCACGGCGGCTTCTATTTCACCGACCACGGCAAGAGCCGCAAGTTCAGCCGCGACAAGGGCGCGGTCTATTACGGCATGGCCGACGGCTCCGGCGTGCGCCGGGTGGTGGCGCCGATGGACGGGCCGAACGGCGTCGGCATCTCACCGGACGGCAAGGTGCTTTACGTGGCGGAGACGCCGACGGGCCGGCTCTGGGCCTTCGACATTCTGGAGCCGGGCGTTATCGACAAGACCAACGGCGCCGCCCCCTGGCAGCCGGGCCGCATCCTGGCCAATCCGAACGAATACAGCCTGTTCGACTCGCTGACAGTGGATGCGGCGGGCAATGTCTGGGTCGCGACCATTCCGGGCCGGGTGACGCGGGTCTCGCCGGATGGGTCGGAGGTGACGCAAGTCCCGATGCCGGACCTGCTGCCGACAAACGTGGTATTCGGGCCGAGCGGCGATGGCCCGGCCTATATCACGCTATCCGCCAGCGGCAAGCTGGTGGCGTTAGAGGTGGAGTAAGGCTCTACAGTTTCCCGGACGCCGCAGGCGATCTGGGACCGCTCGATCTCGCGAACACGGCCGGTGACGATGTTCGCACGCCGCCAGCGCCCCGGATGCGCGCTGCGCAAGGCTCCGGGGATCGGTATAGCCCCGCCGCTACACAGCCTCCAACGGAGCATTCATCATGGCGCCGGGCACGATGATGCCGCCGCGGTCGCCGATATCGACCTTGCCATAGCGCTCCGCATAGATCGGCGGCAGCGGGCGGGCGCCCGGCACGGCCAGCCATAGGCGCAGCAGGTGCCGGCGGCGCTCCGGCTCCGGCCAGTCCACGAAGGCGGTGCGGTCGTGCAGGTTGGTGTGGTTGTGCACCCACTGCATGTCGCCCGGCTGGAAATCCATGTCGAGCCGCAGGTCCGGCGATTCCGCCAGCGAGTCGAACATATCCAGCGCCGCGGTCTGCTTCTCCGTCAGCGGCGGCACGCCCTCCAGCCGGCGCGCGCTTTCGATATAGCGTCGCGCGTAGATGGCGGAGAGATAGCCCTCGTAATAGTTGAACACGGGGATCTCGAAATAGGGGCCCTTGCCCTCCGGAATCTCGCCGCGACGGTCGGTGGCGAAGGGCTGGAACAGCTCCCACAGCAGGTCCGGCGCGCGCTTGTACATCTCGTTATAGATGGACATGGTGGAGACGATGGAGGACGCCCCACCCTCTTTCGCCGTCTTCAGGCAGAGCAGCGCCACGATGTCGGTCGAGTCCGTGTGGAAGGTCTGGCGCTCCGTCGTCTGGTAGATGCGCACCTTCGGGTCGTCGGTGGAAAGGCCCATGTCCTTCACATGGCCCAGCACGTGGCCCTTGGCGTTCTGGCTGCGGGCGTTGCCGAAATGCATGCCGATGCCGAAATACGCGGTGGCGCTCTCGCGGATCGAGTAGCGGTCAACCGGCAGGCCGCGCATCAGCTGGAAGCCACGGCCGTGGATGACCTCGTTGCAGAGTTCCTTCAGCTTCGGGCCGAGGGTCGGCAGCGGGAAATCGGCCTGGGTGATCTTGGCGATATCCGCCTCGCGCGCCGCCAGCGGCTTCATCGCCGCCTCGATCTCCGCAATGTCGTGGTCGGTGAGTTGGTAGACCCACTCGGTCGAATTCACGAGGTCAGGCCCATACCAGGCGGACGGGTGATCAATCGGTTCCGGCAGGTCGGCGGGGATGATATAGGTCTGGCCGTCAGGCATGATTGGTTGATCTCCAGCACCACGGGATAAGTCTTTGGCCCACAGTATGACAGCAAGCGCCGTGATTTTCGACTGCGACGGAGTGTTAGTGAACTCCGAGGCTATCGTGATCGGTGTAGAGCGGCAGTTCCTCGCCGAACTGGGCTTGGTCTACGCGGATGCGGAATACCTGACCCGCTTCGTCGGAACGTCCGAGCCCGACTTCGTCGCCGCGCTGCGGGAGGACCATAGGGCGCGGGGCAAGGGCCTGTTTCCGGACGACTTTCTGCAGCAGGTCCGGGCGGTCACGCGCGAGCGCTTCACCACCGAATTGCGCGCGGTCGAGGGGGTGGAGGCTCTCCTCGCCTCATTATCCAGGCCGAAGGCGGTGGCGTCCTCCAGCACGGTGCGCAGCCTCGAACGCAAATTGTCCCTGACCAGACTTTCTGACTGGTTCGGCGAGCATGTGTACTCCGCCGATCATGTAGACCGCGGCAAGCCCGCGCCAGACCTCTTCCTGCACGCAGCCACCCGCCTGGGTCAGCCACCGGAGGCATGCCTTGTCATAGAGGACAGCGTCCTGGGCGTACGCGCCGGCGTTGCCGCCGGGATGGAGGTGTGGGGCTTTACCGGCGGCGGCCATGCAGACGCAGGGCTCGCGGATCGTCTGGCGGAGGCGGGGGCTGCGCGGGTTTATGAACGCTTTGCGGATATGGAGTTGTAGGCGGATGCCCGACCAGCCCGACCTGATCCTGCACCACTACGACTTTTCCAATTATGCGGAGAAGGCGCGGCTTGCGCTTGGATACAAAGGCTTGGCATGGCGCTCTGTCACCATCCCCCCAGTCGCGCCGAAACCATTGCTGACGCCTTTGACCGGTGGCTATCGCCGTACGCCGGTTTTGCAGATCGGGGCCGACATTTATTGCGACACCCGGCTGATCCTGAAGGAGTTGGAGCGGCGCTACCCGACGCCGCCGATCTTTCCCAAAGCGTTGTCCCCCCAGGCGGCAATGATCGCATTCTGGGCGGAAAACCAGCTTTTCAGGCCGATGTCGCTCTATGTGTCCGGCACGAACCTCGATCTTTTGCCGCCGGATTTGCAGGCCGACCGCTCCCGCATGCGTGACCTGCCTATCCCCAGCGAAGCGACGGTGCGCCGGGCTGCGCGCCGCAATGCGCCTGCTGTCCGGGTACAGATCGCCTGGGTGGAGGACCTGCTGACAGACGGGCGCGAATGGATCGCTGGCGCTGCGGTAACGATTGCCGATTTCGCGGTCTACCATGCCCTCTGGTTCCTGACGGCGCGCAGCGATCGGCTAGCTTTTGAGCTGGAACCCTACGAGCGGATCCGGGACTGGATGGCGCGGATGCAGGCATTCGGTCATGGAGATGTAACGCCAATGGCGCCGACGGAAGCGCTGGCCGTTGCCGCAAGGGCCGAGCCAGGGCCGCTGCGGGCCTCCGATCCATTTGCCGAAGACCCGCCGCTCGGTAGCCGCGTCCGCGTCCGTGCCGACGATTATGCGCGCGATGCCGTCGACGGCGAACTGGTCCAGATCGACCGGGAGGAATTGGCCTTGCGGCGCACCGACCCCCAGGTCGGCGAAGTCGTCGTGCACTTCCCGCGGCTTGGCTACGATCTCCGGCCGGTTATCTAAAGCGCGGCTGACTCTGCCGCCTGCATGACGCGCAGGATGTTGTCGCCCCACAGCTTGGCCAGGTCGGCTTCGGAATAGCCGCGCTTCAGTAGCTCAAACGTGACGTTGAAACTCTCGGCGGCGCTGTCCCAGCCCCTTACGCCGCCGCCGCCGTCGAAGTCGCCGGAGAGCCCGACATGATCGATGCCGGCGATCTTGACGGCGTGATCGACATGATCGGCGAATTGCGACAACGTCACGTCCGGGCATTCTGCCCGGATGCGGGAACGTTGCCGGGCAAACTCGTCCAGTGTCGCCGGCGAAGCGGCCTGAAAAGCCCCAGGCGCTGCCAGGCCAAGGCTGGACCGCAACTCTGCCAGGGCCTTGGTGGCTGCCGGATCGACCGGCCCGACATAGGAGCGGAACGCCACCATCTGCGCCACGCCGCCGGCTGACGCAATCGCCCGCAATTGGGCGTCATCCAGGTTGCGCGGGTGGTCGTGGATTGCTCTCGCGCCGGAATGGGACGCGATGATCGGCGCGCGCGACAGGGCCATGGCCTCTGTCGCCGTGCGCCGTCCCACATGGCTGATATCGACCATGATGCCGGCGTCATTCAATGCCGGGACCAATTGCCGGCCCAGGTCCGTCAGACCGGGGTCTTTTGCCGCGTCGCCGCGGGTCGCGGCCGGATCGGAGCTGCCGCCGAACTGGTTATGGCCGAAATGGGTGATCGAGACATAGCGGACCCCGCGCGCCGCCCACATCGGCACGTCGGCGACGCTCTCCGCGAGGGGGTAGGCATTTTCCATGCCGATCACAGCAACCAGCCGTCCGCTGGCCGCGATCTCATCGACCTGGCGCGCAGTCCGGGCGAGCGCGATCTGCTGGGGATAGGCGCGGACCATGCGCTCTATTCCGCGATACTTCGCTTCCGCCGCCTGCCTGGCAGTGGCATAGCCCGCTGTATCCAGCGTGCCTTGCGCCGTGTAGACGATGAAAAAGCCGGCATCGAGGCCGCCGGCGCGCATCCCGGGCAGATCGACCTGGGCGCGGGTCATGACGCCGGGGTCGAGCGCAGGCGTCGCGAACCCGGGGCCGGTGTCGATGTGGGTGTCGATGGTGCGCAGGCGGTCGTGGATCGCGCGGGCTTCGACTTCGGCAATGTCGGCGGCGGGTCCGGCCATGTCATTGGTCCAATCGGGCGAGAGTGGAGGCGGCGTCCAAACTGCACGGCTGGCGCGCCGCCTGCAAGGCCGCGGCGACCGGCGGTGCGCTGTCGCTGGATCATCGGCGGCTTTAGGCCTATCATCCGCCCGTCGTCCGCTTGCGTCTCCTGCCGAGCCGCTGGCGGTATCAGCGAGTTGGAGTCGCCTATGTCATTGCAGCTGAAAGTTCTCCATCCGGAGTTGGCCGTCGAGGTGGGCGGCGTCGACCTACGTCAACCGCTAGGCGGCGATACGTTGGCGGAATTGCAATCCACCCTGGCGCGTTACCCGGTGCTGGTCTTCCATGGGCAAAAGCTGTCGGATGACGAGCATGCGGCGTTTACCAGGTCCTTCGGCCCGATCGATGCCGGCCTGCTGTTGGCGTCCAAGCGCAAGACCCGCCTGACGAATACGGATGTGATCGACCTGGCCAATATCGATGCGGACGGCAAGGTGCTGGAGGCCGGTAATGCCCGCAACGTATCGCTGTTGGCCAACCAGCTCTGGCATAGCGACAGTTCCTTCAAGAGCCCGCGGGCGCAGTATTCGGTGCTCTGCGGCGTAGACCTGCCGGGCGATGGCGGCGATACCGAATTCGCAGACCAGCGGGCTGCCTATGATGCCCTGCCAGACGCGATGAAGGCCCGCATCGGCTCTCTCGTGGCCGAACACTGGGCCTTCCATTCCCGCAACATGCTAGGCGGCGCCGATTTCACCCCGGAAGGGATGGCGGCATTGCCTCCGGTCGATTGGCCGATTGTCGATACCATTCCCGAATCCGGCCGAAAGACGTTGTTCATCGGGGTGCATACCCGCGCAATTCACGGTCTGCCGACCGCCGAAGCGCGGTTGCTGCTGATGGATTTGCTGGAGCACGCGACCCAGCGCCAGTTCGTCTATCGCCATGTCTGGCGCAATGACGACGTGGTGATGTGGGACAACCGTTGCACCCTGCATCGCGGCCGGCCGTACGACCTGACCAAGCGGCGCGAATTGCGCCGTTGCACGACCGAGTATGCGGCGGCCTGAGGGGCAGCGCTCTAATCCTCAGCGCGCAGCGGAGCCACCAGCGGCACCCCTGGCACTCGGATGCCATCGGGGCGGCCGCTGGACGTCATGCCTTGGTGTTCGCCGGTAAAGGCTTCGGGCAGGGCCGGACCGTCCGCGCATGCCAGCCAAAGCCGCAGCAGGTGCCGGCGTTTCTCCGGTTCCTCGAAATCGACATAAGCCGTCCGGGAATGGGCGATAAAATGGTTGTTCACCACCTGAATATCGCCCGGTTCGAACGTCATATCCAGGTGCAAAGCCGGATCGTTCGCCAACTCGTCGAACAGGTCCATCGCCTCGGCCTGTTCGTCGGTGACCCGCGGCACCACTTCCATTAGTTGCGCCTTGCGTACGGCGCTGCGCACGTAGGTGCAGATCAAGCGCCCATCGACAATGGTGAAGGGGGCGGTGCCATAGTAAGGCTTGCGGCCCTCGGGCACCTCGCCCCAGCGCGTGCGGTAAAGCGGACGGGTCAGCACAGCCGCAAGGTCCGGCCTGCGGCGCACCATCTCGTTGTAAACGGTGGTCGTCGAAACAAGTGAGGAGAGGCCGCCGCTCCGGCTTTTCTTCAGGCAGAGCAGGCAGACCAAATCGCTGCTGTCGGTATGGTAGGGCAGGCGGGCGGATGTTTGGTAGCCACGCGCCAGCGGGTCGTTGTAGTCGAGGCCCAGGTCCTTCACATGGCCGAGCACATGGCCCTTGCCATTTTGGCTCACCGCCTCACCCCAATGAGTGCCTAAGCCCCAAAAGATACGGGCAGCGTCCGGGGTGTCGTAGCGCTCGATCGGCAGGCCGCGCAGCAGGAAAAAGCCACGTCCGTGCAAGGTTTCGCGGCGGATGGCGCTGAGCCGCGGCGCAAGTGTCGGCAGCGGGAAATCACTTGCGCTGATCTCCAAGATTTCCCTGGATTGGACCGCGGCGAGCGCGGATTCGATCTCTGCGATCTCCGCCGGAGTGAAAGTGTAGACCCAGTCGGAACGCCCGGCGAGATCCGGACCGTACCATGCCTGTTGGCCAGAGATAGGGGTCAGGGCCTGGGGCGAGGGAATATGGCTGTCGGGCATTGGGAGGACTCCTCCACCGTCTATCGTCACATGTCCTAGCATCGTTCCCTGTCAACGCCCGGGCGTCAAGTTGCAGGGTTATCAGCCGGCGAGCGTTGCTCGAACCATGTCGCGCCGCAACAGCCGTCGCAGCGACCAAAGGCCGAAGATTGGCCCCGGCAATAGCAGGAACAACACCCAGTCAGCGCCGAGACCATCTATCGTCCGGTTCAGCAACTGGATGCTGATGATCGAGATCGTAAAGCCGATGCAGTTGGCGATGGTCAGCGCCGACCCGACCAGGGCGGGCGGCGCGAACCGGGCATTAAGAGCGGAGAATTGGGGCGAGTCACCGGCAACCATCAGCCCCCAGACCAGCATGAATGGCAGAAACAGCTGGGGCGGCGCCAGGAACAGCAATGGCGAGACGAGGCAGCAAAGGCCGGACGTCGCCAACTGAACCGCCGCAACCGGCGCGCTGCCCAGGCTGCGCGACAGCAGGCCGCCGATGACGCAACTCGCCACGCCCATGGCGATGATGGCTGCGGTCCAAAGCGAAATGTCCAGCGGAACCCGATGCACGCCGGCATACGCGGCCAACACGGCCGGGACAAAGGCCCAGAACGCGTATAACTCCCACATATGGCCAAAGTATCCGAAGGCGGACCCTCGGAAATCGCGGCTTTGAAACACCACCAGCAATGCTTTCGGGTTAAAAGCCGCTCCGGCGCGCAGGAACGGCCCGTCCGGAACTGTCAGGAACACCAGCAGGCCGCCGGCCGCGGCAAACACCGAGACCGCCAAGGTCACCTCCTGCCAGGGCAGGCTTTCGCCCAGCCCGCGGATCAGATGAGGCAAGGCCGTGCCGCCGACCAGGGCTCCAACCAGATAGCCGAGGGCACGGCCCAGATCCTTGTCGAACCAGCCGGACGCGATCTTCATGCCGACCGGATATATGCCGGCAAGGAAAAAGCCCGTGCAGAAGCGCAAAACCAGCAATGCCGGCAACGCGTGGTCCAGCAAGACGCCGGCGCCGTTGGCAGAGGCGCCCAATAGGGCGCAGGCGGCGAAAATCCGGCGGGGAGAGATGCGGTCGGACAGAGCGGTGAAGGCAAACACCAGCGTGCCAAAAATGAAGCCGAACTGCACGGCGGATGTCAGATCGCCCAGCGCCTCCCGGGGCAGAGACCAACTGGCTTGCAGATCCGGGAGGACAGCGTTGCTGGAAAACCAAAGCGAGACGCCAGCAAACTGCGATATTGCAATCACTGGCAGGATATGTGGCGGACGGCGGGGCAGCGGCGATTCCTCACCAAAGATGACCGATGGCAGAAGCCTAGCCTGCAACCGCCACCGTGCTTTGCCAACAGGATTCCCAATACCGTCCGATTGAATCGACCAAGGTCAGATTTGCCCGGCTTGATCTCCATCAAGGCAACCGGATGGGAAGCAGGCAAACTCAATGGCAGCTACGCAGAGAAAAGGATATCGCATAGCATGGCCCATACCCCGTTCGAACTCGCTGATCTGTTCCCCGACGATGCCGCGCTCATTCATACGTTGAAGGAAGGCAACGCGCATTTTGCCAAGCTTGCCGACCAGCACCACCACGTGAACCGGGCGATCCACCGGATCGAAGCCGAAATCGAGCCGACGTCCGATGCTCATGCAGAGGACCTTAAGAAACAGCGGCTGGCCCTACAGGACGAAATTGCGGCAATGCTGAACAGCAACCGATAAACCAAGCGGCGCGGGCGTATACCGCAGCCGGGCTTCAGCTTATTGCCCGCGGTCGAGCACCTCTACGGCCAGGACGGTCGGCAGGTGGCGGGCGATTTCCTGCCATCCGTCGCCCTCGTCGCGGCTGGCGAAAATCGACCCGCTGTTGGTGCCGAAATAGACGCCGGTCGGCGTCCGCGCATCGACGGCCATGCCCTGGCGCAGCACGGTAAAGAAGCAATTCTGTTGCGGCAGGCCATTGCGCAGAGCCTGCCAGGTTTCGCCGCCGTCACGCGACCGCCAGACCGCCGCCGCCGCCTCCGGAGGGAAGCGGCCGGCCATATCGCCATTCAGCGGCAGTGTCCAAATAGTTTTCGGGTCGCGCGGATGCACATGGATCGGAAAGCCGAACGTCGAGGGGAGGCCCTCGGTGATGTCATCCCAGCTGCGCCCGCCGTCGCCGGACCGCCAGACGCCATGGTGGTTTTGCTGGTAGAGCAGGTCCTCAGCGCCGGTTGCCCGCACCATGTTGTGGACGCAATGTCCGACATCGCCGTCGCGCGGCGCCGCGGGGTGCTGGTGGCTATGGCATAGGGCGGCATTGGACAGACGGTTGCGCCGTTCCCAATGCGCGCCGCCGTCATCGGTGGCGAATACGCCGGCGGTCGATATGCCGACCCACAGCTTCTGCGCGTTGCCAGGGTCAGAGACGATCGAGTGCAGCACCAGACCGGCCGCACCGGGGACCCAGCTGTCCGACGACGGATGGTCCGTCAGCCCTTGCACCCTTTCCCACGAGCAGCCTTGGTCATTACTGGCCAGAAGGCTGGCTGGTTTGGTGCCGGCAAAGAGGCGGCCGTGTGCATATGCCAGCGACCAGATATCGCCAAAGTCCGCAGCGAAAGGCGGCGGCTCGTCGATCCACCCGATCATTCTGGCGAAATTTTCATCCTCGCGCGCCATGTCATCCATCATGCCGGATGTCAGCTTCGCCAGCTGCCACGTCGCGCCATGATCCAGCGAGCGCCAGACGCCCGCGCCATGCCATTCGCCGCCGCCGCCAGCCCAGAGCGCACCGCTCGCCGGATCGCCGACCACATGATTGATCGGCCAGCCATCACAGAACGGGCCCCTCACCTGCCAATCATTGCGGTCCTGGTCGCCGTCCAGCAGAAAAGCGCCCTTGGTGGTGCCGACGAGAAGGGAAATGTCGCCGCGAGACATGTGCGAAAACTCCAAAAGCCCGGCGCCGACCGGAACCTGCCCGTCGGCGGCGACACGCTACCGAAGCGTGCGTCGGCGCATTACGTGTGGTCGCGCAGGGCTTTAGGTTAGGCCCGCCCCGGTCAACGCGCCCGCAATAATGTCGCAAGCGGGAACTGGCGTGGATTATTTCCGCTCGATTAACTGATACATCACGCCATGACCTTCCTTCGGGTGCAGGAACACCTGCCGCCCAGCCTCGATGATCCTTGCGCCGCGCGCCTTCATATCGGCCTTGGCAGCCTCCAGGTCGGGCACGGCCAGCGCCACCAGGTGCACGCCTTCGCCGCGTTTTTCCAGCGAATTGCGGATGTCGCTGGTCTCGCCCAGCGGCTCGCACAGTTCGATGAAGGTACCGGACGTGCCGAGCCCCAGGATCACCCGGCGCAATCCCAAATCCGGCTGGTCCTCGACCGGCTCGGTAACGGTAAAGCCCAGGCGATTGGTGTAGTGGTCGATAGCGTCGTCGAGATTTTCAACGCGAACAACCACATGGTCGATCCATTTGTGCATCACTGTGCTTCCTTCAAGCGGTTTACGCCGCCATCATGCTAGTCCCGCTAGTCGGCATCAGGCCAGCAGATTTCCGGAGGCAGGCATCTTGCGCCCACTCAGCAGTGTATCGGATCAGGGCAAAGGCATTCTCTGCCTGATTGGCTCGGGCGCGATGTTCGGGTCGTCGGACGCTATCTCAAAGGTATTGAAGGAGACTTATCCCACCGGCGAAATCCTATTTTTTCACGCCGTGTGCATCCTTAGCGCCGTGCTGTTGGGCATGCGCCTGCGCCATGGCCGGTTGCGGGGGCATTTGCGGGTGAGCGATTGGCGGCGGCAACTGATCCGCGGCGCGATCTTTGTCATCAACTCGTTTATCTTTGTCACAGTGCTCAAATACCTGGCGCTGGCCGATCTGATCGCGATCCTGTTCGTTTCGCCGATCCTGGTGACGCTGCTGGCGCCCTATATGCTGGGCGAGCAAGTCGGCTGGCGGCGCTATACGGCGGTGGCCGTGGGTTTTGGCGGCACGCTGCTGATCGTCAATCCGTCCGGCGAGATCGAGACGATCTGGCCGATGCTACTGGCGCTGGTCGTGCCGACGCTCGGCAGTTTTCGCGATATCATTACCCGCCAGTTATCGCGCACCGATACGCCGGAGGCGATGATGGTCGTGACCACCACCTGCCTGCTGGTCGCCAGCACGGTCAGCTTGCCGTTCGGTTGGGTGACGCCGGACGCGCTAGGACTGGGCATGCTGGCGCTCGCCGGGTTGCTGCTGGGCGCGGGCATGTACCTTCAGGTCTATGCGTTCGTTCTCGGCGAAGCGGCGGTCGTCGCGCCGTTCCGCTATTTTATTCTGCTATGGGCCACGTTTTATGGCTTTGTCATTTTTGGCGATGTGCCCAGCGGCCAGACATTGTTGGGCGCGGCCATTATCGTCGCCGCCGGCCTCTATATCTTCTTCCGGGAGGCGCGGTTGAAAAAGCATACCTGATGAGCAGGGCAGGTGCCCGGTGGCACCTGCCCATAGCCGGGGCTCACTCCGCCGCTACCAGCTTGTCGATGCTGACGCCTTTGCCGACGCCGACGCGCTCCTTGTAGGGGGTGGTGTCGATCTCTTCGAGTTCGATCTCACCGGCCAGCACCTGGCGCTTCCATTCCTCGTGCGCGGGAATATCGGCGTGGAACTCCGGCATGACCTCCTTGGCGAACAATTCCAGGCTCTCGCAGATATGCTCGTGCGTGTTGCGGCCGGCCTGGTTCAGCAGGATGATGCTGTCGACCTTGCTTTCCTTGAACCGGCGCAGCTTCTTGCGGATGGTCTCCGGTGAGCCGATCAGGCCGCCGCGCAAGGCCTTTTCCGCCGCCTCCGGATTGGCCTTTTTCCAGGCCATGTATTCGTCCCAGAGGCTGACGGTGCCAGGATCGGCGCGTTTCCGGCCCTTGGAGCCGCTGTAATAGGCCAGCGAGAACTGGAAGAAAGTCACGCCTTCCGCCCGGCGGCGGGCTTCCTCGTCGGTCTCTGCGCACATGAAATAGCTGACCATGGCGATGTTGCAGTTGCTCTGGTAGTCCGCCAGCTTTTCCTGCCGTTTCACGAAGGAATTGTAGTAGGCGTGCACCCAGGCGTGCGCCATGTCGGCGGACAGGAACTGGAAGCCCAACGCGCCGATGCCGCGCCGCCCGGCCATCTCAATCGTCTCCAGCTGCGAGCAGGCGACCCAGAGCGGCGGGTGCGGCTTCTGCACCGGCTTTGGCAGGACGTTGCGCAGCGGGAATTTGAAGTGTGGGCCATCGTATTCCCAGCCTTCCTTGGTGAACATCGGCATGATGCACCGGACGGCGTCTTCCCAGACCTCCCGCTTGGTTTCCAGGTCGCGGTCGAAGGGGCCCAGCTCCGTAATGCTGGCGCCCTCGCCCATGCCGAATTCGACGCGGCCATTGCTGACGAGGTCCAGGCAGGCCACCTTTTCCGCCACTCGCGCCGGATGGTTAGAGGGCAGTTGGATAATGCCGTGGCCGAGGCGGATGTTCTTGGTCCGCTGGCTCGCTGCTGCAAGGAACACTTCGGGCTGCGGCGAATGCGAATATTCCTCCAGGAAATGGTGCTCCACCTCCCAGGCATAGTCATAGCCCAGCTTATCCGCCAGTTCGACCTGGCTGAGCGCGTTTTGGTAGAGGTTCAGCTCGTCGTTGGGGCCCCAGGGGCGGGGCAATTGCAGTTCGTAGAAAATTCCGAATTTCATGGCATTTCTCCCTTGGCGTCCCGATCGGAACGGCTGGGCCAATAGCTTGGCCATCTCCGGCCGTCCCAGCAAGGCCAAAGTGCTGTGCCCGGGCTGGCGCGGTGCGTCGGAACCGGGCTAAGCTTTCTCATTCGGCGGTGCACCGCCGTCCTTCTACGACAGGCTCCTCCCATCCATGCATAGCGCACCCGGCGCTTCCACACAGCTGAAAGGCATCGGCTGCATTGTCATCTCGAACGGCATCTTCGGGCTGACCGATGCGCTGTCAAAAGTGCTGACCGGCGGCTATCCACCCGGAGAAATCCTGTTCTTCCGCTCCGTGTTCGTCTTTGTCTCCATCGCGGCCATGGTGCAATGGCAGGGCGGATGGCGCGAGCTTCGGATCGTCAATTGGCGGCTGCAATGGGCCCGTGGCCTGCTGCTGGCCGTAACCTCCTATATCTTCGTGACCGCGCTGAAGCACCTGCCGCTGGCGGACCTGACGGCGATGATGTTCATCTCGCCGTTGGTATTGACCGCGCTTGCGCCCTACTTCCTGAAGGAACAGGTCGGCTGGCGGCGGTGGACGGCGGTGGCGGTCGGCTTCGGCGGCGCCATGCTCATCGTCCGGCCCAGTGGCGAGGTGGCGCTCTGGCCGCTGTTGCTGGCCTGCACCATTCCGCTGACCATGAGCGTACGCGATATCATCACGCGCCGTCTGTCGGCGACCGACAGCGCCAACGGCATGATGTTCGTCTCGACCCTCTGCGTCATGGCAGGCGGCCTGGCCAGCCTGCCTTTCGGCTGGGTGATGCCGACGTGGGAGGGCATAGGCCTGTTCGCGCTGACCGGCACCCTGCAGGGCGCGGCGCAGTTCTTCCTGGTCTACGCCTTCATTTATGGAGAGGCGGTGGTCGTCGCGCCGTTCCGCTATTTCCTGCTGCTCTGGGCGACGCTCTACGGCTGGCTGTTCTTCGATGCCTTGCCGCGCATGGAGACGATCGCCGGAGCCAGCATCGTCTGCGCCGCCGGCCTGTACATCTTCTATCGGGAGGCACGGCATGGCCGCGCCTGAAGCGGGTGTTTCCGCGGCGAGCCAGGCGCGCGGCATCGCCTACATCGTGGCGTCTGGGGTGATCTTCGGCTTTACCGATGCGCTGGCGAAATTGCTGGCAGGCAGTTACCCGCCTGGCCAGATTCTCTGCCTGCGCTCGGCTTTCGTGTTGGTTTCGATCATCGTCATGGTGTCGTTGAAGGGCGGCTTCGCCTCCGTCCGGGTGCGGAACTGGAAGGGCCAGTGGATCCGCGGCCTGATGGTGGCTGCCACCTCGCTGACCTTCATCGTCGCCCTGAAGGACGCACCGCTGGCCGACCTGATCGCCCTGCTGTTCGTCTCCCCCCTGATTCTGACCGTGCTTGCCCCGTATTTCCTGGGGGAGCAGGTGGGCTGGCGGCGGCGGGTGGCGGTGGGTGTTGGCTTCTGCGGCGTGCTGCTGATCGTGCGGCCAAGCGGAGACATTCCGTTGTTCGCCCTGCTGCTGGGGCTGATGGTGCCGGTGTTCCTGACCTTCAGCGATCTCTACACCCGTTTCCTCGCCAGGACGGAGACAGCGAACGCCACCATGCTGTTCTCGAATTTCGTCATGGCGGCCGTCGGGATATGCCTGCTGCCGCTCGGCTGGGTCACGCCGGACTGGTGGGGGCTGCTGATCTTTGCCGCTGCGGGCACGCTACAGGGTGTGGCGCAGTATTTCCTGATCTATGCTTTCATGCATGGCGAGACGGTGGTGCTGGCGCCGTTTCGCTACCTGATGCTGATCTGGGCCGGCATCTATGGCTATCTGTTCTTCGGCACCATCCCTCGCACCGAGACCTTCATCGGCGCGGCCATCGTCGTCGCCTCCGGCCTCTACATTTACCATCGGGAGGCCCGGCATGGCCGCAGTTAAGGGCGAGGGCCTAGCCGGCTCGACCAAGGGCATTTTCTGCATCCTGGGTGCGGGCGCGATCTTCTCGTTCACGGACGCCATCGCCAAGGTGATGATGGACGACTACCCGGTGGGCGAGGTCATGTTCTTCCGCTCGCTGTTCGTCCTGCTGTTCACCATTGGCGCGATCCAGTATCAGGGCGGCTGGAAAGGCGTGCGGGTGCGCGACTGGAAGCGGCAGATTGCCCGCGGCGTCAACATTGCGCTGACCGGCATCTGCTTCATGTACGCCCTGAAAGAAGTGCAACTGGCCGACATGACGGCCATGGTGTTCCTCAGCCCGCTGATCCTGACGGCGCTCGCCCCGTATTTCCTGGGCGAGAGAGTAGGCTGGCGGCGCTGGACCGCCGTCGTCATCGGCTTCGGCGGCGTGCTGTTCATCGTCAACCCCAGCGGCGGCGGGCCGCTCTGGCCGCTGCTGCTGGCGGCCTGCGTTCCGCTGCTCAGCAGTACGAGGGATATCCTGACGCGCAAGCTCGGCGCGACCGACTCGGCCAACGCCACGGTGCTGATCTCCACCTCCTGCTCCGTCATCGCCGGCGCGGGCCTCTTAAGCTTCGGCTGGGTCACGCCGGACTGGCAGGGCATGGCCCTGTTCGCGCTGACCGGCTGCCTGCAGGGCGTCGCGCAGTTCCTGACCGTCTATGCGTTCTATTGGGGGGAGGCGGTGGTGGTGACGCCCTTCCGCTATTTCATGCTGCTGTGGGCGACCCTGTTCGGCTACCTGTTCTTCGCCCACATCCCGCCGGTCGATACCTTCATTGGCGCGGCCGTCGTCAGTGCCTCGGGACTGTATATTTTCTTTCGCGAGCGGCAGATACGGGGGCGATAGGCCATTCCTGTCAGAAATGGCGATAGCCGGTACGGCTCAGACAGCGCAGGCTGCCGTCCGGATAGCGGACCCTGACGCCGTCCGCGCTAGCGGTCATGGCGCCGATGCGGTGGACGGGCGTGTTTGTGCGCAAGCCGATGGCGACAATGTCGGGCCGGGCGGATGCCGGCGCGGTGAACACCACCTCATAGTCATCTCCGCCGGACAACAGGCGGTCCAGCCATTCCCCGTCCTGGGCGACGGCCGCCCGGCCTGCATCGGACAAAGGCACCAGCGCGGCGTCGATCTCCATGCCGAGCCGGCTAGCGGATGCGATATGGCCCAGATCCGCGATCAGCCCGTCGGAGACATCGGCCGACGCCGTCGCAATACCGGCTTCGGCAAGCGCGATGCCCAATGTGACGCGCGGCAACGGCAGGCGGAATTTGCTCTCCGCCGCTGCGGCCTGGACCGGATCGAGCGCCGGGCCAATGCCTTGGGCCAATGCCAAACCTAGAGCGCCGTCGCCGATCCAGCCGCTGACCCAGACGTCGTCGTCAACCTGAGCCCCGCCGCGGCGCAGACATCCTTTGCCTGATAAGGTGCCGAACGCGGTGACGCTGATCGTCAGCGGGCCCGGCGTCCGCACCGTATCTCCACCCAGCAGAGACCAGCCGAACGCATCCTGGTTCGAGCGCAGTCCGCCGGCAAATTCCGCGATCCATGCCTCGTCCTGGGCGGGATTGAGCGCCAACGTCAGTTGATAGCCCAGCGGCTTTGCGCCTTTTGCCGCCAGATCGCTTAAATTGACCCGCAGTGCGCGCTCGGCGATCGCGGCAGGTTGCTCATGCGTCAGGAAATGCACGCCGGCGACAACCGCGTCGGTATTGACGACCAGGTCACCCGCCAGGTCCGCCAATGCTAACACCGCCACATCGTCCCTCAGTCCATCCGCACCCGGATGGACGGCCAGCGGCGCAAGATACCGGGCGATCAGTCCGAATTCGTCAAGAGGCGGCGGGTGTGGCGGAGAAGTCATCCGGGCGCATTCCATGGGCGAGCCGGTCCAACACCGCGTTGACGAGAGACCGTTCGCCTTTGTCGAAAAACGCGGCGGCAATGTCGGTATATTCGTCAATGGTGGACCGGGGCGGCACATCCCGCAGCGCCTGCAATTCATAGGCTCCGGCAATCAATATCGCCTGGAGCACATACTCCAGGCGGCCGAACTGGCGTTTTTGCAGGGCCTCCTGGACCAGCAGGGTCAGCGCCGCAGCGTCCTTGGCGATGCCACTGGTAAGCCGGCGGAAGAACGCGACATCCACGTCCAAGGCCAGGCCATCAATATTTTCGCCGAGGCGGTGGTCCTCAAATTGCTTGGCAACAGCCGGGATTTGCGCTCGCGTCATAGCCGATTGGTAAAGCACCTGAATCGCGGCCACGCGCGCCAGCCGCCGGCGGCCTTCGAGCGGACGCGCGTCGGTGGCCTCGCCATCGGGCTCGGCGCCCGGGGCGAAGGATTGGATCAGGTCTCGATCGCGCATGGCCTGGTGTTTTTCTGCCTATGAATCGAGGAAGCGTCGGGCAAGCTTCAGGTTCATCATACAAGCTTTTGCCGCTTCGCCGCCTTTGTCCTTGCGGTTCGGGTCGGCACGGACGATAGCCTGTTCTTCATTCTCAACGGTCAGCAGACCAAATCCGATGACCAATCCGCCGTCGGTCGCCAAGGTTTGGCAGGCACGCGATACTTCGGTGCAGATGTGATCGTAATGGGATGTTTCGCCCCGGATCACGCAGCCAAGCGCGATATAGCCGTCATAGCCGC
>JAPOJR010000119.1 GCA_029978325.1 Alphaproteobacteria bacterium | reverse complement strand
AGTCGATGCGGTGAACCGGCCGGCGGAGTATCTTGGCGCCAAGATGCTGATCCAGACCGGCCGCAGCTTGCCGCCGAGTGTGATCGAGGATGAAACGCGGCCGATGAAAGAACTGGTCGCCTCTGCGCGCTGAGGATTGAGCGAAGACATGCCGAAAATCACGTACATCGAAGCTTCGGGAAAAGAGCACGTCGTCGATGCGCCGGTAGGCCAGACGGTGATGGAAGCGGCGGTGAAGCACGCCGTGCCCGGCATCGACGCCGATTGCGGCGGCGCCTGCGCCTGCGCGACCTGCCATGTCTATGTCGATCCCACTTGGCTCGATAAAACCGGCGAGCAGAGCTCGATGGAGCAATCCATGCTCGACTTCGCCAATGACGTGGAAACCAATTCGCGTCTCTCCTGCCAGATCAAAGTCACCGAGGCGCTCGACGGCCTCGTGGTGCGGTTGCCGAAAAGCCAGCACTGATGCGGCATGTGCCGCCGCCATTGTGGGCGTTGGCGCTGCTGGGAGCGGGTTACGCATTGAGCCTCGCGCCGGGGTTCAACGCGCTGGCGCCGATGCCGACGCGTCCGCTCGGAGCGATCGTCCTGCTTGCTGCGCTGGCGGTCCTGCTCACGGCGATGGCGCAGTTCCTGCTGGCGCGCACGCAATTGCTGCCCACTTCGGAAACCAACAACGCGCTCGTCACGAGCGGCGTGTTCGCGCTCACGCGCAATCCGATGTATCTGGCTTTGTCTATCGTGCATATCGGCTTGGCCGCGCTGCTGGACGCTCCAATTGCGCTATTTGCGCTGCTGGCGATCCTGCCCGTTATGCACTGGGGCGTGGTCCTGCGTGAAGAGGCCTATCTGGAAGCCAAATTCGGCGACGACTACCGGCGCTATATGCAAGCCACCAGACGCTATTTTTGAGCGCCGTACGACAGCGGCCCCCGCTTAATATCCGGCGTCCGGATCGATCCGGTTGGCGAAAGGCGCGCCGGCGCGATAGCGGGCCAATTCGGCAAAGAAGATGTCCAGGGCGCGCTGAATATAGGTGTCCGGGTCGTCCAACAGCACATGTGGCGTGAGGATCAGGTTCTTCTGGTCCCACAACGGCGAATCCGCCGGCAGAGGCTCTTGGTCGAACACGTCCAGGATTGCGCCCGACAGGCGGCCACTATCCAGCCGTTGGCACAGCGCCCCCGTATCCAGAATCAAGCCCCGGCCGATATTGACGACTCCCGCGCCATCGGCGAGGCGATCCAACGCCGCTCCATCGATCAAGCCGCGGGTCGCCGGCGTCAGCGGCGCGGCAATCACCAGGAAGTCGGCGCCGTCGAGGGCGTCGGCCAGCCGGTCAGGTCCGAACATCGCATCCGCCCGCAGATCGGCCGCCGGGTTGCGGCGGATGACCCGCACCCGGAGGCCAAGATCGCGCGCCGCCTCTGCCATCGCCGTACCCAACGCGCCGAACCCCAGGATAGCGACCGTCTTTCCTGTTGGGATCGTCGCAAACAGGCGCTGCCAATGGTGCCGCCGTTGGTTCGATACCAGGGTCGGCATCTGCACCTGCAGCATTTGCAGCAACATGCCGGCAAACGCCCGTGCCTTAGGATAGTGGGTGCCGCTGTTGTTGGTCAGAACCGCGCCGGGCGGCAGCCAGTCCAGCGGCAGCAGGTCCTCGATCCCGGCGGAAGTCGCATAGAGCCACTTCAGCCGGGGAGCGAGCCCCGCCAGCCGGTCCTTGGCGAACACCTGGCCGATCACCACGTCGGCGTCGGCGTAGGGCGCCATATCCTTCAGGTCCTGGCCGAAGCTCATCTCCAAACCGGCGGCGGCGTCGGCATGCCGGGCGGCGGCTTGCTCCCAGACAGCGCGGTCGAGGCGCATATGGGGCATTTTGGAGGTCAACCATTCGACATGCACGCGCATCGCCTCAGCGCTCCAGCTTGACCGGGCCCGGCGGGGTAGCGCCCCAGGGCATCAGCGCGACGGCGGTGATCGCGTTTTTCGGTGAGCCGTCGATCAGCTTGTCGGAATACGTCAGGTAGACCAGCACATTGCGCTTGGCGTCCCAAAAGCGGACGACTCGCAGTTTCTTGAAAAAGAAGCTGCGGCTTTCGCGAAACACCTCTTCCCCGTCCTCATCGGATGCAATCGGCGTCAGGAAGGAAATCGGCCCGACCTGGCGGCAGGCAATCGAGGCGTCCGAGGTCTCCTCGGCAACGCCCACCGCACCGGAGATGCCACCCTTGCGGGCCATCGACAGATAACAGGTGACGCCCGCGACCTTGGGGTCGTCGAATGCTTCTATTGCAATATGTTTGTTCGCGCCGACCCAGTTGAAGGCGGTATCGACGCGCCCGATTTCGTCGGCGCGGGCCAGCGGCGTGGCGCAGAGCGCCAGCACCGCAGCGACAGCGCCCTGCCAGCCACGCATACCGCCGGCCTAGTCGTCACACCGCAGGCAGCGGATTTCACCGAAAATTTCGTCCTGGTCGCCGTCCTGGATGGCGTAATCGAGCAATGCGCGCAACGCCTTGTCGCGGTCGGGCATTTCGTACTTCGCCGCCATTTCCTCAAGAAAGGCTTCGGCATCGCTCTGGATTTCGAACGAGAGGGTAACTTTGTCTCCGGCCATCGGATTGCTCCTGCGTTGGAAGGGATTACGAACTTTACGATTGCAGAGCCGGCCCCGCATCGCAATGCTTGCCGGCACCATTCCTTAGGAGAAATTTGTCATGGCCGAAACCGCTCTTGCCGGCGTGCGTATTTTGGACCTAACCCGCGTGCTGGCCGGGCCGTTCTGCACGATGATGCTATCCGACCTGGGTGCGGAGGTGCTGAAGGTCGAGAATCCCGATGGCGGCGACGAGACCCGGGCCTACCGCCCGGTCGGCAGCACCAGCGAATCGCCCTATTTCCTGGCGATCAACCGCAACAAGCAATCGCTGGCCATCGACATCACCAAGCCCGAGGGCGCCATTGCCGTGCGTGCGCTGGCGGCCAAGTGCGACGTTGTGGTCGAGAGCATGCGCACCGGCGCGATGGAGCGCTATGGCCTGGGCTATGAGACCTTGTCGCAGGATAATCCACGGCTGATCTTCGGCTCGATCTCCGGCTATGGCCGCACCGGGCCGCTGGCCGATCTGGGCGGCTATGACCCGATCGCCCAGGCGGAATCAGGCATGATGGCGATGACCGGCGACGAGAACGGGCCGCCGACGCGCATGGGCGTGTCGCTGTTCGACATCATGGCTGGCCAATATCTGGCCCAGGGCATCCTGGCCGCGCTGCTGGCGCGCGCACGCACCGGCAAGGGCCAGCGCATCGACGTGCCGCTGTACGATTCGGCGCTGTCCACCATCCTGCCCTATTCGGCGCGCTATCTGATGGAGGGCGCAGACGAGACGCGGGTCGGCAATTCCAGCCGCGTCGCCCAGCCCTTGAACGCCTATGAGGCGGCGGACGGGCCGTTCGTGCTGTGCGCCGCGGGCGACCGCATGTGGCGGCGCATGTGCCGCGAGGGGTTGCAACGGCCGGACCTGCTGGACGATCCGCGCTTCGATGGCAATGCCAAGCGCGTCACCAACCATGAGGCGCTGAAGGTGGAGCTGGACGCGATTTTCCGCACCGCCACCATCGCCGAATGGGTCGAGCGGCTGCGGCAGGCGGGTATTCCCGCCGGCGCGATCCGCACGCCGGGTGAGGCGCTGGATTCGCCGGAGACCGCGGCGCGCGGCCTGATCGTGCAGGCGCCGCATCCGACCGAGGGCCAGGTGCCGACAGTGCGTTCCGCCCTGACCATGACCGGCACGCCGCCCCGCGCCCCTGCCGGCGCGCCGTTGCTGGGCGCGGACACGCACCGCGTACTGCGCGAGATCGCCGGCTATGACGAATTGCAACTGGACGGCCTGGCCAACACCGGCGTTATCGCGCGCCGATGAAGCGGTAGAGTTAACGGGCCTTAAATCCGAACGCCTCCCGGGAATTGACGAACTCCTGCCATTCCGCCTCCGGGATCGCGTGCAAGCCTGGGCAGTCCGCCGCCGCCTTCGCGCGCGCGTCCCGGAGCGCAGCGTGTACGGCGATCTTGACATCATCGTCTGGCCGCGATGACAGGAAACCACGCTGCCACTGGCGTAGGCTTCCCCGTGCGGCGTGTTCGTCGCCGCAAGCCAGATTGGTAATAAGTTCCGCCATTGCTGTCTGAAATGGTTTGCCCTCCATGCCCTCCGTCGTTGGCGACGCCGGCCAGCCGTCTTCTGGCGGCCGGTTGTGCACGACCATGTGCGCAGGGCCAGGCGCCCAGCCATCGAACACGCCACGCTCGACGCCGGCAAGCACCCGCTCGCGCACGACATCCGCAACGGTTTTACCGCCTTGCCCGCGCGCCTTGATGGCGCGCAGATCGTCGGTGATTGCCTTGCTCAGAAAATCCTCGACAGGCTGAAGCAGCCTGTCGCCGGTTTTCGGCTCTGTCAATGGCGCGAAGCGGTACGTCGCCCCTGTCAGGTCCGCCAGGTGCAGCGACTGCGGCTTGCCATACGCACCCTGGAATTGCGCCTGCCCGAGGTACGCGCCCTGGAGTTGCGCCTCTCCGAGGTTCGCACCCTGGAATTGCGCCAGCCCGAGGCCCGCGCCCTGGAGTTGTGCCTGCCAGAGGTACGCACCCTGGAGTTGTGCCTGCCTGAGGTCCGCGCCCCGGAGTTGCGCCAGCCCGAGGTACGCGCCTTGGAGTTGCGCCTGCCAGAGGTCCGCCCCCTGGAGTTGCGCCGATCCGAGGTCCGCCCCCTGGAGTTGTGCCCGCAAAAGGTACGCACCCTGGAGTTGTGTCCGCAAAAGGTGCGCACCCTGGAGTTGCGCCCATCTGAGGTCCGCGCCGTTGCCCAGGGCATAGGCCAGGGTCGCGCCGGTCAGGTCGGTCTGGAGCGCCGATGCCGAACTGATGTCCGCGCCTTTCAGCACCAGCCCCGGCGCGAACGCCCGATCCATGCGGGCAAAGCGGAAACGGCGGCGGGAGACGTCCACCGGCTCGGCATAGGCGCGGCGGAGCGCCAGCAACGCCGCATCGTCCGGCTTCGCCGGGGTCAGGCGAAACCGCTCCTCGGCAGAGCGCGCCACCAGCTGTTCGCCGCGCACATCCAGGTAACGGCAAGCCGCGCCCCACCACTCGCACGGCCCGGCATCCAACAGGTTCTCCCCGGCCCTGGACCGCGCCCACAAATCCCTGGCCGCCGCCGGCAGGCCGTCGAACCATTGCTCCAGCGAGCCCTCCGCCTTCGACGGCACGCTGACCGTCTCGTTCGCCTGTCGCCAAATCCGATCGCGCTGCGCCTGAATTGCCTTTGCATCGCCGGCCACGGGCCGCGGCGGCTGCGCCTCGAACAGCAGCACCAGCGCCATCGCCACCGCCATCGCCACCGCCACCGCCTGCCACCACCCGACCCAGACCAGCCCGACCATGTGCAGCGCCAGCGCACTGGCCGACACGCGCCGCTCTCGCCACGCCGCAAGCGGCGCCGCCACCAGCCGATCCCACCAGATGCGCGGGCCGCCGTCGAACACCTGCCAGTTGAAGCGAGCGACCGCCAGCAGGTCGGCCAGGAACAGGCCGTGGTGAACCCAGGTGATCTCATCGCTTTGATACCGCACGAACGACACATCGATGGCGAACAGCAGCGCCAGCGGCACCGCGTTGACGCCAATCCACGTCACCAGCCGGGCCGGATGCAGCACGCCGCGGCCATCCTGGAACACCTGCACGAAGGCAAAGCCGCTGAGCCAGGCCCGGTATTCCGCCTGCCGCGCCGCATCCTCACCATCGATCAGGCTGTTGAACACCCGGATCTTGTGCGCCAGCGCCGCCAGCAGCAGCAGCGCCTGCACGTGCAGGAACAGGAATACCGGCGGCGCAAAGATATAGCTCTGCACGACGCTGACGCCCGCGCCCACCTGCGGCAACACCACCTGGCCGTTGAGAAACAGGTTCAGGTCGGTGGAACTCAGCAGCGTTACGCCCAGATAGAGCGCGACCAGCAAAGCCGCCGTCAGCGTGTTGCGCGCCATGCGGGCGTTGTCGTTGATCGAGTCCGCCAACTGGCGCAGTTCGACCGAACGCAACTCCCGCTTGTGGATCTCCCACGCGGTTTCCGCATCGATGGTTTGCTGCCGGTCCACGTCACCCATTCCCCGCCGCTGCCGACGTCATTGCCCGAAAGTCCGATTTTCACCGGACACCCGGTTCTGTAATAACCTTAATACAACCTTAATTCGCACCCGAGCCCAAACATTCCCGGGGGGTATGTCGAAAGTTCGAGGCAATAAAAATACGAAGTTTTGGAGATCGTGAAATAGGTGAGTCGCATTTTTGCCTGACGACGTGATGTGCATCACACCACGCGACGGCAGAATGTCTCTACAAATCCAGGCAGGACAAGCGCAAACAGGAGTATCTGTCATGTCCACCTTCACCTGGCACGATAACAGCAACTTGGATTACGGCGGCATCGCCTTCCGAGAGATCGACTGGGTCAGCCTTAACCTTCGCCGGGTCGCCGCCACAGGCCGCGCCGTGAATGACAACGCCCTGGTGTGGCACCGCCAGCGCAAACGCGCCGACGCCGAGGCTTTGGCAAACTTCAGCTTGCAAGACGATGCCGGGTCGATGGAGTCCGATATCTAGCCTGCCAGCGCCGCTGCCAGATCGGCCCACAAGTCCTCGACCGCCTCCGCACCTACGGAGAGCCGCAACAATCCTTTCGGCACGTCGGAATGCGGCCCTTCGACGGTGGCGCGATGCTCGATCAACGATTCCACCCCGCCGAGCGATGTCGCCGGCACGATCAGGCGCAACCGGCTGACCAGCCGCAGCGCAGCGGCAGCCCCACTCTCCCGCCCGCCCGGGACTTCGAACGACAGCATGCCGCCGAAGCCGCCCTGCATTTGCTGCGCGGACACCACATGCCCCGGGTCGTCCGCCAGGCCGGGATAGCGCACCTTCTCCACCGCCGGATGGGCTGACAGCCGCTCGGCCAGCACCTGCGCCGACGCCGACGCCTGCCGCACCCGCAAATGCACCGTGCGCATGCCGCGCACCAACAGCCAGGCTTCGAACGCGCCCAAGATCGGACCGGAACTGTGCCGCTCGGCAATGGCCGCCTGCCAGAGCGGCGTTTCCGGCGCATTCGTCACCAACGCGCCGGCCAGCACATCGGAATGACCGTTCAGGTATTTGGTGGCGGAATGAAACACCAGGTCCGCCCCCAGAGCCAACGGCTGGCACAGCACCGGCGTCATCACCGTCGCATCCACCGCCAGCCTGGCCCTCGCGCTGTGGGCGAGACGCGCCGCGGCGGCAATGTCAGTGACGGTCCATAGCGGGTTGGCCGGCGTTTCGATCCAGACCAACGCAGTCTCTCCTGGCTTGAGGGCATCGCGCAGCGCGGCCAGATCGCCTGTGGCGAAAAACGAGACCTCCAGCCCCAATCGGCGCGCATTGTCCTTCAGCCACTTGATCGTTCCGAAATACCCGGTGTCCTGCACCGCCACATGACTGCCTGCCGGCAGCGAGCGAAACAGGCTGGCGATGGCAGAAAGGCCGCTCGGAAACAGCAGGCAGGCCCGCGCCCCTTCCATGCCGGCAATGATCTCTTCAGCCAGGCGGACGTTGGTGTTGTCGGCCCGGCCATACACAAACCCGGGCGCCGTCATTTCATAGTCCTGGGTGCGCCGCGCAAACGTGGTAGCCGGCCTCCAGCCTGGGATAACGCCGCCGTCGCCTTCCTCCATCCGGTGCAGAGCCTGAACGGCCAGAGTATCGGGGCGCCAATGGTCAGCCATGGTGAAAAAAGCTCCGATCTGCGCAAAGGTGCGGTGCAGGGCATTTGGTATGCTTGACAGGATTTAGGCGCCGTGCTGCCTGCCGTGCAAGTTCATTCCTTCAAGGCTCTCCTATTCATGACCTATCGTTCCGGCCGTCACTTCTTGCAGATCCCCGGCCCCTCCAACGTTCCGGACCGCATTCTGCACGCGACCGCCATGCCGACTATTGACCACCGCGGCCCGACGTTCGCCGCGCTCGGCCATGAAGTCCTGACCGGCATCCGCCGCATCTTCCAGACCGACCAGCCGGTAATCATCTATCCGTCCAGCGGCACCGGTGCGTGGGAGGCTGCGCTTGTGAACACGCTGAACCCAGGCGACGCCGTGTTGATGGCGGAAACCGGCCAGTTTGCAGCACTGTGGAACGACCTGGCCACCAAGATCGGCTTCAAGCCGCAGTATATCGCCGGCGATTGGCGACGCGGCGTGATCCCCGACCAGATCGAAGATGCGCTGCGGGCCGACTCTGATCGGAAAATCAAAGCAGTCTGCATCGTCCATAACGAGACCTCGACCGGCACGACTTCCAAAGTCGCGCGGGTCCGCGAAGCCATCGACGCGGCCGGCCATCCAGCCCTGTTGATGGTCGATACCGTATCCGGGCTGGGCTCGATCGACTATCGGCACCAGGAATGGGGTGTAGACGTGACGGTTTCCGGGTCTCAGAAGGGCCTGATGCTGCCGCCGGGCCTAGGTTTTAATGCGATCAGCGAGAAGGCGTTGGCAGCACATAAAACTTCGAAATTCCCCCGCTCCTATTGGGATTGGACCAACATGCTGGCGGCCAACGCCGGCGGTTCGTTCCCATTCACCCCGGCAACGAACCTGCTTTACGGCCTGAAAGAAGCCATCGCGATGCTGGAGGAAGAGGGCCTGCCCAATGTCTTTGCCCGCCATCATCGCCTAGCCGAAGCTGCCCGCCGCTGCGTTACGGCCTGGGGTCTGGATATTCAGTGCGTCGTGCCAGATGAGCGCTCGGACATCGTTACAACTGTGCGCATGCCGGAGGGTCACAGCGGTGACGCCTTCCGCAAGGTCGCCTTGGAGCGGTTCGATGTGTCGCTGGGTAGCGGCCTGGGGCGTATTGCCGATAAAGTGTTTCGTATTGGCCACCTGGGCGATTTCAACGAGAGCATGCTGATGGGCACGCTCGCCGATGTGGAAATGGGGCTGACGGTCGCCGGTGTGCCGCACGACAAAGGCGGCATCGATGCCGCCATGTCCTGGCTGACCGGCAATGCCGGACCGCTTTGACCGCCCTGCTTCCCAAAGGCATGCCTGATATCCAATGACTGATACCTTTGACTACGTCATCGTCGGCGCCGGCTCTGCCGGCTGCGTACTTGCAAATCGGCTGACGGCGGACGGCAAGCATTCAGTCTGTATCTTAGAGGCCGGCGGCAAGGACACTCATCCATTTGTTCATATTCCCGCCGGCTTCATGAAAACGCTGACCAATGCCAGCGTGAATTGGCTTTACAGCGCGGAACCGTCGGAATGGACCGGCGGCCGCCGCATTGCTGCGCCGAGAGGCAAAACTCTGGGTGGCTCCAGTTCTATCAATGGCCATATCTATAATCGTGGCCAGCGCGCGGACTATGATGGCTGGGCGCAACGCGGCAACCGCGGTTGGGGATATGCCGACATTCTGCCGTACTTCAAGCGTACGGAACGGCGGGAAGGCGACGGCGACAATACCTTTCGTGGCCGCGACGGTGGATTGACCGTTACCGATACTCCCTGGAAGCACGAATTGTGCGAAGCGTTCATCAAGGGCGCGGTCGGCATGGGGATTCCCTATAACCCGGACTACAACGGCAAGACCCAAGACGGTGTAGGCTATTTCCAGCGGGCGATCAGAAACGGTCGACGCGTATCGTCTGCAAGGGCGTTCTTGCACCCCGCCATGGGGCGCAAGAACCTGCAGGTCGTGACCCATGCGCACGCGACCCAAATCCTATTCGATGGCAAGCGCGCCACTGGGATTGAATATGACCAGGGCGGAACCCGCAAACAGGTGATGGCCAGGAAAGAGGTCATCCTGTCCGGCGGCGTCGTTGCCTCACCGCA
>JAPOJR010000118.1 GCA_029978325.1 Alphaproteobacteria bacterium | reverse complement strand
GGTCCTTTAACCTTTTGGTAATTCGATTTTCAGTTTGGTCAGAGCAGCACCGCAATCACCACGGAAAGCCCTGAAGTGTTTTCCAAGCGTGCCGGATACAAGGGCACCGGAGCAAGTTGGAGGGGGTGTTACCACGATTTTTCAGATGCTACTAGGCCAACTGGACACAGCGAATGGTCTATTATTCCACGAAATGCGCCGCGGCATAACAGCGCCCGCTGCCAGGCCTGCCAGCATCGGCCAGCATCAGATCATCGCCATACCACCGTTAACGTGCAGAGTTTGCCCGGTGACATACGCGGCTTCGTCGCTGGCCAGATAGACCGCTGCGGCGGCAATTTCCGCTCCGGTGCCAAGGCGGCCGACCGGAATGCGCGGAAGAATTGCTTCGCGTTGCTTGTCGTTCAAAGCATCGGTCATCGCCGTTTCGATGAAGCCCGGCGCAATGCAATTCACCGTCACGCCCCGGGCGCCGACCTCTGCGGCCAATGCCTTGCTCATGCCGATCATACCGGCCTTCGAAGCCGCATAATTCGCCTGGCCGGGATTTCCGGTCACGCCAACCACCGAAGTGATGCCGATAATTCGGCCATGGCGGGCCTTGGTCATTCCCCGCAGCGCGCCCTTCGCCAGCTTAAAGCCGGCGGTCAGGTTGACGTCCAGCACCGTCTGCCAGTCGTCATCCTTCATCCGCATCGCCAGTCCGTCGCGCGTCAGACCCGCATTGTTCACCAGAATGTCCAGTCCGCCCAGCGCCTCGTTTACCCGGGCGACAAGGCCATCCACAGCAGCCGGATCGCCGAGATTACAGGCGACCACGGCGACCCGGTCGCCGCCCATCTCGCTCGCCAGATCCTGCAGAATGCCTTCGCGGGTGCCTGACAGCGCTACGGATGCCCCCTGCGCATGCAAGGCCTTGGCGATCGCCGCGCCGATACCGCCGGATGCACCGGTGACGAGGGCGCGTCGCCCTGAGAGATCAAACATCAGCGCACGCGCCTCCCTTAAATGTGTCTAGAGCTTGCCTAGCAGTGCTTCGATATCGTCCGGGCCTTCGACTGCGACGCCGGTCATCTCGCGGTCAATGCGGCGCACCATGCCTGTCAGCACTTTGCCGCCGCCCATCTCGACCAGCGTATCGACATTCAATCCCTTCATCGTCAACACGCACTCGCGCCAGCGCACCGTCGCGGTCACCTGCTCGACCAGCAGACGGCGAATGTCTTCGGGATCGGTGACAGGCGCTGCGGTCACGTTGGCGATCAGCGGCACCACCGGCTCATCCAGACTCACCGAAGCCAGCGCGTCGCGCATCGCCTCGGCTGCCGGCTGTAGCAAAGGGCAATGGAACGGGGCGCTGACATCCAGCATAATGGCCCGCCGCGCGCCCTTGCCCTTGGCCAACTCGGTCGCCCGCAACACCGCCGCCGCGGCGCCGCTGACCACGACCTGCCCCGGCGTATTGTCGTTGGCAATCGCACACACGCCCGCATCCGCTGCGGCTGCCACAATTTCCTCTACATCGGGAATATCGAGCCCCAGCAGGGCGGCCATTGCACCCTCGCCGACGGGTACCGCCGCCTGCATGGCTTCGCCGCGCAACCGCAACAGCCGCGCCGTGTCAGACAGGCCCAGCGCGCCAGCGGCAGCCAAGGCTGAGTATTCGCCGAGCGAGTGGCCTGCGACAAACCCGGCAATCTCGGACAGCCGCTTGCCGCCGTCCTTTTCCAAAGTGCGGACCAAGGCCACCGAAACAGCCATCAGGGCAGGCTGGGCGTTGGCGGTCAGCGTCAATTCCTCCTGCGGCCCTTCGAACATCAGCCGCGACAGCCGCTGGCCCAAGGCCTCATCGACTTCTTCAAAGACTTCTCGGGCCGTCGCTGAAGCCTGCGCCAGGCGTTGGCCCATGCCGACCGCCTGAGATCCTTGACCAGGGAACACAAATGCGCGCGTCATGCGTGCTTGCCTCCGCACTAATAGTGACATCAAATTGTCAGGTGAGCCGGAGGTTAGAGAACGGGCCGCCCATGTCTGTCAAGCCAGTGCTGCGTTTTTTTTGATCTCTGGCCTTGCGCGACTAGCGGAAATCGGTATAAGGGCGGCTTCCGCCACCGCCGGTCCCGAATGGTTTTGGGATCGGAAGCGGTGGGAACGGGCATTGACCGCTGTTCGGGGTTCCGGACGTTGAAGCGGCAAACCCAGCCAAATCCAAGGCCGCGGAGACCATCACTTGAGCAAGCGCGGACGGCGAAGAGCCGGATCGCCGGGATCGGGGAATGCCGTATTACGAGACTATTTTTATCGTCCGCCAGGACATGTCCACTGCACAGGTGGAGACCATGGCGGATCATTATGGCGAGTTGATCGCTGCCAATGGCGGATCGCTGGTAAAGCGAGAGATGTGGGGTCTGCGGACGCTGACCTATCGCATCAATAAAAACCGCCGCGGCCACTACGTCATGATGCACCTTGACTGCCCGCCGGCAGCTTTGGCCGAAATGGAGCGATTGATGCGCATTTCGGAAGACGTGTTGCGCTATATGTCGATCAAGATTGACGAGATCCCGGAAGGGCCGTCCGCGATGCTGCAACAACGCGACCGCGGTGAACGTGGCGAGCGCGGGGAACGTGGCGAGCGCGGGGAACGCGGCGACCGGCGCGGCCGCGACGATGGCGATGCACCGCGTGAAGGCCGCCGCTCCCGCGATGAGGCCGATGCCGTTGCTACCGATGGAGATGCTTGATCATGGCTGCTACTGCACGTCGTGCTTTTTTCCGCCGCCGCAAATCATGCCCGTTCTCCGGGCCGAATGCGCCGGCGATCGACTATAAAGACCTGCGCCTGCTGCAGCGCTTTATTTCCGAACGCGGCAAAATCGTACCGAGCCGGATCACCGCCGTTTCTGCCAAGAAGCAACGCATTCTTGGCCAGGCGATCAAGCGGGCCCGGTTCATTGGGCTGCTGCCGTACGTGATCGACTGAGTCCCTGCGCCGTCGCCACCCTGCGTTGGCGCCGGCGCAAATGTCGTTACCCGGATATGCTTCGCCAACTTCCGCTTGCGCTGGCCTCAGGTCTTGGCAGCGCCGTGCTCTATGCAGCGGCGCTGAGCGGCAGCTTTTTTGGCATTGTTCTGGCCTATCTGGCGATGCTGCCACTGTTTGGCGTCGGGCTGGCATTGGGCGTTCAACCGCTAGTCGTTGCGGCGGTCAGTGCCGCGGCCGGCATTGCGGTGTTTGGCGGGTTATGGCCGGGCATCCTGTTCGGGCTGACCAACGCTTTGCCAGTGACCTTGCTGGTGGTCCTGGCACTGCAGAGCCGGACCTGGAGCGATGGAAACACATATTGGTACCCCGCCGGCAGGCTGGTACAGGTGGTCTCGCTCTGGTGTGCAGGCAGCATCGTGTTGGTCGGGCTGGGACTAAGCGTATTCGGCTCGGGGTTTGAAACCAGCGTTGTCGGCTTCATTCGGTCGATGGCTGAGGCCCTTCACAGCCAAGGTCAGCCGATACTGAATGCTGATGCTGCGACAGGCGTTGCTGTGCTGTTGCCGGGCATTATCGCCTGGTCTTGGATGGTGATGTCGACCGTCAATGGCTTGATCGGCCAAAGCGTGCTGCGGCGCGTCGGCAAGAACCTGCGGCCGACGCCGCGGTTGTCAGAGGTAGAAGTCGGACCGGCTTGGGTGGCCGGTTTCGGCGTTTGTGCGCTTGCCGGGGCAGCCCTGCCCGGCGATTTGGGCTTTGGTGCGGTGAACATGGCCATTGTTCTGGCCTACCCGCTGTTTTTCCAAGGCCTGAGCGTGGCACATGCGTTGTTCGCCCATTGGGGCCTGGGACCGCTGGTCATCGGGCTGTTCTACGGCGTGATGGTGTTGTTGAGTTGGACGGCGCTGGCCGTTGTTGCCTTGGGGCTCGCAGAGCCCCTGGTTCGTCTACGCGTTCGCCTGGCGGGCCGGAAAAATACCTGATGGAGGTTTGGTGAGATGATCGAGATCGTATTGTTGGAACGCGTTGAGCGCCTGGGCCAGATGGGTGACGTAGTCCGGGTAAAGCCTGGCTTCGCCCGCAACTTCCTGCTGCCGCAGGGCAAGGCGCTACGCGCCACCAAAGAAAACATGCGCGTGTTCGAAAGCCGCCGCGCGCAATTGGAAGCCGAAAACCTGCAGCGCAAGGTCGAGGCTGAGGAAGTCGCCACCCGCATGGAAGGCCTGGTCGTGACGCTGATCCGTCAGGCCGGCGGCACGAACCAACTTTACGGTTCAGTAACCAGCCGCGACATTGCCGAAAGCATGCGCGAGGCCGGCTACACCGTGAATGCCCGTCAGGTGCTTCTGGAGCGCGCGATCAAGGAACTCGGTATGCATGAAGTGCGCGTGGCGCTGCATCCGGAAGTCTCGATCATGGTCACGGCCAACGTTGCCCGCACGACGGAAGAAGCCGAAATTCAGGCCGCCGGCGGCACGGTGGAGCAGGACGAAACCGGCTTTACCTTCGACCCGGACATCAACTTCGAGGAACTTGGCACACTGCCGGACGACGACCGCGGCAGCCGCCGCGAAGCACGGCCCGTCGGCGACCCGGGCGAAAACCCGGATGGCGAGGTCGCCAACTGAGGCGACCGGTTCAGTACGGATGCTTTTGGCCCTGGTAGTCCTCTACCAGGGCTTTTTCTTGCGGACCTTCGCCATGCTCGACATAACCGCCCGCAATCGGCGATTTGCCATAGCCGCCAGGAATATCCAACACATAGGTCGGCTGGCATAGCCCGGAAATCCTGCCTCTTAACGCCCGCACCAACGCCTGCCCCTCGGCAATGCTCAGGCGGAAGTGCGCGGTGCCGCGCGCCAAATCCGGATGGTGCAGGTAGTAAGGCCGGATGCGGTTTGCGACGAAGGCGCGCATCAATTGTGTTAGAGTCTCCACATCGTCGTTGATGCCCCGCAGCAACACGCTCTGGCTCAACATGGGAATGCCGGCGTCGATTAACCGGGCGCAGGCAGCCCGCGCCGCCGCCGTCAGCTCGCGCGGATGATTGGCATGCAGCGCGACATAAACCGCTGTCGGTACCGCCAGCGCTTGCAATAACGCGGCATTCACCCGCTGTGGGTCGACCACCGGCACGCGCGTGTGAAAGCGGATGACCTGAACATGTGGGATCGCATCCAAAGCCTGCACCATTTGCGCCAGCCGCCGCGGCGACAGCACAAACGGATCGCCCCCCGTGATAATGACCTCCCAGATCGCCGGATGATCGCGGATATAAGTGAGCGCCGCGTCCAGTTGCCCGTCTGAAAGATTCCCGGCCCCGTCGGGTCCAACCACTTCGCGGCGAAAGCAGAACCGGCAGTAGACGGGGCAGGTGTGCGTCGGCTTCAACAATACCCGGTCCGGATAGCGGTGTACGATCCCCTTGACCGGGCTGAAGGCGTCATCGCCGATCGGGTCTGCCAGTTCTTCCGCCAAAACATGCAATTCCGCGGATGAAGGCAGAAATTGCCGGGCGATAGGGTCTGCCGGATCTTGGCGGTCGATCAGTTCCGCAATCGCCGGCGTCACCGCAACGGCATAGGACGCTGCAACCCCATTAATTTCCGCACGCGCGGATTCCGGCGCAAGTCCGGCAGCGATCAGGGCGTCGGCGGTGCGTAACGTCAACAACGGAGACCTTTCAGACAGGGTAGGAGCGACGGCAAGTTCGGAGTAGCATAGCTGACTCTCCGTTTCTTAACCGAAGCAGTGCTATGCCGACCATAGACCTCCGCGTTCACCCTTCCAGCGCCCTGTTGCCGCGCGAACGGCAATTGGCCTGGGCCATTGCCCAGTTCGCTACCGGAAAGCCGCCGATCCTGCCCCAGGTGGCCGAGACCGTAGGCTTTCGCGTCGCGGATGCGCTGGCGGTCGCCCTTGCCGCCATCGACCGCGCGCCGGTGCGCGCCGCGCGCCAAATGGCCCTGGCGCACCCGCGCCTGCGCGGAGCCAAAGTGTTCGGCTTCGACGTCGGCGTTCATGCCGAATGGGCCGGCTTCGCCAATGGTGTCGCTGTGCGCGAGTTGGACTGGAACGATACGTTTTTGGCCGCCGACTTCGCTCATCCGTCCGATTGCATTGCGCCGCTGCTCGCCACAGCGCAACAATGCGAGCGCAGCGGGGCGGACCTGGTCCGCGCCATCGCCGTCGCCTATGAGGTACATGTGGCGCTGGTCAAGGCCATCGACCTGCACAGCCACAAAATCGACCACGTCGCCCATCTGGCCGCCGCCGTCACCGCCGGCCTGGGCGCATTGCTGAACCTGCCGACGGCAACGGTCTACAATGCACTGAATCAGGCCATCCACCTGTCATTCGCAACGCGGCAATCGCGCAAGGGCGATATCTCGTCCTGGAAGGCCTATGCTCCAGCTTGGGCCGGCAAGACCGCCATTGAGGCGACCGACCGGGCCATGCGCGGCGAAGGCGGCCCCAATCCGATCTATGAGGGCGAAGATTCCGTCATCGCCTGGATGCTGGCCGGCCCCCGGGCGGAGTACCGCGTCACGCTGCCGGACTCGGGCCAGCCGCCGTTGGGCATGCTGGAGACCTATCCAAAGGCCCATTCCGCCGAATACCAGGCGCAGGCGATGATCGACCTCGCCTTTGACCTGCGCCAGCGCGTCGATGTCGCCGCGATTGCCAACATCGTCATCTTCACCAGCGACCATACGCACCGGGTCATCGGGTCCGGTGCGAACGATCCACAGAAATACGATCCGAAGGCTAGCCGCGAGACGCTGGACCATTCCCTGCCCTACATTTTTGCCGTGGCGCTGGAAGACGGCGACTGGGACCATGTCGCCTCCTACACGCCAGAGCGCGCAGGCCGCCTAGAGACGCACCGGCTTTGGAGCGCAATCACGACCGAAGAAGACCCGCACTGGACCCAGCGCTATCACGCTGCTGACCCGCGCGAACGCGCCTTCGGCGGCCGGGTTGAAGTAACGCTGCAAGACGGCTCCGTCGTCGAGGCCGAAAAGGCCGTCGCCGACGCGCATACCAATGGCGCAGCGCCCTGGAACGCCGCCGGCTATCGGACCAAGCTGCAACGCCTGGCGGCGGCGCACCTCAACGCCGACGCCATTGCTGCACTTTGGCAGGCAAGCCAGGAGCTTTCGTCTATCGACGCCGGCGGGTTGGCTGCGCTAAACCCTCTGCTGACCGCGTTGGCGTCTGAGCCGCGCACCACAGGTATTTCGGACTGGACATCATTATGAGCAAGACCATCGCAATTTTGGGCGGCACCGGCGACCTTGGCACCGGATTGGCGCGTCGCTGGGCCAAGGCCGGCCACCGCGTCATCATCGGCTCACGCAGCGCCGAGCGCGCCCAGGAAGCCGCCGCCAAGGTCGAAGGCGCGGAAGGCATGGATAACCTGGCCGCCGCCACCGCCGCCGATATCGTCGCCATCACCGTTCCATACGAGAACCAGCTCCGCACACTCGACGCGGTGAAAGAGGCGTTGCAGGGCAAAATCCTGGTGGATGCCACCGTGCCGCTGATGCCGCCGAAGGTTGGCACCGTGCAATTGCCGGAGGGCGGATGCGCCGCGGTGAACGCGCAAAAGATGCTCGGCGACGGCGTGCAGGTGGTCTCCGCCTTCCAGAACGTGGCGGCGGACAAGCTGCAATCCGGCGAGGAGTTGGACTGCGATATCCTGGTTGCCGGCGACAAGTTGGCGGCGCGCGAAGTCGTGGTCGGTCTGGTCGAGGATGCCGGCCTGCGCGGCTGGCACGCTGGCCCGCTGGCGAACTCCGCCGCGGCGGAGGCGTTGACCAGCGTCATTATCCAGATCAACCGCCGCTACAAAATCACAGCCGGCATCCGTATTACCGGTTAGAGCATCGCCCGATCGAACGGAAGCATTCGATCGGGATCTGCTCAAGCCTCGTTCACAGCCAGCCCGGGTCCGGTGCAATCCGGCCGGGTTTCAGGGCTGGGTGGTCCGGCTCGAAGTCATCCATACGCTGGCGGGCCAGGCGCATGAAGGAAATGCGCCATTCGCCCCCGACACGCCGGTATTCTTCCTCATAAAAGCCCCAGCCGATCCAACCACGTTCGGCGATCGTCGCGGCGTTCGGGAATTCCACATAGTCCATCATCGGCCAACATCCGCGAGCCGTATCTGCGCCCGTCAGCACGATTTCCGGCGCATGCACATGGTGCAGCGACACCGACTCGCGGATGCGCGCTGCCACGCCGGCGACGAACGCTGCCGGTCCGGAGCCATCGGGTACCGAACCGAAGCCGGCGACGGTCGCATCGGCCGTAAACAGGGCCTGCAGGCGGCCCCATTGCTTGGTATCGACCAGCCGGCAATAAGCGGCCTTGAGCTGGCGGATCGATTCGATCGCCAGCAGGTGCTCAAGCGTGGATGGCGTCATATTCGGGCTCCTCATCCGCTGCGCAGGAGGCTTCGATCAAGAACCGTGGCGTCCTGGCCCTCAACCGGATCGGCGACTGCGGCTTCCAGCGAACGCGCGCCTTTCCACTGGTCGCCGGGGCGGGCGATACCCTCCGTCCCGATCTGGTCGATGCCGTAATAGATTTCCAGCCGGTGGTTGTCCGGGTCGCGGAACTCCACCGCGAACTGGCAACCCGCGCGGCGGCGGCCGTCGAAGTCGATCTGTGCGCCGGCAGCCTTCAGGTGCTCGCGGGCACGGAACACCTCGTCCAGGGTTCCGACCTCAAAGGCGACGTGGTTCAGGTCGATATTCTGCGACGGCCCATCCAATCCGCCGACCAGCGCCAGGCCGTGGTGATCCGGGTTGAAGCGCAGAAACACCATGCCGCCCGGCATCATGTCATCGCCATAGACGTCCGAGACCTCCAACCCCAGGACATTGACGTAAAAATCCACCGAACGCGCCATGTCCGCGACTTGCAGCACCACATGGCCGATCTTGCCGATGCGGAAGGGCATGCCATGCGGGCGGCGGCGGGCTGCGATAGTGGACGTGTCGAAGGGCATGGGCATCTACTCCGCTGCCTGTTTGGTGTAGTCGGCGGCGCGGATCGCCGTCGCCACCTGCTTCTCGTAGGCCTCCTCCCAATCCACACCGGGCTCCTCCGCGAAGAAGCCGCTGCGGGCGGTGCGGAACAGGTCCGGATTCTCGACGCCAGGCGACGGCTCGCCGGTATCGCGGAAAGCGCGGGCGGCGCGCAAAACGGCCCGGCGCGAACGGGTAATCATCTGGTCGCTGGGGGCCAGCCGCTCGAACGTGTGGTCGACAATACCTCCCATGCTCTCGGTAATTGCCTGGTCCTGCAGGTGAATGCCGTCGATGCCGGTGTAGATCTCGTCCCGCATCTGAGCGTCGCGGTCGATCAGGTAACCGTTCTCAGCATTCGCAACCATTCGCCAGCGCCCGAACCAGTCCGACGTGTTGGGCAGCAACTGATCCGGCTTGGAGCCCGGAATGGTGCCGCCATCCTTCAGCGGCACCACGTTGGTGCGCCGCGCCTTGACGTCCTGGCCTTCCCACTGGATGGAGACGAACATGGTGTGGGTATCGTCCATCGGCACCCACGCGCGGGCCAGGATATAGGTGTCGAAGCGGCCCTGCGGCGTCTGCGTCCAGAACGGAAACATAAAGTTGTTGAAGCGCCAGTAGATGCGCCGCCCGTCCTCATGCGGACGATAGGCGGCGTACTGCGTGCCGTATTCCCGTTCGCGCACCAGGTATTGCGGCGCGCGGTCGGAGACCGTGCCATAGATCGGGTGGTTTTCCGGCACGTTCTCCGGCTTGACGCTGCCCACGTGCAGGAAGCCGAAGTGCGAGGTATCGATATCGCCTTCCAGCGCCTGCAGCCAATTGCACTCGCGCTGGACGAAACGGACCGTGGTTTCGCCCTCCGGCATCAGGTTCGCTTCGAAAGCCGGCAGGCCCGGCGGTTCGGCGGCTTTGCCCATATAGACCCAGATCAGGCCGTTGCGCTCGGCCACCGGATAGGCCTTGGCCCGCACCTTCTCGGCAAAATTCTGCTCTGGCGTAAGGTTCGGCTGCTCGATGCACTGGCCGTCCGCGGCGAATTTCCAAC
>JAPOJR010000117.1 GCA_029978325.1 Alphaproteobacteria bacterium | reverse complement strand
CCCGACCAAATCGTAAGGCGGAAGTTTCGATGCCTAGACTACACCGCCTTTTTTGAGAGCCGCGACAGCCTGCCGATCTAAGCCCAACAGATCGCCGAGAACTTGTTCCGTGTGCTGCCCAAGCGGCGCGCCGCCTTCCAGCTTTGGCAATTCGCCGCCAGAGAAGACGATGGGGAAGCCGGAGACAATGCCTGGATCCACCGGCTCGTCGGAGCCGTAGCGCAGCATCGGCTTCAGCGTGCCACGCTCGCGGAAGTGCGCGTCGTCCATCACCTCCGGCAAAGTGCGCACGCGGGCGACGGGGATGCCGCCGGCCTCCAACCGGGCGATCCCTTCGGCGCAGGTGTACTGGCCTAGCCGGCTCTGCACCTCGCGGCGCAGGGTGGCAACGTGCGCCTGCCGGCCGGCATTGGTGGCGTAGTCCGGATGGTTCAGCAGGTCGTCCGCGCCCAGGGCGTTGCAGAGCTTCTTCCAGCGATCCTCCCCGCCGACGGTAATGATCACGTCGCCATCGGTCAGGCGGTAGAGGCCCGTGATGTCGTCCCGGCTGTCATTGCCGGCGCGTGGCGTACGGCCAGCCGCAACCACATGCTCCACCGGCTCCATGAACATCAAGGTTGCCAGCGTGTCGATCATGGAGGCGTCGAGATACTGGCCCTGGCCCGTCTTCTCCTTCACCCGCAGCGCGCCCAGGATGGAGTAGGCGGCGTAGAGCGGCGTCACCAGATCGCCGACGAAAAAGCCGATGCGGGTCGGCGGGCCATCCGCCGGGCCGTTCATGTCCATGATGCCGGACATGGCCTGGATCTGGTGGTCGTGCGCCGGCAGGTCCTTGTAGGGGCCGGTCTGGCCATAGCCGGCGATGGAGCAGTAGATGATGCCCGGATTGACCGCGGCCACGTCCTCATACCCCAGGCCCATGCGCCGCATGGAGCCGGGGGAGAGGTTCTCGATCACCACGTCCGACTGCTTCGCCAGTTCCAGGAACATGCGGCGGCCTTCCGGCTCCTTCAGGTTCAGGGTGACGCTTTTGACGCCTTCGGAGCGCTTCAGGAAGCGGATGGAGAGGTCGTCCTCGGTCTGGCGATCCGGGCTGATGCCCTTGGGACCGGCATAGGGGCCGACATTGCGGATCGGGTCGCCGATGCCGGGCGCCTCCACCTTGATCACCTCCGCCCCGAACCGGGCGAGTGTCATGCTGAGGAACGGGCCCGCCAGGAACACGGTGACGGAGAGGACGCGGATGTCCTCCAACGGTTTTACGGTGCCAGGGGTCATGGCCTCACTCCTCTGCTTTCCGGCCACCGCGGAAGCGCGAATAGTCCGGCTTGCGTTTTTCGATAAAGGCGCTGGTGCCCTCTTTCTGTTCGGTCTGCCAGAAGTCCGGCGGAATCAGCCAGCGACGCAGGAAATCGGCCTGGCCCAGCAGGTCCTCGAATTCCTCGACGAAGCTGGCCTTGTACATTTTCAGGCAGGTGGGCGAGACGGCCAGCAGCTCGTCGCACCACTTGGCCACCTCGTCGTCCAGCTTTTCCATCGGCACGACGGCGTTGACGAGGCCCCAATCGAGCATGGTCTGCGCGTCATAGCGCCGGCCCAGCATCCAGAACTCGCGCGCCCGTTTGTGGCCGACGATGCGGGCCAGATAGTTCACCACCGGCCCGCCGGCAGGATAGGCGACGCGCGGCTCGCTCTGGCCGAAAATGGCATGGTCGGCGGCGATGGTGAAGTCACAGAAATAGGCAAAATGGTTACCGCCGCCGATGGAATAGCCGTTGACGCGCGCGATGATCGGCTTCGGACAGCGCACGAACATCATGTAGGGCGGCGAGTACTGCGCGACGCCTGTCCGCCCCATCTTGCCCGCCCGCTGCCAGGTGACGTCCGCGCCGGTGCAGAACGCCTTCTCACCCGTTCCGGTGAAAACGATCACGCCGACTTCCGGGTCCTCGCCGGCGATGTGGAGGGCCGACTCGATCTCCTGCAGAGAATTCGCGGTAACGGAATTCAGCTTCTCGGGCCGGTTGATGGTGATGGTGGCGACGCCGTCCTTCACCTCATACAGAATGTCTTCGAACTCTTCGGCCATGGCGTTTCCTCGGGCTTTTGGTTTGGCATTCTTCGTCAGGTTATACCAACAGCAGAGACTTCCGGCCCATACCCTACGAACCTTCAGCCTGAGGTGCGAACGCAGTGAGCCTCGAAGGCCGCCGACGCTTCGAGGCTCACTGCGTTCGCACCTCAGCGTGAAGGGAAGGACCGGAAGGGTTAGAACGCTGCGCCGCTGATATTAGCAGGCGGCAACGGGCTTCACACTGCCGCTGTCATCTTCGGAATCGCATCACCGGCTGGATTTGGGGCTCTGGCTTGCCGGCTTCTGCCAATGCCTGATTCTGACAATGCCCTCGCGGCAGCGCGCCACCTGGCACTCCTGCGTCTCCTCAGCCTGATGCGGACTGGCGTGCCAGGCGTCGGCCATAGCTGTCTACCCGGCTGCCTTCATCTCATCCGCGATGTCGTCGCGCCTCGGATCGCGCAGGCCGGTGCGGCCGTGGTGGCGGTCGGCGACCTTGTAGCCGAGCGCATCCTCCGCAATGACGATCTTCTGCACGTTGGCCGAGCCTTCGCCGGTGAAAAACAGGTCGGCATAGGACTTCAGCCAGGAGACACGGTATTCCGCCGCCATGCCATAGCCGCCAAAGATCTGCTGCGCCTTGTCGGCCACCAGCTTGGCAGTCTGGGAGGCGTGGAACTTGGCGAGTGCGGCGATGCGGTTCGACGGCAGCCCTTCGTCCATATAGGTGGCAGCCTTGTAAACCAGGGCGCGGCTGGCCTCGATGGCGACGGCCATCTCCGCAATGTCGGACTGGATCATCTGAAACCTGCCGATGGGCTGGCCGCGCAGCTCGCGCTCGTTGGCATAGCGCACGGCATCCTCAAAGCAGGCGCGGGCAACGCCAAGAGCCTTGGCGGCGACCGTGACGCGGCCCGGCTGGAGCGCGCGCATGACGATCTTAAAGCCGTCGCCCTCAGCCCCCAGGCGATTTTCTACCGGCACGACGAAATCATCGAGGAACACCGCGTTGGTGCGCAACGCCTTGGAAAGGCCGATCATCTCGATGGGCTGGGCGGTCCAGCCGGAATACTTTTTCGGCTCGACGATAAAGGCGGTGACGCCCTTGGCGCCGGCGCTGGGGTCGGTCTTGGCGAGGAGGACGCCGACATCGGTCTCGTTCGCCATGCTGGCCCACATCTTGGAGCCGTTCAGGCGGTAGACGTCGCCGTCGCGCACGGCGGTCGTCTTCATAGCGCCCAGCGCGTCGGAGCCGCCGCCCGCCTCGGTCAGCGACATCATGCCGATGGTCTCGCCCGCCAGCAGGCGCGGTACGTATTTCATCACCTGCTCCACCGTGCCGGCGGAGTAGATACATTGCGGGCAGGTGGAGCCCTGCTGGTTGTTGCAGGCGGCGAAGCGGACGTCGTTCCGCGCCAACTCCTCGCTGACCACGCAGGCGGCGATATAGCCGAGATTGGTGCCGCCGACCGATTCCGGGAAGACCGCGCCATAGATGCCGGCCTCACCCGCCTTCCTGACCAGATCGCGTGGGAACTTTCCGGACTTCTCGATCTCGTCCATGAAGGGATTCACTTCCCGCTCCATGAACGCGTTCACGGTGTCGCGGACCTGGCGGACATAGTCGGGGAGGAGCTCGTCCATAGTGTGATAGGCTCTCTTAGTCGAATTGCGTGAAGACGCCCTTGCCGGTTTTCTGCTGGTCGAACAGGGTGTAGGCCTCCTCCGCCTGATCGATGCGCCAGTGGTTGGTGAACAGGCTGTCGATATCGATCTTGCGGTCAGCGACGAACCGGGCGCAGTCGTCCTGGCCCATTTTCGAGAAGGTCTGGTGGCCGACCAGCGTCATCTGGCGGCGGATCAGGTCGCCCAATACATCCAGCCGCACCTCGCCGCCGATGCCGACGAAGGCGGCGCTGCCGAAGGTGCGTACGCTGCGCACGGCGTTCGCCCGCGCTTCTGCCGAGGAGGTCGCGTCCAGCGCCTTGTCCGCGCCCTTGCCGTGGGTGAGGTCCTTGATTGCGGCGACCGGGTCGTCCGCGGTCGGGTCGATGGCGACCGCCGCTCCTTTTTCCAGGGCTACCGCCCGGCGCTCGGCCGACGGATCGACGGCGATGACGCGCGCGCCCATGGCATGCGCCAGCACCGTGCCGGAGAGGCCGACGGGTCCCTGGCCATAGATTGCGATGGTCTCGTCGCCCTCCAGGCCCAGGCGCTTCAGCGCGCCATAGGCGGTGCCGGTGCCGCAGGCGATGGCCGCGCCCGCGGCGAAGGACAACTCGTCCGGCAGGGGCACGAGCGTGTGGGCGGGGACGACCATGTACTTGGCATGCGCGCCATGGCCGCCGGCATTGCCATAGATGATGGCGCCCTCGTCGCAATTCTGGGTCCAGCCGGACTTGCAGTGCCGGCAGACGCCGCAGCCCTCGTAATGATGGTCCATGACGCGGTCGCCGACGCGGGCCTCCCGCTCGGTCACGGCAGAGCCGACGGCGGCGACGACGCCGCAGGGCTCGTGCCCGCCGATCCAGAGCGGCCCGGCCTGCACCACCGCCGCCGGGCGACGGTAGAGGCCCAGGTCGGTGCCGCACATGCCGGAGGCCTTGATCTCCAGCACCACGTCGCGCGGGCCGGGGGTGGGGTCGGGGAAATCCATCAGCTCCAGCTTGCGGTCGCCTGTGAATACGATGCCTTTCATGAGGCTAACCTTTCTATCTCGGAAGCCATTCCGGCCGGCCGCTGCCCAGCACCGGCGTCGGCTTGTCCCAATGGGGCTGGGTCTCGCTCATGCGCACCACCGGCCCCAGATGGCGGAGGCGGGCGTAGGAGGGCTGCGTCTCGATCCGCAGCGCATCAAGCTCGGCGGGGCTCAGGTCCATGTCCGGATCGTCGAAGGCTGCCCGCCCCTGGCGGTAGAGGAACATGCCGGACTGGCAGAGCGAGACGCGCACGTGATAACTGCCGCCCTCCGTCGCGCGCCGGCCCAGCGCCACCAATATGCCGTAGGCGGCCAGGAAGCCGGTGGTGTAGTCGTTGGCGGCGGCAGGCAGGAGCTTCGGTCCCTCCGGCAAGCCTTCGTAGGCGATGCCGGTCATGGCCTGGGCCACCTGCTCCCACCCGGCGCGGTGGCTGAAGGGCCCGTCGGCACCATAGCAACTGATCGAGGCGTAGATGATGCCGGGGCGCACTTCCGCCAGTTCCTCCGGACCGAAGCCCAGGCGTTCCATCTGGCCAGGGCGGTAGCCCTGGCTGAAGACGTCGGCCTCTTTCACCAGTTCCTTGAGGCGCGCATTCTCCGCCGGGTCTTTCAGGTCCAGGAAGCAGGAGCGTTTGCCGTGGCAGGTGTCCGTCACTAGGTGCAGCACCTGCGGCGTGTGCTCGGCGGCGACCATGAGGACGTCCGAGCCATGCTCGGCCAGCGTGCGGGCGCAGGTGGGGCCGGCCAGGATGCGGGTCAGGTCCAGGGTGCGGATGCCGGACAGAGGGCGGTCGCCCTCGGGCATGGGCTCCGGTGCGCTGTCGGCGATCTTGATGACCTCGACCACCGGTTTGGCGGCCAGCGCTGCCCCGTGCGGGGTGGCGAGCCATTCGGCATTGCTGCGCACCATGCCACCGCAGACGCGGGCCTCGTCAATGGCGGCCTCAAGCTCCAGCGCATCCCATTTCGCGACGGCCCTGGCGACCGATTCCGGCGTCGGCTCGCAGCCGAGCAGCTTCAGCGTGCGCTCCTTCAGGTGCGGCAGGCTGAAATGCGGCAGGGCGTGGCGGCCGTCCTTGGTCGCCCAGGGCTGGGTGAGGGCGACAGAGAGGTTGACCTCGGCGTCGTGGGTCGAGTGAAAGACGCCGTTCGCATCGGCCTGCATGACATAGTCATGGCCACGCAGCGTCGCGCCCGCATGGCGGACGTCGATAGCGACCTTCTGCCGGCGGCCGGTCTTGAGTTCCCACAGGTCGTTGGCGGCAGTGCCGACGCCGGCCAGAACGGCGGCGCAAGTCTCCGCGATCTTGAACTTGGTGGAGAAGACGGGATCGGCGCCGGTAATCGATACCTCATCGGCAGAGGGCGTGCCTTTGCCGCGAACGGCCATGACTTCTTCGAATGCGGTTGGCATGGGCCTAATTCTCCGTCTGCGATTTGGCAAATGCCGGGTAGAGGTTCACATAGCCTTTCTCGACACGGCTCTTGGCATGGTGGGCCGCCGTCTCCCGGTCCATCGGCACGAAACCGAAGCCCTGGGTCAGACGCTGCATGAAGGCGGCGCGGGCGGTAATGGCGATGGCGTCGTGCAAGGCGTGCTCATCCCAGCCGGCATCGAAGACAGCGTCGGCGTCGGCCTGGGTCATGGCGGCCGGCGTCACCGCCAGCTTCTTCACGAATTTCAGCAGCGGCCGCAGCTTGTCGGAGACCGGGGCCGTGTCGATATCTGCCAGCAGCTTGTCCAACAGGCCTGCCTCGATGCCCCAGGCATAGGCGACTTCGGAGTGCGCCACATAGACGAACTCGCCGCCCGCAGCGCCCGCGGCCAGTGCCAGGATCAACTCCCGCTCCCCCTCGCTGAGAGGAGAAGGACCGTTCATCATCGCCTGGCTCATCTCCGACCAGGGGCGGTAGAGGTCCGGGTAGGTGACGAAGACCTTGGGCGGGCCGGCATTCTCCCGCATGGATTTGAAGAAAGGCATGGGGCGTGTTCCATTGGTGAGGCGATTGTTCGTCTCCAGCAATCTTGCCTTTGCAGACCTTTCGGTCAACGCTGATGGCAAATGTGGAGACACCAGAGGAAAGCCCCAACAATGGCCGCAAATTCCTATGACTATATCGTGGTCGGCTCCGGCTCGGGTGGCGGCGCGGTGGCAGGCCGCCTCAGCGAGAGTGGGAAATACAGGGTGCTCTGCCTGGAGGCGGGCGACAAGGACCAGCGCTATCTCTGGACGCGCCCGCCGGCCGGCACTGTCTTCCTGGTCGATAACCCCAAGGTCAATTGGCGCTACGAGTCCATCCCGAACGAGACCACGGCCGGACGCTCCATCTACGTCCCAAGAGGCAAGATGCTGGGCGGCTCTTCCTCGATCAACGGCACGATCTATAACCGCGGCCAGGCCATCGACTATGACACCTGGGCCCAGATGGGCAATCGCGGCTGGAGCTATTCCGACATCCTGCCCTTCCTGAAAAAGATCGAGACAACCGAGGTCGGCTCTGACGAATACCGTGGCCGCTCCGGCCCGATCCGGGTGACGGAGGCGAGCAAGATCTCGCCTTTCTACGACATGTATATCGCCGCCGCGAACGCTGCCGGCATCCCCTCCAACCCGGATTATAGCGGCGCGTCGCAGGAGGGCGTCGCGATGGCACAGCAGACCGTCTACAAGGGCGAGCGGCAGAGCACCGCCACCCAATATCTGGCGCCGGCGCGCAAACGCCCAAACGTCACCATCCTCTCCGGCGCGGAGGCGGAAAGCCTGATCCTGGAGGGCAAGCGCTGCGTCGGCGTCCGCTTCCGCCGCAATGGTCGGCTGGAGGAAGCGCGCGCCGGGCGGGAGGTCATCATCTCCTGCGGGGCTGCCAACACGCCGAAACTCTTGGAGCTTTCCGGCATTGGCAATCCTGAAATTCTCTCCGAACACAGCATCGCCTGCGCCCACGAACTGCGCGGCGTCGGCGAGAACCTGCGCGACCACTTCGCCGCCGTGATGAAATGGCGGTTCAACCGTGAGGGCGTCTCCATCGCCAAGCGCGGGCGCGGCCTTGGGCTGGCGAAGGAGGTGCTGAACTACGTCCTGTTCCGCAAGGGCTTCATCAGCCAGGGCATCGGCACCATGCGCGTGTTCGCGCGTTCCAGGCCGGACCTGGAGAACCCGGACATTATGATGGTCGTCGCCCCCTATATCATCGAACTGAAGGAGGGCCAGGGCCGCAGCATGTCACCGGTTGAGGGCTTCTTCTGCTACAGCCATGTGCAGCGGACGGAGAGCACCGGCACCATGCACATCCGCTCCGCCAACCCTGCCGACCCGCCGGCGATCAATTTCCGCTTCCTCGACACGGTCAACGACCGCATGGGCGCCATCGAGGCGATCCGCAAGGCGCGCGAGATCGTGGCCCAGTCACCGATGGCCGAGGCGGTCGCGGAGGAACTGACGCCGGGCGACCAGGTGCAGACGGACGACGAAATCCTGCACTTCCTGCGCACCACCGGCCAGATCACCCACCACATGGTCGGCACCTGCCGCATGGGCCAGGACCCGATGGCCGTGGTCGACGACCGGCTGCGCGTGCATGGCATCGAGGGCCTGCGCATCGCTGACGCCTCCGTCATGCCGACTATTCCGTCCGGCAACACCAACATCCCCTCCATTATGGTAGGCGAGAAGTGCGCAGCGATGGTGCTGGAGGATGCAACGGCCTGACGCCAGCCTACGGGTTGGCCGAGGCAGGCAACGCGCTGTAGACTGACAGACGATAGGCTTAGAAGCAGCAGCCCCACATGCCAGGGAAACGGAAAGCAGGCGGCGATGACGACATTCGGTATTTTTACCTTTGCGACGGATTACTCCCTCAGCCCGGCGCGGCTGGCGCGAGAGGTCGAGGACCGGGGATTCGAGTCGCTGTTTCTGCCGGAGCACTCCCACATTCCGGTCAGCCGCGATACGCCCTATCCAGGCGGCGGCGATCTGCCCAAGGAGTACTCGCACACCCATGACCTGTTCGTGGCACTGACCGCCGCCGCCGCCGCGACCACCACGCTGAAGCTCGCCAGCGGGATTTGCCTGATTACCGAGCATCACCCGGTACGCCTGGCAAAGGCCATCGCTTCCCTGGACCAATTGTCCGGCGGGCGCGTAATCCTGGGGGTCGGCGTCGGCTGGAATGTCGAGGAGATGGTAAACCACGGCATCCCCTTCAAACACCGCTGGAAAATCACGCGTGAGCGCATCCTGGCGATGAAGCGGATATGGACAGAGGACGAGCCGGAATTCCACGGCGACTATGTGAACTTCGACCCGGTCTGGTCGTATCCAAAACCGGTGCAGGCCGGCGGACCGCCAGTCCTGATCGGCGCCAATTCATCCTGGGTGTTCGACCGGGTGGCCGATTATGCCGATGGCTGGATGCCGATCTATCCGCTGCCGGGCCGGGTGCATGCGGGCGTCGGACTGGCTGAGGGCATTGAGCGGTTGCAGCGATCGGTTGAGAAAGCCGGGCGCAACATGCGCGACATCGACCTGACCCTGTTCGGCATGGGCCCCGACCCGGCAGAGGTCGAAAAGCTGATCCGCCTGGGCTTTAACAGGATCGTCTTTCACGTGCCCCCGGCCGAGGAGGCCAAGGTGTTGCGGCTGCTGGACCGCTACCAGGGCGTCGCCGCCGCAGTAGCCTGAGGCCCTATCAGGCAATCATCGCCGCGGCGTCCCGATAGAGGCTGCGGTCGGCGACATGTTCGAAGCCAATGCCGGCGATATCGTCCAGCAATCTGGCGCCCTAATGCAGAGCCCATTCCTCTTGGATCGGGCTCTGTATGGCGAGACTGTCTAAGTCTCAGCCCCTGCGGCGGCGCGCTACATACCCAAACACTGCGGTTGCGCAGACCGTGGTCAGCAGCAGGGCCGGGCCGGGCTCGGGGGTGTCCACCGCTGCGATATCGGCGTTGTTGCCATCCGTGTCGGCGAAATTCACGGAAAAGTCCGGAACTCCGATGAAGCCATTCACCAGAACAAGGGCGTAGGGCGATGTCGCCAGGTATTGCCAGGCAGCCCCGCCCGTCAGGTCATCGAACAATAATTGCACCTGACCGTTGTCGGTGCCGATCGCAACCAGATTGGCGCTGAAAAGGCTCTGGTCGCCATCGCCGGGAACGGTATCCAACGCCTCCAACGATCCGGAGGCAAAGGTCAGGTCCGGTTGAAGCCCATTCACGACCACATGGAAACCGCCGAAAAGCTGATCGGTGTTATCCAGGAACAGGGCAGTGCCGGTGATATCCAGAATACCGCCGGCAAAATCGATGGAAACGCCTGAAACTGAGATATCCGGACTGGCCAACTGCAGCGCCGCCTGTGGCAGGGAGGTCGCGGACAGCGGGGACGAGAATGTTGCCGCTGCTATTGCCAGGGCCCCGAAGCATACCGATTTCATGGTGCCATCCCCTTGCAATACCATTTGTACTACCATTGAGCTAGCGCCAGCCTTATCGCATCGCACCAGCGTTGGTACGGATGTAAGGAGGTTGCGGGAAAAACCCTACAAAAAAATGCGCGAAGCTGCGGTGGACCGCATACGACTTTAGACGCAGTCGGGACATTGGACGCAGCCGCATAGCCGGTGCCGCATCCATAGGCTTTCGCAAATGCCGGGGTCAACGGGGCAGTAGCCAGATGC
>JAPOJR010000116.1 GCA_029978325.1 Alphaproteobacteria bacterium | reverse complement strand
CAGCTGCCCCAAACTTGTTTAATATCCTGCATTCCAAAGGGGACTGCCGTTGACGAAGATCGAGGCGATTTGGCGGCCGACGCCGGAGGTCATCGCCCAGGCGAACCTGACCCGCTTCATCCAAGCCAGTGGCCAGCCTGACCACCAGAGCTTACTCGACTGGTCGGTGACTGAGCCTGAAGCCTTTTACCGGAGGTTGCTGGATTTTATCGATTACCGGTTCTTCAAGCCTTTCACCCAGGCCTACGACATTTCCCGCGGGCCGGAATGGCCGCGTTGGTGCGTGGGCGGCGAGACCAACATCGTCCTGAATTGCCTCGACAAGTGGCAGGGTACCGCGACGATGCAAAAGCCGGCACTGGAGTGGATCGGTGAGGACGGCAGCGAACTTACCTGGAGCTATGCAGAGCTTGACCGGCAGGTCCGGCTTCTGGCGGCGGGCCTCCGGCGGCTGGGTATCGGGCCGGGCGATGTGGTGGCGATCTACCTGCCGAACCTGCCGGAGGCCGCGGTGGCTCTGCTGGCTGTTCCGAAGATCGGCGGCATCGTCCTGCCCCTGTTCTCCGGCTTCGGCGAGGACGCCGTCGCCTCCCGCCTGATCGATGCAGAGGCAAAGGCCATTATCACCGTCGATGGCTCCTACCGACGCGGCCGCGTGGTGGCGGCGAAGCCGATAGTGGACGCGGTGCGCCCGCGCGTGCCGAGCCTGGAGCATGTCATCGTGTGCCACCGCATTGCCGTTGAGGGCGAATGGACCGAGGGCGTCGATCATCGCTGGGACGACGTCATGGCCTCCCAACCGGGCGACGACGACAGCACGGCTGCCCTGGAGGCCGACTCGCCCTATCTGCTGATCTACACCTCCGGCACCACGGGCAAGCCGAAGGGCGTAGTGCACACCCATTGCGGCTTCCCGCCGAAGTTGGTGCTGGACCTTGGCATCTGCATGGATTTCAAGCCTTCCGACCGCATTATGTGGATGTCGGATATGGGGTGGTTGGTCGGACCGCTGCTGGTCTATGGCGCGACGCTGATGGGTGGAACCATCGTGCTGCCAGAAGGAACGCCGGACTATCCGACCGCAGACCGGCTCTGGCGGCTGGCGGCGGAGAAGCAAGTGACTTACCTGGGCGTCGCCCCGACCATGGCGCGCAGCTTCATGGCCGAGCCGAAGTTCGACGTCTCGCGTTACGATCTCACGGCGCTACGGATTTTTGTTTCCACTGGCGAAGCCTGGACCCCGGAAGCGTGGACCTGGCTTTTTGATACGATCGGCGGCGGAAAGTTGCCGGTTATCAATTTCTCCGGCGGTACCGAAATGTGTGGGATTTTGAGTTCCGTCGTGACGGAGCCGATCAAGGCCTGCTCCTTCACCGCGCCCGTGCCCGGCACCTGGGCGGCGGTGTTTAACGAGCATGGCGAGGAGGCTGGCGCCGGAGAGGTTGGCGAACTCGTCATGCGGCGCGCGCCCATCGGTCTGACCCAGGGCCTGTGGCGCGATCAGGCGCGCTATATCGATGGCTATTGGTCGACCTGGACGGGCGTTTGGCACCACGGTGATTTTGCGCGCCGCGATGTTGATGGGTTCTATTACATCCTCGGTCGCTCTGACGACACGCTGAAGATCGCCGGCAAGCGCACCGGGCCATCGGAGATCGAGGCGCTGTTGTTGGAAACCAATCTGGTGCGGGAAGCTGCCGCTATTGGTGTGCCGGACCCGATCAAGGGAACGGCTATTGTTTGCGCCTGCGTTTTGCGCGGGGGCGTGAACGACATCGGTACAGCGAGGGATATACTGGTCGCCGCTGTGGTCAAAGGTCTGGGTACACCATTCCGGCCGAAGGACGTTCTGTTCTGCGCCGACCTGCCGAAGACCAGAAACATGAAAATCATGCGCCGGGTGATCCGTGCCGCCTATCTGGGGCTCGACGCCGGCGACCTGAGTTCGCTTGTCAACCCGGAAGCCGTGGAAGGTGTTCGCAATCGTCACGTCTGAGGCGCCGCACAGAGGAATATCTGCTTCCCCCACCTTGGCGGCAATCTTGTCGTTAACCGGATTGGAAGCCTGTCGTGGGCCGAGGTTAAGTGGCGGATTTCGCCGACCGATACCAGTCTACGACCTGCTCGCCGCTCCACATCGCAACATCGTCATGGCAGCGGATATGCTGGAGCAGCTTTTCCAGATAGCCGATCCGATGCGGCGCGCCGGTGATATAGGGGTGGGTGCTAATCGACATCACCCGCGTGATGCCGGCGCTTTCACGGTACAGTTGGTCGAATTGGTCTTTGCCCCGGCGCAGCATTTCTTCCGAGCCATGGTGTTGCAGTGCCATCATCGGAATGTCGTTCAGTTCGACGGTATACGGGATTGAGATCAGGGGACCGTGTTTTGTCGCCAGTTCAACCGGCTGATCGTCCAGCACCCAGTCGGCGACGTATTCGATGCCGGCCGCGGTCAGGTGGTCGGCGGTGTCATCGGTTTCGGTCAGGCCGGGGCTTTCCCAGCCGCGGGGCGCCTTTCCGGTGAAGGCCCGAATGGTCTCAATGGTCTTGGCGATGGCTTCCGGCTGGTTATCGACCTTGTGCATGGGCAACTGCTCGAAGCCATGGCCCATGAATTCCCACCCGGCCTTGAGCGCGGCTTCCGCAACCCGCGGATAGGTCTGGCAGACCAGTCCGTTGATCGCCAGGGTAACGCCAACCTCATAGCGTTGCAGGACTTCCAGCAAGCGCCAAAAGCCGACGCGCATGCCGTATTCGTGCCAGGACCAGTTGGGGACATCTGGTTGCAGCGGTTGGCCCATCGGCGGCGACAGCACGGCGCGCGGCATCGGCCGGTCGATCGACCAATCTTCCACATTGACGATGGTCCATACAGCCATCCGCTTGCCATCCGGCATAGGCAGCCGGGGCCGGTCGACGATGGCGGAATAGGAAATGCGGTCGCGGGGCTGCATCCTAGGTCTCCTCAAGCGCCCAGATAGAGCTGCTTGACCATCTCATTGTTCTTCAGGGCGTCCGCACTTTCGCCTTCGAAGGCGATCTCGCCGTGCACGATGATGTAGCCGCGGTCGGCAATCTTGATGGCCTGGTTAAAGTTCTGTTCGGCCATTAAAACGGTCAGGGCGCGGTGGTCATGCAATTCCTTGATTTTTTCAATCATCCGGCTGACCAAAATCGGGGCGAGGCCGACCGAGGGTTCGTCGATCAGCAGGACTTGCGGGTCCGACATCATGGCGCGGGCCACGGCCACCATCTGCTGCTCGCCGCCGCTCATGGAGCCGGCCATCTGGTGCCGGCGTTCGGCGAGGCGAGGGAATGCCTCGAAGCAAAAGGCCAGGTTGTCCTTCAGCCGCTCGCGTGCGGCAGGGCGAAACGCACCCAATTCCAGGTTTTCGGTCACCGTCAGCTTGGGAAACAGCCGGCGGCCTTCCGGCACCAGCGCCACGCCCAGGTTGACGATTTCCTGCGGCGACCGACCGGCAAGATTGATCCTTTCGCCGTCGCGCTCCAGGTAGATAGAGCCGCTGGTCGGCTGAATGATGCCGGTCAGGCACTTGATCAGCGTGCTTTTGCCATTGCCGTTGGTGCCCAACAGCACGACGGTTTCGCCGGATTCCACCCGCAACGATACCTCGTGCAACACCTGCACCGCGCCATAGCCGGCCGAGAGGTTCTCTGCAACAATCCTACTCGCCAAGGTATGCCCTTTCCACGTCAGGGTTGCGCATGATCTCCTCTGGTGCGCCGTCAGCGATTTTCTTACCGGCATCCAGTACGACGATGCGCTCGGAAAAGCCCATCACCGCGCGCATAATGTGCTCGATCATGATGATCGCAACGCCGCGTTGGTTGACGGCTAACAGGATTTCCAGGATCTCATCGACTTCATTGCCCGACAACCCGGCCATTGCTTCGTCAGAGATCAGCAGCTTTGGATGGCAGGCCATGGCGCGGGCTAGTTCCAGCTTGCGCAGTTCAATTTGGTTCAGCGCGCGCGCGTCGGTATCCGCCAGGTGGTCCAGCCGCATGAGACCCAGGATGTCCCGGGCTTCCGACGCGATCTCTTTGCGGCTGCCCTGTCCGACGTATTCCAGGGGGATCGCTACGTTTTCCGCCACGGTCATGCTGCCGAAGGGGCGGGGGATCTGAAAGCTGCGCCCGATGCCCAGGCCAGTCCGCCGATGCGGCGTCAGCTTGGTGATATCCTGGCCTTGGAACCGCACCTGGCCGTCGTCGGCGATCAGCGACCCGGAGATGCAGCTGATTAAGGTTGTTTTGCCAGAGCCATTCGGCCCGATCAGACCCAGCCGCTCGCTGGGCGCCACGGTCAGATTGATGCCGTCCAGCGCGGTAAAGCCACCGAACCGCTTGACGACGCCAACGACGTCTAGGACCGGAGGCTGGTTCATGGGGTGCGGCCTCCGCGTCCGAACAGCTTCCGCGCCAGCCCGACCAATCCTTGCGGCGCCAGTACGACAAAGGCGACCAGCGTTACGCCGACAATCAGCAGGTTCAGCTCGGACGAAATCGTCACCGTCGCCCATTGCTGCAACGACCCCAGCAGAACCGCGCCGATCACCGGGCCGAACCACGTAGTCGTGCCGCCGATCAACGGCATTGCGATGGAGTTGACCGCATAGGTCAGGCTGAAGGCCGAGGTCGGCTCGACATAGGTCACGTAGAAGGGATAGGGCGCACCGGCGATGCCCATCAGCGCGCCGCTGAGCGTGGTGGCGATCAGCTTGAGCCGCAGGGTGGGCACGCCCATGCATTCCGCCGCCACTTCATCGTCGCGGATGGCGGCAAAGCCGCGCCCGATCTTCGAAAGGGCAATGTAGCGGGCGATGCCGACCGCGACGACGGCCAGCAGCAGCATCAGGCTGAAAAGGCCCTCGATATAGTTATCGAAAAACGGCACCTCTGCCGGTGGAATGACATAGGACCCCGACGCGCCGCCGACATAGCCCCAGTTGGCGACCGCGGTTTCCAGCACGACGGCCAGCGCCAGCGTGGCGATAGAGAAGAACACGCCCTTTAAGCGCAAGGTGAAATAGCCTGCGGCAAGGCCGATCAGGCCGGCGATAATCCCCGCTATGGGCATGATGGCCAACAGCGGCAGCCCCAGCGCCTTGTTCAGGGCGATGGTGGTGTACGCACCTACGGCAAAGAAGGCGGCGGTGCCGAAATTCACATAGCCGGTGAAGCCGCCGAGGATGTTCCAGGCCGTTGCCAGCACGATGAACTGCAACACCACATAGCCGGCATAAAATACGAAGTTCGAGTCGACGTGCTTGGTGGCGAACGCGCCGCCCAACACCAGCAGCAGGGCAATTGGATAGAACCAGCCGATACGCATCTGCCCTACCTCCCAAACAAGCCGGAAGGCCGGATCGCCAATGTCATCAACAGGAAACCGAACGCCACTGCGGGTGACCATGACGGCCCATAGAAGGTTGCGACCATGCTTTCGACCACGCCCAATATGATGGCGGCAACGATGGTGCCGCCGATGCTGCCCATGCCGCCCAAAACAACGATCGCAAATATGCGGCCGATATAGAGCCGGCCTACGGATGGCTCGACCGGTCCGAGCATGATCAGCAACGAGCCCGCGACCGCGGCGGTGCCCAAGCCAATGCCGAACGCAATCTGCTTGGTTCGTACCGGGTCGGCGCCCATCAGCTGCAAGGCCAGCCGGTCCTGCGCGACCGCAAGAATGGCGCGCCCGGTGAATGTCTTGGACAGATAGAGGTAGATCCCACCCGCCATGGCCAGGGCGGCCAGAAATGGCACCAGCATCCGAAAGGGCAGGCCGATAACGCCTATTTTGATGCTTTCGCCGATATAACTGGTCTCGACCAGGCGGTAATCGACGCCGAAGGTCATGATCAGCAGCACTTCGAGGATGAACATGATGCCGAAGAAAAAGGCGAGGCCCCGGAGCGACTCGTCGCCCCGTCTCTCGAAGCTTCCATAGTAGACGCTGTATACGCCGATGCCGATGCAGAAGAACGCCGGCGCCAGCAGTACGCCCGCCAGCAACGGATCGAGCCCGGCATGCTCGTGCAGCACGAAGGTGCAGAACGAGCCGAGGACGATAAAGGCCGGGTGCGCGATATTGACGATATCCAGTTGGCCGAACGAAATCGTCAGGCCGACGGTCATCGCCGCGTAAAAGCCACCCAGCAATATGCCTGCCGCGATAGCATTGAGGAAAAGATCAAGCACGGGCGGAAATACCCCTCGCCACCAGATGGATGCGTCTCTGACGGCTCAGCAATCCAGGCTGGCGCGCTGACGTTTCCGCACCGCCAGCGAGGACTGCATCGCCATTCATGGGTCAGGGCTGCGCCCGGTTACTGGGCGTAGGGGTATTTGAGCGTGCCGGATTTCCATTGCTCCGGCCACAAAACCACCCGCGCGCCAGCCTTGGTGAACTGCTCCAGGCCGCTATCGTTGATTCCCTGGAATTGCACCATCAATGCGCGTGGCGTCGCCCATTCGCCATTCGGAGCAAAGCTCACATCGCCGACAACGGTCTTGTGGGTATGCGACCGGATATAGTCTGCAAGCTTTTGCTGGTCCGTGGAGCCCACGGCTTTGACGGCGTCACCCAAGACCTGAAGATAGGCATAGGCATACGGCGGCAGGTAATAGCCCAGCGGATCGACGCCGGCGGCCGGTGCTTTCTCCTGATATTTTTTCAAGAACGCCTCGACGCCGTCGAATTTCAGGGTCGGTTCCGGCACCCAGAAGTCATAGTTGACGATGCCGTTCAGGCTGGGGCCAAGCTTGCCCATCAGCGCTGCGAACTGCAGGCCGACCATGCCGCCGCCCAGCAGTTTGGTCTTGAGGCCGACTTCGTTGATGGCGCGGACCATACCAGCCGAATCCGGCGGGTAGGACGCGACGAACACCACATCCGGATTTTCCGCCTGGATCGCCCGCACAATCGGGCTGAAGTCCGCTGTCGGCGGCGGATAGGTCTTGTCATACACGATCTTGAAACCGGCCTTCGCTGCGTTTTCACGCGCGCCGATCAACGCATTCCGCGCGAACTCCGCATCGGCTCCGACCAAGGCCACCGTCGTCGGCTTTGGGTTTTGCGCCGCGGCTATATCGAAAAAGCCTTTGGACCAATCCGTAAGCGGATTCGGCCCGGCCGGCATGATCTGGAAGTAATTCGGATAGTTGAACTTCTCGTTCACGGCCAAGCCAAACAGGCTCATGAACACCATTTTCCGGCTCATCACGATCGGCATGGCGGGCGCGATCATGTTGGTGGCATAGCCGCTGACCACCAGGTCGACATTGTCGAGGGTCAGCAACTTGGTATAGATGCCCGGGACGGTGGATGGGTTGGTTTGGTCGTCATAGTAGACGAACTCAACCTGGCGGCCCAACAAGCCGCCAGCGGCGTTGACGTCGTCTTTCCAGATTTCCATGGCAATCAGCGCAGCCTTGCCGGCAGCAGCCAAACCACCGGTCAACGCCATGGAAAAGCCGATCTTGATCGGTTTTTCGGCCTGCGCCGGAGCGGCGAATGCCAATGTGCCGGCAAAAGCCGCCGCGGCCAGTTTCAGCGCCCAACGCCGGGTGCCGGAGAAGCATTGCATCGCGTTTTACTCCCAGTGGTTTAGGTTCTTCAGTGGCTGTTGGCGCAGCCAAGAACTTTATCGGAGTAAAGTAAACCATACGGGCGTTGGCTTGAACAGGCTATTTCCAGACCGGATTGGTGTGGTGGAGGTCGAATTCCGGCTGGGGCGAGATGAATCTTATCCTTGCCGGATCGGCGGATTACTTGGGGGAGAGCGCTCGGTGACAATAATGGGCACCCAGTACGCGCCGGGCGCCCGATCAACGGCATCAGCCCTATTCGGCGTGGGCCAGGACAAAATCCATATTCACGACGTTGAACGGCCGTTTGATATTGGGGAATCGTTGCAATTCCGCCTCCGTCGGCTCGCGGTCGAACGGCACCGCCAGGTCGGACCGGACGCCGAACACAGCGTCTTCATCGATATACGGATCGGCCTCGTTAAATATCTGGCTGATGTGGCGTTTGTGTCCATCGGCGCTGATCATCAGGTGAATGTGCGCGGGCCGCCAGCAATGCCGCCCGGCCGCCCGGACCAGTTCTCCGCCTGCGCCATCATCCGGCACGGTATAGGAAATCGGTTTGACTGTGGAAAAGCTATAGCGGCCTTCGGCATCCGCATGCAGCGTGCAACGCAGATTGTCGTCCGGTTGGTTCGGATCCTGGACGGTATAGAGGCCATTCGGACCGTTCTGCCAGATCTCCACAATTGCGCCCGGCAAGGGGCCGCCGTTGGCGCTCCGGATTTGGCCTTGGACCAAAATCCGCTCGCCATCGTTGTCCTTGATGAGGTCGGCGCCGGCTTCCATATCCGGCTGACCCGGCACATAGAACGGCCCCATCAGCGTCGTGATCGAAGCGCCGGCATCATCCTTGCCGTCCAACAAATCGACCAGGGCGGACACGCCCAGCAGGTCGGACAGCAGGATGAACTCGTTCCGCTGTTCGTTGCTGGCCTGGGCGGCGCGCAGCAGGAAGCCCATGGCGGCTTCCCATTCCTGTGGCGTCAGTTTCACCTCGCGGACAAAGTCATGCAGGCGCTTGATCAGCAAGGTGATGATCTCGCGCGTGCGCTCGTCCTCAGTGCCGGCATAGGCTTTGGTAACGGTTTCGGTGATGTTGTCGAAGGTGATATTGCGCATCGTTATCCTCCACGGCTGGGATTGGCCGGCTCCCGCGCTAGTCGGAGCATGTAGCGAACGGGCGTAGCAATCTGATGTCGAACCGAGCCAACAATATCCGGCTTTTGTCCCTTGTGTCATGCAAGAACGGCTTGCGGCATGGCGGATCGCCGGCAACTGTCAGGCGCGTTTGAGGCGGAAAACCATGTGGGCGCTGCGATAGCAGTTGACGCCAACGTGGCTCCAATGTCTGTTGAGCTGCCGGTTGACCGGCATTTGGCGCAGCGCGGCGGACCCATGGTGCAAGTTGAAAAGACAGAAAAGTCGTTCGCCGGGACAGGTTTACGCCTGCGCGACGCATACTTATTTTTCGGACCATTGGTGCTGATGGTCGAGCTCAACATGATCTCGAAATCGGCGATTCATGCCTTCCTTGCGCGAACGGAGACTCCTGGGGTGACGCTGGCGGCGTTCAACGCCGCATTCACATTCTACTTTGCCATTACCAGCACGACCGAAGTCATGGCCCTGATGTGCCTGTCCTATCTGAAAAGCAGGGCCGATGTCCTCCGATTGATGGGGTTTGCGGCTGTCCTGTTGTGTCTGCCGTTGACCATGGCGTTTCTGGTCATGGCGACTGACTTGGGCAATGCCATGTTCGGCCACTGGTTCGGGCTCGGCAACGCCGCACAGGCAGAGGCGCGCGCCGCGGTTGGAATGCTGATGTTGAGCCCGCCGGTATTGTTATTGCGCGGCACGGCTTTCGCCTTACTGATGTTGAATCGCAAAACCATCGTCATCACGTGGAGCACTTTGGTCCGGCTGGCTTCGCTGGGGGCATCATTGATGATCCTGCCATTCTGGCTGGAAGGCGCGGCGATCGGGGCCGCGGCTCTGGTGCTATGTATGGCGTCCGAGACGGTCTTCGCCTGGTGTTTCGCCTGGAAGCACCTGATGGCGCTGCCGGCGGTGCGCGCTATGCGGGACAGCTATTTCAGCTACTGGCGGTTTGCATGGCCGCTGATCATCAATTCGTCTGCGGAGATGGGGGTCATCTTTACGATCAACCTGTATTTGGGACGGCTCAGCAATGCTGAACTGGCCATTGCCGCATTCGGGGTGGTGCACGGATTGGTATCCCTGCTGATGGGACCGATGCGCAATCTTGCCCAGTCTGCACAGACACTGGTGGCGCGGCGCGAAGATGTCCGCGTCATGCTGATTTTTGCCGCCCAATTGATCGGCGGCTTTACGGTCCTGGCGCTGCTGCTGTTCCAGACGCCGCTGCGGGATATGATCTTGCAGGGGATTATGGGATTGCCACCTGCTCTTGCGCAGTACTGTGAGCCTGCGATGGGTCTCTCGTTCGTGATGGCCGGGTTTTGGAGCGCCGCAGCACTGTTCCGAGGCTTGCTGTCGAAGGCGCGGACGACGATCTCCCTTGCGGCAAGTGGGGTTCTAAGGATCGTCACCGCAGCAGCGGCCTGCGCGGTCAGCCTGGCGTTGCCCGAATTGAACGGCGCGCTATTGGGAGTCGCTGCCTGGGTCTTGTCCTACGCCGTCGAAAGCAGCATCAGCGCGTGGCAGTTGCGGCGGCTAGGCTGGTTTGTCGAGACGCGGGGAGGGGACCACTCCTGATCCGGAGCGGCCCCGTTCACCCATCTATGGAGCGTTAGCCGAACATGTCGGCGGTGATGGCGGCGTACCAGCCCAGGTTCTCGGCCTGGTTTTCCTTGCGCAGCGCATCGCTTTCGCCGGGTTGCGACACGAAGGTCTCGGTCGCCGCGATCTTGCCGTCCTTGGGCTCGTAGCGACCGCCGAC
>JAPOJR010000115.1 GCA_029978325.1 Alphaproteobacteria bacterium | reverse complement strand
GGTGATTTTGACGATTGTCAGGCACTTGTCAAAACCCTGTTTAACGATCATCAATTCCGTGATGCGGTTAACCTGTCAGCGGTCAATTCGATTAACTGGGCGCGGTTAATGCCGCAGATTGTCTATTATTTCTCATCGGCATTGGCTCTGGGTGCGCCCGAACAGAAAGTCGCATTTTCGGTGCCGACCGGCAATTTTGGCAATGTCTTTGCGGGCTATGCTGCGGTGCAAATGGGGCTGCCGATCGAACGTCTGATCGTCGCGTCAAACCAAAACGACATTCTGCCACGGTTTTTCGAGGCCGGAACAATGGCGCGTGAGGCCGTTGTGCCGTCGCTGAGCCCATCAATGGATATTCAGGTTTCGAGCAATTTTGAGCGGTTGTTGTTCGAACTGCTCGGCCGTGACGGCAGCAGGACAGCATCGGTGATGCATGACTTTGCGACGACTGGCCAGTTCAGCCTTGATAATGATATTATGGCCGGGGCTCATCGCCTTTTTTCTGCCTATCGGTTGGATGATGCTGGCACAATTGCCGAGATTGCCACGACCGCGAAAAATGATGGCATGGTTCTTGACCCCCATAGTGCGGTGGGGCTGTCGGCGGCGCGGCGCGCTCATGCGGATGGCACGGTGCCAACAGATATACCGATTATCAGCCTCGCTTGTGCGCATCCGGCAAAATTTGAAACTGCGGTTGAAACCGCCACCGGCGAAAAGCCTGTTTTGCCGCCGCATATGGCTGACCTGATGACAAGACCCGAACAGATGCAGACCGTCGCCGCCGATGCAGATGCGGTAAAGGCACTGGTGCTGGCACGAAAGCGAAGCGCATGACAACAACAGTAACGGTACTTGGTAACGGTCTGAAAATCGCCACACGGGCAATGCCGCACACTGCCACCTTGTCAGTTGGGATCTGGGTTAATGCCGGTGCGCGCGATGAGGGCGATAACGAACAGGGTCTTGCCCATATGCTGGAACATATGGCGTTCAAAGGCACCAAACGGCGTGACGCGCAGACGATCGCGACCGAGGTCGAAAATGTCGGCGGTTATATGAACGCCCACACAAGCCGCGAGGAAACCGCTTATTATTTACGGCTGCTGCCCGAGCATCTCGATCTGGGTGTCGATATTCTTGCCGATATCCTGACCGAATCGACCCTGCCCGAATTGGAAATTGAACGCGAGCGCGGTGTCATCATTCAGGAAATAGGGCAGTCGCTTGATACACCGGATGATCTGGTGTTCGATTTGTTTGCCGCGGCCTGTTACGAAGGCCATACATTGGGACGCCCCATTCTGGGAACGGTTGATAGTGTCTCGGCATTTCGGCAACAGGATTTAGACGCATTTTTGCGCCGTCATTATGGTGCCGGGCAAATGCTGGTTTGTGCTGCTGGGGCGGTTGATCATGATGATCTTGTGCGCCGGATTGAACAACGGCTTGGTCATATCGGTAATGCCACATCGGCGGTTCGCCACGCCGCGCCTTGGGGTGGTGGCCGCAAGCTGGCAACGCGTGAGCTTGAGCAGTCACATATCGTCTTTGGTCTGCCTGCTAAAATTGACACAATGGCCGACCGGTTTTCACTGATGGCGCTATCGACCCTTTATGGCGGCGGAATGTCGTCGCGGTTATTTCAGCAGGTGCGTGAAAAACGCGGGCTGTGCTATTCGATTTTTTCATTTTCCCAATTGCATTCAGATGGTGGCAGCTTTTCTGTTTATGCAGGTACATCAGCCGGTCAGGTTGATGAGATGTTATCAGTCTGTGCGGCTGAATTAGCGTCGGTCGCGGGCGGCGTGGGTGATGATGAGGTGGCGCGCGCAAAGGCCCAAGTTCGCTTGGTCCACGCCGGGCAAGTATCATACGAAAAGGCATGATTTACAGCCCAACCTACGGCGAAATTGATTTCACCGTGCCGATGTTCGACGACTTCGTGCGCAGAAAGCTCAATCTTACGCAGGAAGCTAAGCTCATTTAGGTCCATACAGCATGAATCCCCACCGCCCCCGCCAGATCGCCAATACGTCCCTCCACGTCACCCAGCTTGGCATGGGTGGGGCGAGCCTGGGCGATATGCACGCAGTCATCCCGGAGGCGCAGGCCTCCGCTGCCATCGAGGCGGCGCACGCAGCCGGGATTGGCTATTTCGACACCTCGCCCTGGTATGGCAACACCAAGAGCGAGTTGCGGCTCGGCCATGTGCTGCGGACCAAGCCGCGGGACAGTTTCGTAATTTCCACCAAAGTCGGGCGGGTGCACGCCAGGCCCGCCGACCCCGACCAGTACCAGCATCCGGCATGGAAAGGCGGCCTGCCGTTCGAGCCGCGGTTCGACTATTCGCACGATGCCGTCCTGAAAAGCTACGAGATGAGCCTCGCCCGCCTCGGTCTGAACCGGGTGGAGGCGTTGCTGATCCACGACCTCGACACCGGCCACCTGGGGTCGGAGGAGGCCGTAACTACGGCGCTCGATACGCTCAGCGGCAGCGGCTTCCGGGCGCTGGCGGACCTAAAAGCGAGCGGCGAAATCCAGGCCATCGGCGCGGGCGTCAATCTTACCGGCATGATTCCGCGCTTTTTGGAGCGCTTCCCCATCGACTTTTTCCTGGTTGCCATGCCCTACACCCTGATGGACCAGCACGGCCTGGACGAGTTGAACCTGTGCCGGGAGAAAGGCGTCTCGGTCGTCATAGGCGCACCGTTCGCCTCTGGCATTCTGGCGGTCGGGCCGCAGCCGGGCGCGACCTACGGCTACCGCACGGCCAAGGATGCTGTGATGCAGAAAGCCGCCGCCATTCAGGCGGTTTGCGCTCGGCATGACGTGCCGCTGGGCGCCGCGGCGTTGCAATTCGTGCTGGCCCATCCCGGCGTCGCCTCGGTCATCCCGGGGCCGGTCTCGACCGAGCAGGTTCGCGCCAACCTGGCCTGGATGCGGACAGACCTGCCGCCCGACCTCTGGGCGGACTTGAAGGCCGAAGGGCTGATTGCGGCGGCCGCGCCGGTGCCGGTGAAAGGCCAGTAATGACGCCGCAGGAGAACAGGAAATCCCCCTACTCCGCCGCAGCCCTTACCGGTTCGCCTTCCACCGGCAATCCCAAGGCCCGCCGGATCGACTGGTGGTAATGGATCAGCGCGGGCTCGTTGCGGCCAAAAACGATGCTCTGTTGTGCGCCGGAGCCAAAACCAATTTGCATGGTACGGCTCGCCGGGAAGTCCTCGGTGGTAATCACGTTCAGCGCCAGGTCCATGTTGGCGTCCCAGTGGCGCTTTTCATCAGCGGTCGCCGCCGGCTTGGGGATATAGAGCGACATCTCCATGACCGAGCGGTCGGGCCGGCCCTCCACCGGAAAGCAGCGGTAGATCTCCATGTGATCGCCCTGGGGCGAAAACACCGTATTTGCAAACATCTGCGTGACGATGGTCGAGTTCCACATCAGGCTCCACTCCGCCTCTGGCGTACTCGGCAACCGGTCCAGCTTGGCGCGGGCATAAGTGGTGCGGGAATTTGGGCCGAACGTCTCGAAATGGTTCATGTGCGGCTTCAGCACGCCGCGCAACGTGTCCGCATGCAGAAACCCGAAATGATAGCCCTCCAGGAAGGTATCAACGAGCAGCTTATAGTTCATGTCCTCATAGTGGGCATGCCGGGAATGGAAGTGATAGGTGTCCAGCTTCCAGAATTTCAGGTCGGCTTCCAGGCCGCACAGCCAGGGATCGATATCCAGATCGCACGAGCCATCGGCGGCGGGCGTCGGCAGCACCCAGACCATGCCATACTTCTCCGCCAGCGGCAGCGGGGTCAGGCCCTGGCGGCCATCCAGCGCGCCTTCGAAAGCATGTTGCTCGGGCACGGCCCGCAATGCGCCGTCATCGGCATAGACCCAGGCATGATAGGGGCACCGGAACGAGCGGGCCTTGCCGCAACCCTCCGTCACTTTGGCGCCACGGTGCCGGCAAACATTCAGAAACGCCCGCAGCCTGCCATCCCGCCCCCGCACGATCAGGATCGGAACGCCCGTGAAATCATCGGTGCGGTAGGAACCGTTTTCTGGCCAGTCGCAGGACATGCCCATGACGACCGGACGGCCGCGGATCAGCTTTTCCTCCTCAAGGCGGTGCCGGTCCGGGCACATATAGGCCGAGACGGCGTTCTCCCATGGCGCTTCAGCCATAGCGGTGGTTCCGGTCTCATTGTAATGCAGCAAAGCTTTCAGAATGCCGAGTTCTTTGGCGCGGTCCATGGCGACGGTCTCGTTTCTGGCGGGAACAGGCGGGAGCCTATCACCCCGACCCGCCGCGGGCTAGGGTCCGCCTAGACGGAACTCCGTGCGGCACAAACAGACAGGCGCCGCGTTGCAGGCTGTTAAGACAATCCTTGTCTCAATGGTTTTGCCGTTTCTGGCGGCGCTGACGCTCGCCGATGTCGGGCTTCACCTCTTATTCCGGTTTGGATTTGGGATATGCTACGGCGTATGGTGCTGGCTTTGATGCCCACCCATACCTGGTGCAGGAGGCTACCCCCAATGAAAGCCGTTGTCGTTACACCGTCCGGCGTCCAAATCCAGGACGTCGCCAAACCGACTCCAAAGCCGAACGAGGTCCTGGTGCGCGTGCGTGCTTGTGGCCTGAACCGGGCGGACCTGATGGTGGCCTCCGGCATGGCGCATGGCCGCGCCGGCGGTGCTGGCACCATTGTCGGCCTGGAATTCGTCGGCGAAGTGGTCGAGTGCGGCGCAGAAGCTGCCGCCAACGGCCTCAAACCCGGCGACCGCGTCATGTGTGGCGGCGCCGAGGGCTGGGCCGAGTACGCCGTCGCCGACTGGGGCCGGGCGATCAAGATCCCGGACGCCAACGTTTCCTGGAACGAAGCCGCGACCCTGCCGACCGCGCTCAACACCATGCATAACGCCGTCGTAACCGCTGGCCGGATGCAGGCGGGCGAGGCGGTGCTGATCCAGGGGGCATCGTCCGGCGTCGGCCTGATGGCCCAGCAGATCGCCAGATACAAGGGCGCCGGGCTGGTGATCGGCACCTCCACCAATGCAGAGCGCCGGGCCAAACTCAACGATTTCGGCGCTGACCTGGCGCTCGACAGCCGCGACCCGACCTGGGCCGACCAAGTGCTGGAGGCGACCAAGGGCGCGGGTGTCGACCTGATCGTCGACAACGTCTCAGGCTACACGGTGAACGACTCGCTGCGCTGCACCAAGATTCTGGGGCGCATCGTCAACGTCGGCCGGCTGGGCGGGTTTTCGGGTGAGTTCAACTTTGACCTGCATGCGGCGCGGCGCATCGACTATATCGGTGTGACGTTCCGCACCCGCTCAATCGCCGAAATCCGCGACATCGCCAACGCCATGCAGGCCGACCTGGGCGAGGCCGTCGCTGCCGGCAAACTGCGCCTGCCCATCGACCGCGTTTTCCCCTTCGCACAGGTGGCCGATGCCCTCGCGCACATGAAGGCGAACCAGCATTTCGGCAAGATCGTTCTGGAAGGCGCAGTCTGACGCTAAGCTGCCGAGGATCGCGGCGACCGGTCTTGACAGGATGATATGGCGGGCGACTCTTGTTCATCCAAAGAACGAGGAAGCCCCGCCATGCCATCATCACGCTCATCCCATTGGGTCGGAACCTGGACCGCCACACCGGCCATCGCCGATGGCGTTTCGCTCAGCAGCCCAACGATCCGCATGTTTCCGCGCGTCAGCATTGGCGGAGACCGTCTGCGAATCCGCCTGTCGAACGCGGCGGGCCAGGGCGACCTGGTCATCGCCTCCACCCATGTCGCCATTCGGGCGGCAGGGGCCGCCATCCAGCCGTCGACCGACCGGGTGGTGACGTTTAACGGCTCGTCCTCGGTGAAGATTCCGGCGGGCGCCTTCGTGATCAGCGATCCGGTCGCCTTGCATGTCGAGCCGTTGCAGGATCTGGCCGTCAGCATCTATGTGCCGGGCGAGATCCCGGCCAGTTTCGGCGTGACCGGCCGCTATTCCCGCCAACAGAATTTCCTGTCGCCGCCCGGCGATTTTTCCGCGCACGAGGTCATGCACACCGCGCGCATGGTCGATGACTGGTACTTCCTCTGCGGCATCGACGTGGAGGCCGGAACCGATGTCGGCGGCATCGTCGCGCTGGGCGACTCGATCACGGATGGCAATATCTCAACCTATGACGCCTTTGCCCGCTGGCCGGACCAGCTGGCCCGCCGGATCATCGCCCGCGGCGGCAAGATGTTCGGCGTGATGAACCAGGGGTTGGGCGGCAACCGCATCGCCCACGACATCCGCGGCGACAGCGGCGTGCGCCGTTTCGACCGGGATGTGCTGGCGCAGCCGGGCGTTACGCATGCCATCGTCGTGCTGGGCATTAACGACATCCGCAACCGCCGCGGTTTGCCGGAGGAGGTGGTGACGGCGCAGCAATTGATCGACGGGCTCTATCAGATGACGCTGCGGGCGCATGACCGCGGCATCAAGATATTCGGCGGCACGCTGACGCCGTTCGAGAACGAAACCTTCCTGATGGGGGCTTACACGCTGGAGGGCGAAGCCAAGCGCGTCGCCCTAAACGAGTGGATCCGGACCAGCGGCGCGTTCGACGCCGTCATCGACTTTGACGAGGGCCTGCGTGACCCCAGCCATCCGACCCGTATGCTGCCGATCTACGACAATGGCGACCACCTACACCCCGGCGATGTCGGCTACAACCGGATGGGCGATCTGATCGACTTAAGCCTGTTCGACTGAACCCATAAACGACTCTGGCGGCGGGTTCCTTTCGGGTGGTGTGAGGGCTATCGTAGCAGCTCTCACCCTGCCACTCAGGAACCCATTGCATGCAGCGCCTGCTCATCGCCAACCGTGGCGAGATCGCCATTCGCATTGCCCAGACCGCTGCCGATCTCGGCATTGAAACCGTCGCGGTCTACAGCCAGGATGACGGCCAGAGCCTGCACACGCGGGCGATTGACCAGGCCGTTGCGTTGGAGGGGGCCGGACCTGCTGCCTACCTCGATATTGCTGGGCTGGTGCAGGCGGCGAAAGATGCCGGGGCCGACGCCGTGCACCCGGGCTATGGCTTTCTGGCGGAGAACGGCGACTTCGCCCGCGCCTGCGCCGAGGCCGGCCTGACCTTCGTCGGACCCTCCCCGGAAAGCCTCGATCTGTTCGGCGACAAGGTGGAGGCGCGGCGGCTGGCCGAAGAGCTTGGCGTGCCGCTGCTGCCTGGCACCGATGGCCCGACCCTGCTGGATGTGGCGCAAGGGTTCTTTGCGGGACTGGAAGCTGGCGCCTCTGTCATGCTGAAGGCGGTGGCCGGCGGCGGTGGCCGCGGCATGCGGCTGGTGCACGACGAGGCCGACCTGGAAGAGGCCTTCGAACGGGCCCAGTCGGAGGCGCGCAATGCCTTTGGCCGCTCCGACGTGTTCATCGAGCAATACCTGCCGCACGCCCGCCATATCGAGGTGCAGGTGATCGGCGATGGCTCCGGCGCGGTGGCGGTTTTGGGCGACCGGGATTGCTCGATCCAGCGTCAGCACCAGAAAATCGTCGAGATCGCCCCCGCTCCGAACCTGCACCCATCCGTCCGCCAACGCCTGCACGCGGCGGCGGCGGCCCTGGCAGAGGCGGCTCAATACAAGAGCGTCGGCACGTTCGAATTCCTGGTGGATGGCGACGACCGCGGTGCCGACACCACCATCGCCTTCCTGGAATGCAACGCCCGCCTGCAGGTGGAGCATACCGTCACCGAGGCAGTCACCGGCCTGGACCTGGTACAGCTTCAGTTGGAAGTGGCAACCGGCAAGACGCTCTCCGCCGTGTTGCTGGGCAAGGAGGGTACGCCGGAGCCGCAAGGCTATGCCATCCAGGCCCGCGTCAATCTGGAGACGATGCAGCCGGACGGCTCGGCCCGGCCCTCCGGTGGCACACTGAGCGCCTTTGACCCGCCGACCGGCCGCGGCATTCGGGTGGATCATTACGGCTATACCGGCTATCGCACCAACCCGCGTTTCGACTCGCTTCTGGCCAAGGTGATCGTGCATGCGGATGACTATGAGGAGGCCCTGAAGCGCACGGCGCGGGCGCTACGCCGGTTCCGCATCGCCGGCACGGCCAGCAACCTGCCCTTCCTGCAAAGCGTTCTGGCGCATGAGACCGTGCAGGACGGCAGGGCCTACACCCGCTTTATCGAGGAAAACATCGACGACCTCCTGGCAGCCGAGCCGGCCTCGCCGATGCATTTTGCGCCGACGGCGGACGCCAAAGCGCCCTCGACAGCCGGCGCGAAGGTCGATGCCAACGATCCGCTCGCCGTGCTGCTGCACGGGCGGGAGAACAACCCGGCTTCCTCGGGCACTGCCGGCGAACCCGCGGCGGGGCAGGAAGATATCGACGGGCTGGAGACGGTGCGTGCGCCGATGCAGGGCACCATCGTCTCGCTTTCCAAAGAGGTCGGCGACACGGTCCTGGCCGGTGAGCAACTCCTGATCATGGAAGCCATGAAGATGGAGCACGTCATCGCCGCGCCGGCCAGCGGCATTCTCCGCCAGATTGCGGTCGAGCCGGGCGAAACGGTGTTTGAGGATGCGGCCCTGGTCTTTGTCGAACCGGCGGACGTGGCCGCCGGCGAGGCGGTGGCAGAAGAGGAAATCGACCTCGACCACATCCGCCCGGACCTTGCCGAGGTGGAGGCGCGGCGCGCCAAAACCCTGGACGAGAACCGCCCGGACGCCGTCGCCCGCCGCCGCAAGACTGGCCACCGCACCGCGCGCGAGAATATCGCCGATCTGGTCGACGAGGGCAGCTTCCACGAATACGGCGCCTTCCAGGTGGCGGCCCGGCGCAACCGCTCCACCATGGAGGAGTTGATTGACCGGACGCCCGCCGACGGCCTGATCGCGGGCACTGCGCATATCAATGGCGACACCTTCCCGGACGAGAAGTCCCGCGCCATGGTGATGAGCTATGATTACACCGTGCTGGCCGGCACCCAGGGCTTTAACAACCACCACAAGAAAGACCGCATGTTCGCGCTTGCGGCGGAAATGAAGCTGCCGCTGGTGCTGTTTGCGGAGGGCGGCGGCGGCAGGCCGGGCGATACGGACAAGTATTTCTCCGCCGACCTGCACATCCCGGCCTTCAATCTTTTTGCTAAGCTTTCTGGCTTAGTACCTATGGTCGGCATTACCACGGGCCGCTGCTTCGCCGGCAACGCCGTGCTGCTGGGGTGCTGCGACGTGGTCATCGCGACGGAGGGCTCGAACATCGGCATGGGTGGGCCGGCAATGATCGAGGGCGGTGGCCTGGGCGTCTATCGCCCAGAAGAGGTCGGGCCGATGGAGGTTCAGACCAAGAACGGCGTCGTCGATATCGCCGTGAAGGACGAGGCGGAGGCTGTGCAGGTCGCCAAGAAATACCTCAGCTATTTCCAGGGGCCGATCGACGATTGGGAGGCCGCCGACCAGCGCTGGCTGCGCCGCGCCGTGCCGGAAAACCGCCTGCGCGTCTATGAGGTGCGCGACGTGATCGAGACGCTCTGCGACAAGGATTCGGTGCTGGAACTGCGGAAGGATTTCGGCCAGGGCATGATCACCAGCTTCGCCCGGATCGAGGGCCGGCCCATCGCCATCGTTGCCAACAATCCGAAGCATCTGGGCGGCGCCATCGACTCGCCGGCTGCGGACAAGGCGGCGCGCTTCCTGCAACTCTGCGACGCCTTCGATATCCCGGTGCTTTTCCTGGTCGATACCCCCGGCAACATGGTCGGCCCGGAATACGAGAAAACCGCGCTGGTTCGCCATTGCTGCCGCGTGTTCGTCATCGGCGCCAACATGAGCGTGCCGTTCTTCACCGTCTCCTTGCGCAAGTCCTACGGCCTCGGCGCGCAGGGCATGGCGGGCGGCAGCTTCCACGCGCCCTATTTCTCTGTTGCCTGGCCGACGGCAGAGTTCGGCGGCATGGGGCTGGAGGGCGCGGTCAAGCTCGGCTACCGCAACGAACTCGCCGCCATTGAGGACCCGGAGGAACGCCGCCGCGTCTATGAGGAGAAGGTCGCTGCCATGTATGACCAGGGCAAGGCGCTGACCACGGCCACGAACTTCGAGATCGACAACGTCATCGACCCAGCGGACACGCGAGACTGGGTGCTGGCGGGGCTGCGGGCCTCGCCAAAGCCGAAGCCGCGGGACGGCAAGAAGCACTCGTGGATCGATACTTGGTAATGGATGGCTCATAATTTTCTAATAACAAGACACTTCTCTATTTATACTGCCACGATAATTTGCCGCGTATTGAATTTTTAGGCGAAGAGATCGTGCAGAGCCGTCTGTATTTTTACGAGATCTACCGTATCTCTCCGGCCTACAGCTCTGACAGGCTGATCGACCGCCTTCGGGGCGCGAATGCCGCGCACCCAAGGCGCATCGCCCAATCGGTCGAGGGAACCATTTCAACATCGTCGCACAGGTCTGTCTGCAATCGGCCATCCCGTGGCAGTGCTGCAGACGTTGAAAAACCGGATAGAGCGTTTCTGGCTCTAATACCAACGCCCATAAACGGAGACTCTC
>JAPOJR010000114.1 GCA_029978325.1 Alphaproteobacteria bacterium | reverse complement strand
TAGGTGGAAAAGGATTATTTGGATTATTATAATGAAACAATTAAATAAATTTTATTTTGATTTAGAAACAAAATTAAAAAACAAACCACTAAAATTTTATCTACTTTTATTAGCTGTAGCTTTGGTATTATAATATGGGTTCAGTAGTAAGTTCCATAACAGATGTTGTCCATCTGTTCGTTTCGGTGGTGCTCGTTTGGGTTATACACCTATTGCGCGAATTAATCTTGACGCGATACAGATGTATGCATATAGAGACTAGTGAGCTGTGCCGCTCAACCTTAGGGGCGGAGAAGTTGGGGATTTGCTCCAGTCTAGTGTGGCCATCCGGCGTGGGCGTAAGGAGATAGTCTTGGGAATGGAGTTGATGGAAGTTCAGGAGCGAAAGCCACAGCGCAAGACGCGCGGCAAACCTAATGCGGTTGACATCCACGTTGGTAATCGCGTCCGGCAGCGGCGGACCCTGATGGGGTTGAGTCAAGAGCGGCTGGCGGCGGCATTGGATCTGACGTTTCAACAGGTGCAGAAATACGAGCGAGGCGCGAATCGGATTGGCGCCGGTCGCCTGTACCAATTGGCCCGAGCCTTGGATGTTCCGGTAACCTATTTCTTTGATGACTTCGACGACGGCGACTCGGCGCAGGCGTCGACCGTCGCGGAGGATGCGTCGGCGTCGTATCAGGCCGATCCGATGACGCAGCGGGAAACCTTGCTGTTGGTGCGAGCCTATTACGCCATTTTGGACCCGGCAGTTCGTCGACGGATGCTGGACTTAATGCGTTCGATGGCGGATGGCTACACCCGGGACGATGATTAGGCGGGTTAGCGCGGCGACGGCTAAATCCTAATCTCTGGGATGTTCGGAATGGGGCATGCGGTCGGTATGTCCCTTGACTGGATCATACCATTTTGGGCAAAACGGCGCTTCGTATTGGCAGACAATGCGCATTCACAAGTGCGCAGTCTACCCCCCCTAGCTGTAACAGAGGGATAGCCCGTGGCTCGCTCGTCGTATCTTTTTACCAGCGAATCGGTTTCAGAAGGTCATCCAGATAAGATTTGTGACCGAATTTCTGATTCGATTGTCGACGCCTATCTGTCTACCGACGAAGCGGATTTTGTCCGGTGCGGCGTCGAAACGCTGGTCACGACGAATTATGTCTGTATCGCGGGCGAAACTCGCGGTCCCGCGAGCGTCGATCACGCGCTCATGGAACAATTGGCGCGCGAAGCGATCCGCGACATCGGCTACGATCAAGAAAATTTTCATTGGAAGAACGCGCAGGTCGACGTGCGGGTGCACAGTCAGTCGGCTGACATCGCCCAGGGCGTCGATTCTTCCGGCAACAAGGACGAGGGCGCGGGCGACCAGGGATTGATGTTCGGCTATGCCTGTCGCGAGACCGAGCATTTGATGCCGGCTCCGATCTTTTATAGCCACGAAGTGCTCCGTCGCATGGCCGAGGCCCGAAAGTCCGGCGCTGTTAAAGGATTGGGGCCGGATAGCAAAAGCCAGTTCACGCTGGAATATCGCGATGGCAAGCCGGTGCGGGCGACGTCGATTGTGGTCTCCACGCAGCACGACGCCAACCTGAGCACCGATGAAGTGCGTGAAATCGTACGTCCTTTCGTCATGGGCGTCCTGCCGGACGAAAGCTGGATGTGCCCGGAGACCGAGTTTTATGTAAACCCGACCGGTCGGTTTGTGATCGGTGGTCCGGACAGTGACGCCGGCCTGACGGGCCGCAAGATCATCGTCGACACGTACGGCGGCGCTTCGCCGCATGGCGGTGGCGCGTTCAGTGGTAAGGACCCGTCCAAGGTGGATCGGTCCGCGGCCTATGGCACCCGCTATCTGGCAAAGAACGTGGTCGCAGCCGGGCTTGCGAGCCGCTGCACCATCCAGGTTGCCTATGCCATCGGCGTGGCCAAGCCGTTGTCGTTGTATATCGATACCCATGGCACGATTATCGATGGCGTGACGGAAGCGCGCCTTGAGGAAGTGTTGCCGACTCTATTTGATCTCTCGCCGCGCGGGATTCGCCAGCACCTGAAGCTGAACCGGCCGATTTACGTCCCGAGTTCATCCTATGGCCATTTCGGCCGGATGCCGACTGAGGAAGGTCATTTCTCTTGGGAAAAGACTGATCTCGTCGAGGCGTTGAAGAAAGCGATTTGACCGCCGCGAAGCGAGAGCTGCATGGCCGCCGCGTTGGGCGGCCGTTGCGGCACCGCGGCCAGCGGGCATTGCAGGAATTGTTGCCAAAGCTGCGCGTGCCATTGGCTGGGGATGGCCCTATCGACCCATGCGCCTTGTTCGGGCGCGCCGTTGATGGCGTTTGGCTGGAGATCGGTTCGGGCGATGGAACGCATGCGGCCTGGCAGGCTGCGCAAAATCCCGATATCGGTGTCATCGCCGTCGAGCCGTTTATGAACGGCATCGCATCATTGGTTGCGATGGCTGAAGAGCGGCAACTGACGAATATTCGCGTGCTGGACGATGACGTTCGCCTATTGCTGGATCGCTTGCCGCCGCAATCCATCAACCGGGCGTTCATCCTGTTCCCGGACCCATGGCCGAAACGGCGTCATTGGCGGCGGCGCATCGTTAATCCGTCGGTTTTGGATGAACTGGCGCGGCTGATGCCCATCGGGGCGGAACTGCGGGTCGCGACGGATGTGCAAGACTATCTTGTGTGGATGTTGCGGGTATTGCGCGCTCACCCGGATTTCGACTGGGCCCCCAGATCTGCGGACGATTGGCGGGTGCGGCCGCATGATTGGCCGGGCACGCGCTTTGAAGAAAAAGGGCTGGAGGCAGGGCGGCGGTCTACATACTTGTCGATGAAGCGTGCTGCGTAGGCCGATTATACTTGAATTTTGCAGCCGCAACCGGTATTGGTCCTGTGCTGTCTTATTAAAGAGAGTGCTCTCTGTATGAGCGATAGAGAGGGTGGGTCCCCATGGGTCCCGCCCTGTTTTGTTAGCGGCCTTGGAATTGCAACCGCGCCATGCCCAACTGGGTAGTGGGCGGACGGGAGTCTGAGTGGAACGAGGACCACGCCACATCGAAGCTGCCATCGAACCGCAAATCACAGCATTGGGGTTCGCACTGGTGCGGGTGAAATTTTTCGGCGGGCGGCGGCAGGTGCTGCAAGTGATGATCGAACGCGCAGACGGCAGCGATGTCAATGTCGATGATTGCGCCGTGGTCAGCCGGGCGTTGTCGCCGGTTCTCGACGTCTTCGATCCGATCGCCGGCGCGTACGCGCTGGAGGTATCATCACCGGGAATCGACCGGCCATTGACGCGTCCCGATGATTTCGCGCGCTATGCCGGATTTGAAGTGAAGGTGGAACTGGAAGAAAGCCGAAACGGGCGCCGCCGGTTCAGGGGGGTGTTGTTGGGCTTGAATGAAGCAGGATGTATTTGCCTGAATGTCGATGGAGAGGCCGTGGAGTTGTCGCTTTCCGACGTCCAGTCAGCTAAACTTGTTTTGACCGATGCATTGATTGCCGCGCATGAAGCGGCGGAGCCGGCGGATGCGCCGGCCGACGAGGGAGTTGTTTAGCGATGGTGCAGATTCTCGGCGCCGAACTTTTGCAGGTCGCGGATGCCGCGGCCCGCGAGAAAGGCATTGACCGTGAAGAAGTGCTGGACGCGATGGAACAGGCCATCCAACGCGCCGGACGCTTTAAATATGGGCTGGAGCACGATATTCGCGCCGAGGTGGACCGCCGGACCGGCGATATCCGTCTGACCCGGTATCGCGAGGTCGTTGCCGACGATGCGGAAATCGAGAACGAAGCCGTTCAGATCCCGGTAAGCGCGGCCCGGCGGGAGAAAAAGAACGCTGAGATTGGCGAGTTCCTGACGGATAGGCTGCCGCCGGTGGACTTTGGTCGCATCGCTGCGCAGACTGCCAAGCAGGTGATCGTTCAGCGCGTGCGTGAGGCCGAGCGGCTGCGGCAGTACCAGGAGTATATCGGGCGCGTCGGCGAGATCGTAAATGGTGTCGTCAAGCGCGTCGAATTCGGCAACGTGATCGTTGACCTGGGACGGGCCGAGGCGATTTTACGGCGCGATGAGATCATCCCGCGCGAGCATTTCCGCCGCAACGATCGGGTGCGGGCGCTAATTTTCGACGTGCGGGAGGAAACCCGCGGGCCACAAATCTTTCTGTCCAGGACCAAGCCAGACTTTGTCCGCTGCCTGTTCACGCAGGAAGTGCCCGAGGTCTATGATGGCATCATCGATATCAAAGCCGCGGCGCGGGACCCGGGCAGCCGGGCGAAAATTGCGGTCGTCTCCCATGATTCGTCCATTGATCCCGTCGGCGCGTGCGTTGGTATGCGCGGCAGCCGCGTGCATGCGGTGGTGAACGAGTTGCAGGGCGAGCGGGTTGATATCGTGCCGTGGTCTGATGATCCGGCGACATTCGTCGTCAACGCGCTGGCGCCGGCCGAGGCGGCCAAGGTGGTCATCGACGAGGAAGACAACCGTATCGAAGTGGTGGTGCCGGACGATCAGCTAAGCCTCGCCATTGGCCGTCGCGGCCAAAACGTGCGGCTGGCCAGTCAGCTGACCGGCTGGTCGATCGATATTATGACTGAGGCTCAGGAATCCGAGCGCCGTCAGGAAGAAATTCGGCTGCGCACGCAGGCGTTCATCGAAAAGCTGGATGTTGACGACGTTATCGCGCATTTGCTGGTGGCAGAGGGCTTTGCTTCTGTCGAAGAGATCGCGTTTGCCGAATTGGGCGAATTGACGGAAATCGAAGGATTCGACGAGGAAATTGCAGAAGAACTGCAACGCCGTGCACAAGACTTCGTTCTGGCAGAGCAGGAACGCCTGACCCAGCGCGTCACCGAATTGCAGATTGCGGAAGATTTGTTGGAGGTCCAGGGTCTGACGCTCGCGATGCTGGTTCGCCTTGGCGAGGCCGAGGTCACCACGCTCGATGATTTGGCTGATCTCTCCAGCGATGAATTGCGCTATATTGTGAATCCGGCGACCCCGGTTGCAACCGTGGACGATATTGCTGGCCTGGAAGAGGTTGCGCAGCGGCTTGGCGCCGATAGCAGCCCGATCAGTGGGTCTGATGCGGACGCCATTATCATGGCGGCGCGTGCGCACTGGTTCGACGATGACGACGCGGCGGACGCGGATGCGACCGGCGAGCCTGAGCAAGCAGCGGAATAAGGGATCGGCAAGGCGCGGATGACAGTGGCAATTGATGCGAGATCGACGGAGACTGCGACGCATCGCTCGGCAATGGCCCCGGCCGAGCCGACGCGGCGTTGCATTGTCAGCCGTCAGCCGCGGCCACGTCACGGACTGATCCGGTTCGTACTGGATCCGCACCGTACGGTCGTGCCCGATTTTGCAGAAACTCTGCCGGGGCGGGGATTTTGGCTTTCGGCAGATCGGACTATTGTCGAAAAGGCCTGCAAAACGAACGCCTTTGCCAAGGCGGCGCGGGGGCAGGTTACGGTACCGGACGACCTGTTGACGATGCTGGAAACAGCGTTGCTGACCCGGTGCCAGCGGTGGCTTGGCCAGGCCCGCGGCGCCGGACAACTGGAGCAGGGCTTTTTCCAGGTGCGGGAGTGTCTGGTACGGGGGCAGGCTGCGGTGTTGGTCGAAGCGTCGGATGGCGCGGAGAATGGCAAGGCCAAACTCGCCAATTTGGCGCGGGGATTGGCCGTGGTAGACTGGATGACAGCCAGTCAGTTGGGTGCGGCCTTAGGTCGGGACCACCTGGTGCACCTGGCATTGATGCCAGGCAAGTTGAGCGAGCGCTTCCTTGCGGATGCGCAAAGGTATGCGGGATTGATAGGCGGCGGGCGTAAGAGCGCCGGCGGAGAGCAATAAGCGGATCATGGTGGACAAGACGATCGAGCGCGAATCTGGAAAGCTTTCTCTGTCGAAAGGCAAGTTGGGTCTTTCGAAAGGGGCGGATGCCGGCAAAATTCGACAGAGCTTCTCGCACGGCCGCTCCAAGACTGTAACGGTCGAGGTGAAGCGCAAACGCGCGCCGGTTGATGCCGGCGGTCGCGGCGGACGCGACGCGGGCGGGTTGAGCGAGGAAGAACGCGCGGCGCGGGTTCGCGCCCTCCGGTCACTGCAGAAGGAAGCGGAAGCCGCGGCGGGCGGTGCTGCAAAATCTGTGGCCCCTGTAGTGCAGGAAGAGCCCGCACAGGACGACGCGCTGCAGCGCCGCCTGAAGCAGGCTGAAGAGCGCGCCAGGCGGGAAGCGGAAGAAGCGGCGGCGATCGATGCCGCGGAGGCAAAGGCGGCTGCGCCTGCGGAACCGGAGCCCGAGCCTGTCGAAGAAGACAAGCTGGACGTCAGCGCCGAAGCGGTCGCGGATAGCCCTGAACCAGCGGTCGAAGCACAGGCGGACGAGCCGCCGGCTGAGGTTAGCCTTGCCGAGCCGCCGCCGGCCGCCCAGGAAACGGCGCCGGAACCTGTCGAAGCGAAGGCCGTGGCGCCGGCGCCAGAGCGGCAGCCGACTCAAGAAGAGCTCGAACTTGCAGCCTTGCAGGAGGCGGAAGCAGAAGAGCGCCGCAAGGCCGAGGCGGACGAGGCGCGCCGTGCCAAGGATGCGGCCAAGCACGAGGCCGAGGCTGCTCCAAAGCGCAAGCCGAAAGCAGAGCGTGGCAAGGCGCGTGAGGCCGCCGAAGTGATTCCGGACCCGGCTGCGGTTCCTCCGGAAGACGCGGGCTTGAACCTGCGGTTCGCGACGAACCGGGCGGCGGCGCTTGAAGAAGAGGAAGCGCGCGGTCGACGCGGCGACGCCAAGCGTCCTGCCGTAGCGCGGACGCGCACCGAACAACGGCGACGGACCGGTCGTTTGACCATTACCCAGGCGTTGGATGAGGAGACGGTGGAGGAGCGGCAACGCAGCCTCGCCTCGGTGCGCCGCGCCCGTGAACGCGAGCGCCAGCGCCAGCGCCAATCTGGTGGCGATCAGCAAAAGATCGTGCGTGATGTTGTGGTTCCCGAACTGATCACGGTTCAGGATCTTGCCAACCGCATGGCGGAACGCGCCGCCGACGTTGTCAAGGCGCTGATGCGAATGGGCGTCATGGCCTCGCTGAGCCAGACGATCGATGCCGATACCGCCGAATTGGTGGTTGAGGAATTCGGCCACAATCTGCGCCGCGTTGCCGATTCGGATATCGAAGACGGCTTGACCGGACCCAAGGACGACGAGGGCGATCTGCAGCGGAGGCCACCAGTGGTCACCATCATGGGCCACGTCGATCACGGCAAGACCTCATTGTTGGATGCGTTGCGATCGACTGATGTGGCCGGCGGCGAGGCCGGTGGCATCACCCAGCACATCGGTGCGTACCAGGTGCAATTGGCGTCGGGAGACAAGATTACGTTCCTGGATACGCCAGGCCACGCCGCGTTCAGCGCGATGCGGTCCCGCGGTGCGTCCGTCACCGACATCGTCATCCTGGTCGTTGCTGCGGATGACAGCGTGCAGCCGCAAACCGTCGAGGCGATCGCGCATGCGAAGGCGGCGAACGTGCCGATGATCGTTGCGGTCAACAAGATTGACCGGCCGGATGTCGATCCGGAGCGGGTGAAACAGGATCTGTTGCGCCACGAGGTGGTGGCGGAAGAATTCGGCGGCGACATTCAGTTTGTCCACGTCTCGGCGCTCAAGCGCATCGGTTTGGAGGCGTTGCAGGAAGCTATCCTGTTGCAGGCCGAATTGTTGGACCTGAAGGCAAACCCGGACCGGGCTGCAAGCGGCGTTGTGGTCGAGGCCAAGCTGGACCGCGGCCGCGGAACGGTCGCAACTGTCCTCGTGCAGCGCGGCACCCTGCGGATCGGCGACTCCATCGTCGTTGGCAGCGAATGGGGCCGTGTTCGCGCAATGGCTGATGAACGCGGACAACAATTGAAAGAAGCCGGGCCGGCCATGCCGGTCGAGGTGCTGGGCTTGCAGGGTACGCCCATGGCGGGCGATGAGGCCGTCGTGGTGGAAAACGAAATCCGCGCGCGTGAGATTGCGGAATATCGGACCCGGTTGGATCGGGACAAGCGGACTGCCGCCGCGGCTCGCGGCTCGCTGGATCAAATGTTCGATCGCTTGAAATCGGGCGAAACCCAGGAACTGGCCGTGGTGGTGAAGGCCGACGTGCAAGGCAGCCAGGAGGCCATCGTCGGCGCTTTGGAGAGCATGGGCAACGACGAGGTTGCGGTCCGTGTGCTTCATGCCGGGGTCGGAGGCATCAACGAGTCGGATATCACGCTGGCGACGGCGTCAAATGGCTTTGTCGTAGGCTTCAACGTGCGTGCTAACAAGCAGGCCCGTGAATTGGCCACGCGGGATGGCGTCGAAATCCGCTATTACTCGATCATTTATGAACTGATCGACGATATCAAAGCGGCGCTCAGCAGCATGTTGGCGCCGACCATCCGCGAAACGCAGATCGGCAATGCCGAAATCCGCGAGGTGTTCAATATTACCAAGGTTGGCAAGATTGCCGGCTGCCGGGTCATCGACGGCATTGTCCGCCGTGGCTCGGGCGTGCGCCTGCTCCGCGACGATGTGGTGATCCACGAAGGCAAATTGTCGACGCTCAAGCGCTTCAAAGACGACGTCAACGAAGTGCGCGACGGCAACGAATGCGGTATGTCGTTCGAGAACTACCAGGATTTGCAGGTCGGCGACATCATCGAATGTTTCGAGGTGGAAGAGGTTGCTCGTACGATTTAACCCCGACGGCGGGGGAGGCGGCCGATGACACGCGGCCGTCGAGCATCTGGCGGCGGCCCGCAAGGACCGTCTCAGCGTCAATTGCGCATGGGAGAGTTGCTGCGGCATTCGCTGGCGGAAATCATGGCGCGTGGCGAATTCCGCGATCCCGTTTTGGCCAGTGCGCATGTGACGGTGACCGAAGTCCGCCCATCGCCCGATCTGAAAAACGCGACGGTGTTCGTCACGCCGCTGGGCGGCGAGGACGTCGATGCCGTGGTCAAGGCGTTGGAGCGTGCGCGCGGCTATCTGCGGGCGCAGATCGCGACCAAGCTGGAGGCAAAGTTTACGCCTGACCTGTCTTTCAAGGCAGATACCTCGTTCGCCGTAGCCGAACGGATCGAACGACTATTGGCGAAGGGCCGCAGCTGATGGCACCCAGAAGGCGCAAGCAGAAGGCCAACGTCAATGGTTGGTTGATTGTCGACAAGCCGTCGGGAATCACCTCCACGGGCGTCTGCAATGTGGTCAAGCGTCTGGCGAAAGGGGCCAAGGCCGGCCATGGCGGCACGCTGGATCCTCTCGCCACAGGTGTGTTGCCGATCGCCTTGGGGGAGGGAACCAAGACCGTTCCGTACGTCATGGACGGCCAGAAGACCTATCGCTTTACGGTGCAATGGGGCGAAGCCCGCGACACGGACGATGCGGAAGGCGAAGTCATCGCCACCAGTCCAGTACGTCCCGACCGGGCGGCCATCGAGGCGGTGCTGCCAAATTTCATTGGCGAAATTCAGCAGGTTCCCCCTGTCTATTCTGCGATCAAGGTCGATGGCGTTCGAGCCTATGACCTGGCGCGGGAAAAGCAGGAGGTGCAGCTGGAGGCGCGCACGATCCAGATCGACCAGTTAGACCTGGATTCGATGCCCGATGCCGACCACGCGGTGTTTCGGGTCGAATGCGGCAAGGGCTCGTACATGCGCAGCCTGGCCCGGGATATCGCGCTGGCACTTGGCACCGTCGGCCATGTGACGGCGCTGCGTCGAATAGCCGTTGGGCCTTTTCACGAGGATATGGCCCACCCACTAGCAAAATTACAAGACACCGGTCATATAGATCAAGATTCACCAGAATTGCTTCCGGTGGAGACCGCGCTGGCCGACATCCCGGCGCTGGCCGTTTCCGGAAGCGAAGCCGTCGGGCTAAGGCATGGCCGCCCCGTGGCGCTGTTCCGCAGAAGTGACCTAGAACGGGTTGACGCACATGAAGACGGCGACGTCCTCCGCGCAACCTGCGATGGCGTTACGGTTGCGCTCGTGCGTCTCGAGGAAGGTCAGGCAAAACCCCTGCGGATCATCCATCGGCCGCCTCGCCAAGACAGTGCGACGGCCATTCCCACTATGGAAGGAGCAGACGATGTCGATCACGCCTGAGCGCAAGCAAGAGTTGATCAAGGAATACGGCAAACAGGACGGCGACACCGGTTCGCCGGAGGTTCAGGTTGCGATCCTGTCGGAGCGCATCAAAAACCTGACCGAGCACCTGAAAGACCACCACAAGGATGTTCACTCGCGACGGGGCCTGCTGATGCTTGTCGGCCAGCGCCGCAGCATGTTGGATTATGTCCGGCGTAAGGACGAGGCGCGTTATCGGACGTTGATTCAACGTCTCGGCTTGCGCCGCTAATGAAAAAACGGCGCCGGGCCGGGCCCGGCGTCGATGACCGTGAGGAAGATAGAACGCATGTTTGATATCGTTAGAAAAGAAATTATGTGGGCGGGCCGTCCGTTGGTGATGGAAACCGGACGCATTGCCCGCCAGGCGGACGGCGCAGTGCTGGTGACCCATGGCGGCACCACGGTCCTGTGCACGGCCGTTGCGGAAAAGAAACAGCGCCCGGGAGTCGATTTTTTCCCGTTGGGCGTTCATTACCAGGAAAAGACTTATGCGGTCGGCAAGATCCCCGGT
>JAPOJR010000113.1 GCA_029978325.1 Alphaproteobacteria bacterium | reverse complement strand
ATGCTGTTGCGGGTGGTGTCGTTGCCGCCGACGATCAGCAATGTCAGCTGGCCCATGAACTTCTTCAGGTCCATCTCCTGCGTCGCTTCGGAATGGGCGAGCATGGAGATCAGGTCGAAGCGGGGCGGCTGGTCCTTGCGCTCGTCCCAGAGCCGGCCGAAATAGGCGGCCATTTCCTTCAGCTTCTCGAACTTGTCGAACTCGTCGGTGGCGAGCGCGTCTGGCGCGTTGTAGTCGGTGAAGGTGGAGAGGTCGGACCAGTAGGTAAGCTTGCGCCGGTCCTCGAACGGGGAGTCGAACAGGGTCGCCAACATCATGGTGGTGAGTTCGATGGAAACGCGGTCGACCCAGTCGAACTCCTGCCCGCGCGGCAGGCCGTCCAGCACATGGCAGGTGCGCTGGCGGATGGTATCGGTCATGTTCTTCAGATTGAAGGGCGCGACGATGGGGGCGACCGTCTTCCGCTCCGCCGTGTGCTGCGGCTGGTCCATCTGGATGAAGCTCTTGCGGCGGACGGCATCCGGCGTGTCGCGGATGGTGATGCCGTCTTCCGAGGAATAGGTTCCGTGGTCGAGTTCCACCGTCATGATGTCGTTGTACTTGGTGACCGACCAGTAGGGGCCGAACTCGCTGGCCGGCACGTATTGCACTGGATCCTCGCGGCGGAGTTTGGCGAAAGGCTCCTGCCACGTGTCGGTCCGGTAGAGCTCCGGGTCGCTGACGTCGATGGGGGCAATGCCGGCGCTGCCGATGTGGGCGTTCATATTGGAGTTCTCCCCATTGATGATGCGATAGGACGAAGTCTAGCGGCTCTTACGCAGCAATAACAGCGTCGGAATCAGTGGGCATATTGCAACCATGGTCAGGAAAAAGAAACCGTCCTGGAATCCCAACATGTTGGCCTGGGCGGTCACGACGCTGTTGAGATAACTCATGGCGACGCCTTGCTGAATGGCGTCCGGCAGGCCGGTTCCTGACAATTGGCCGGTGACCATTCCCAGCATTTCCACCGTGGTGCTGTTAGCCGAAGTCTGGGTCGCGTTCAGTTGGTTTGCATGAAACTCGATCCGCATCTCCAGCAGCACAACGTAGACGCTGATCCCGGTCGATCCGCCCAGCATCAGAGACAGGTTGGTGATGCCGGCGCCGCGGCGCACCTGTTGCGGGCTGAGCGCACCGACCGCGCTGGTGTTGAGAGCCGGCGAGACGAACGCGGACCCCAGCCGGCCCAGCAGCAGTGATAGCGCCACATAGCTAAATACGGTGTTGGCGTCGGCGCCGGCCAGCATGGAAACGCTGGCCACGATAATGACAAGGCCGAAGATCATCATCATCGGCGCCGGCACCTTGTCAGCAATGCGCCCTGCTAAAGGCAGAACGACGGCTGCGCAAAAACTGCCGGGCAGCAACATCGATCCCGCAACCGTCGGGGAGAACCCCTGGACGATCTGGCCGAATATCGAAAAGGAGTAGACGCTGGCAAAATTGCCGAACCCGAACAGGAACGAACACATCAGCGCCGTTACAAAGCGCGAGTTTGTAAACAGGCTGAGGTCCAGCAGCGAGGCGGCCTTGCGCTTTTGCGAGGCGATGAAGCCGACGCCGGCTGCGATCGTGACCAGAAACAGGATCAGGTGGTTATCCGAAAACCAGCCCCAGCGCTGGCCGTTGCCGAGGAAGGTGAACCAGCCGAATACAAAGACATTGATCAGAACAAAGCCCAGCACGTCGAAACGTCCGGACGCCATCTTCTGGTCCTCTGCAGGCAGGAACAGCAGACCGAGGACGCCGGCGATCAGGCAGGCCGGGATTGGGATCAGGAAAATCGCGCGCCAGCTGACCGCGTCGATGGTCATGCCGCCAAGCGACGGGCCCAGCCCCAACGCAACGGTAACCCCCATGCTGAACAGGCCCATGGCCAGGCCCCGCTTCTCCAGCGGAAACACCTGAAACAGCACCAGCATAACCAGGGGCTGCAGCAATCCGGCGGCGAAGCCTTGCAGCACTCGCCCGAAGATCAGCACTTCGAGGGTCGGCGCGATGTAACAGAGGACGCTCGCGCCAGCGAACACGGCCATGATCAGCAGGAATGTCTGCCGCTGGCCGATCTTGGCGATGGTCCAGGAGCTGGCCAGCAGGCCGGTGGTGTTCATCGCCAAAAAGGCCGTGGAGAGGAATTGCGCCTGGCTTTGGCCAACGCCGAACGATCCCATCACATGTGGAACGGCGACGTTGGTGAGGGAACTGGTAAAAATCGAGGTGAAAAACGCAGACAAGGCTGCCGCCGTCGCCAGCCACCGGGCAGCCGGTGTGAAGGCTGGAATGGAAATCGATGTGCCGGTGGCTGCGGTCATGGTCGCAGTAGCTTGTCCTGGCGTTTAGATAGGTATGATTGCTATTAAATAGCACGCTATCGAAGTCGGCGGCAACCGATCTGCATCGGCGAACCGCATCGGCGTTTCTCTTTAGCGATATAACCGCTTGCGGGAACTGGGAATGCGATATGAGCGCCAGATCGAAGTTGATGCCTGCGCTATGGTTGGCGCTGGCCGCCATCCTGATAACGGGGCACGACGGATCTGGTGCGGCGGAGGCACGCCCTCGGGTTCTGTCCGTGGTGTCATTCAATGTCGAATCGGACCGCGACACCGATCCGCAACTCGTTGGCCGAGTCATTGCGCGTATCAGCCGGACGCACGGAGTTGACCTGTTCGGCCTGGCCGAAGTTGGCAGTCAGGCCGATGCCCAAGTATTCGCCATGGCCGCCAGCCGTGACGGCGGTAGTTTCGAGCCCATTTTGGCGGGCAATGGCGACCGTGACCGGGTCGCGATCCTCTATAATGCCGATACGCTGAAGCTTTCCCGGACATTCGAGCTGGATCGCTTTCCGGGGTCCCGCAAAGCGATGGTGGCGCAGTTGTCGGATAGGGCATCGGGGCAGGATTTTCTGTTTATCGCCAATCATTTCAATCGCCGCGATACGGACCGCCGCAATCGCCAGGCCCAGTTGGTCCGCGATTGGGTGCTGGCGCAGGACCTGCCGGCAATCCTTGTGGGCGACTTCAATTTCGACTTCGACCCGCTTATGGGCCGCGGCAACGCCGCATTCGGCATATTTACCGCCGATCCGGCCCTTCGTTGGGTTCGTCCGGAGTGTATCGCGTCCGGCACGTGCCCGGAAACAGGCACCCAATGCGACCGGCGATTCAACTCGATCATGGATTTCGTGCTGGTTGCCGACCACGGGCGGAACTGGCCGGCGGTCTCAGAGGTGCTGTTCAGGGAACAGGCGGACTATTGCGATCAGGAACGCAACGGAGGGTCGGACCATCGCCCTGTGTTGGGGCTCATCACGCTGCAGCGATGAGCCAGACAAGAAGCCGGCGGCTTGCGGTGGCGGTTGGCGCAAGGCACACTCGCGGTCGATCATTTGTTCAACGATAGGAAACCGGCCCATGTTCCGCACTTCGATTTGCGACCTGTTCGGCATAGAACACCCCATCGTGCTTGCCGGAATGGGGCAGGCGAGTACGCCGGAATTGGCGGCGGCGGTCTCGAATGCCGGCGGCTTGGGCGTGTTGGGCGCTGCCAGTGCCGGCCCACGGCAGTTGCGCGAATGGATTCACCGAACCCGCGCTCTGACCGACAAGCCATTTGGCGTCGATACCTTGCTGCCGGCCTCGGTCCGCCGTGGCGCCAGCCTGAAAGCACCCAGCAATGGGCCTTTGCCCAAGGACCTGGTGCCCGAATACCAGGCATTTGCGACCGAATTCCTCAAGGGCCAGGGCATTGCGCCCGCCGACCCGAAGGATATCTGGCCTGAGCCGGACGGTCCCGCCATGCTGAGCAAAGAGTTCTTCGAGGCGCAGATGGATGTCATTATCGAGGAGAAGGTGGCGGTTTACGCCAGCGGCCTGGGCAGCCCGCAGCCCTGGATGGAGCGGCTCAAGGCGAACGGCACCAAGGTAATTTGCGTCGTGGGCACGGTGCGCCATGCCCTGCAGGTGGTTCCCGTCGGCATTGATGCGGTGGTCGCACAGGGCCATGACGGCGGCGGACACAACTCGCCCATTGGCACGCTGGCGCTGATCCCGCAGGTGGTGGACGCCGTCGGAGACAAAGTGCCCGTGCTGGGCGCGGGCGGCATTTCTGACGGGCGTGGCATTGCGGCGGCGATGATGCTGGGCGCCAGCGGCGTCTGGATTGGCTCGGCCTTTTTGGCGTCGGAAGAGGCTGGCATCCTGCCCGGGCAGAAACAGGCGATTGTTGAGGCGAACGAGGAAGGCACGACGGTCTCTCGCTCCGTCACCGGAAAGCCGGCGCGGATGATCAAGTCGAAATGGACCCAGCTCTGGAACGAAAGCGAAAACGAGCCGCTGCCGATGCCCTATCAAAGCCAGGTGTCGCGCCCGGCGTTGATTTCGGCGAACCTCGCGGGCCGTTCCCAGGACGTCAACCCTGGCTTTGCCGGCCAGGGGATCGGCATGATCAAGGCCGTGCGCCCCGCGGCTGTGATCATGGCGGACCTGGTCGAAGGCGCGGACCGGGTGCTGCGGGAGCGGATGGCGGCGCTGGCGCGGTAGATCGGGCGCCGGTTCTGCCGCGCCGGAGATTTGGCGGCAGCCGGTCAATTCGCCCGCCGGCGATAGCTTAAGGCCTCGGCGATATGGCGGCGATGAACGCCTTCGGAGTGTTCAAGGTCGGCTATGGTGCGCGAGACCCGTAAGGTGCGGTGGTAGGCGCGGGCGGAGAGTTGCAACCGCTCCGCCGCCCGTTGCAGCAAGGCGTGACCCTCTGCGTCGGGCGTGGCGATGGTTTCGAGCAGGCTGCCTTCGGCCTCGGCATTGACGCGCAAGCCGGCATCGGGCGCCAGTGCTGCGAACCGCCGCCGCTGGACTGCGCGGGCGTGGGCAACCCGCTCGGCGACTTCGGTCGTGCCCTCTTTCGCCGATGGCAGAGAGAGATCGGCGGTAGAGACCCGCGGTACCTCCACCACCATGTCGATCCGGTCGAACACCGGGCCGGAGATGCGGGCCTGGTAGTCGGCAGCGCAACGCGGCGCGCGGCTGCAGGCCCGGCCCGCGTCATCGATATGGCCGCAGCGGCAGGGGTTCATGGCGGCGACCAGTTGCACATTCGCCGGATAGGTCACGTGCCGGTTGGCGCGGGCGACCGTCACGGTACCGCCTTCCAACGGCTGGCGCAGTGCCTCCAACGCCGGGCGCGCAAACTCGGGCAATTCGTCCAGGAACAGGACGCCATAGTGGGCCAGCGATACCTCCCCCGGTTTTGCGCCGACACCGCCGCCGACCAGAGCCGGCACACTGGCGGAATGGTGCGGATCGCGATATGGCGGATGGCGCAGGATCTGGCCGCCGACCAGGTTGCCTGCAACCGAATGGATCATGCTGACCGCCAGCGCCTCAGCCGGCGTCAGCGGCGGCAACAGGCCGGGCAGTCGCGCCGCCAGCATGCTTTTGCCGGAGCCGGGCGGGCCGGTCATCAGGATGTTGTGGCCACCAGCCGCTGCAACCTCCAGCGCCCGCTTGACGGTCTCCTGACCCTTGACATCGCGGAGGTCCGGCACCGCGGTCCGCGGTGCGAGCGGCGCGGGCTTGGGCGGCGTCAGCGTAGCGTCGTCGTTCAGGTGGTTTATCAGCTCCAGCAGATCGCGCGGCGCGATGACGTTGACCGGACCGGCCCAGGCAGCCTCGCCGCCGTTTGCCGCCGGGCAGATCAGGCCCAGGTTGCGGCTGTAGGCGTCGATGGCGGCCGGCAACACGCCGGGCACGGGTGCCAGGGTTCCATCCAGGCCCAACTCGCCCAGCATCATCCATTGCGTCGCAGCGGCCGCATCGACTTTGCCGAGCGCAACCAGCAGGCCGATGGCGATGGGCAAATCGTAGTGCGTGCCTTCCTTGGTGACATCCGCCGGCGCAAGGTTGACGGTGATCCGCATCGGAGGCACCGCCATGCCAATGGCCGCCAGCGCCGCCCGCACACGCTCCCGGCTTTCGCTGACCGCCTTGTTTGCCAAGCCGACAACAAAGAAGCCCGGGATCGCACCGCGGGCCAGATGCACCTGCACATCGACCGGCAGCACTTCTACGCCGTTAAAGGCGGCAGTGTGAATGCGGGCAACCACGCCTGGCTTTCCCTGGAATGAACGAGGGTGCCAGGATAACTGCGAAGATGGTTAACAAGTCGCTAACAGGCAGCCAATCGGTACGGCGCGTGTTTATGAACCGGTTGCACAGAGCGTAAGCGTCGTCATCGACCGGCACCTGCACCAGGCGATGACGCCGGCACCGGATCAATGGCGCAGCCCCCGCGATACCGTCCAGCATCGCGGGGGCTATTTGGGGTCAGGGCGTCTGCCGATCGGCAATCCTGTTGGTCCCCACGGGCTAAATCACACCGAGCAGGGCGTCGAAATCAGTGCCGGCGAAGACAAAGTCCGATGATGCAAGGTCAGCACCGCCGACTTCGACCACACTCAAGCCACCGGTAACCGCAGCGCCACCGGCCGTTGTAAAGCCGCTCAAGTCGATATCCACACCGCCGAAGCCATCCGGGGTGATCGCCAAATCCGCAAACGTCAATGCGCTGCCGTCGCCTGACCGCAAGCCAGACAGATCGATGCTGTCCTCTCCCTGGGTGAAGTCGATGATCAGCAGGCCGACATCGAGGCCAGCGCCTTCGCTGTCGAACAATGCGAACGTATCGGCCCCGCTACCACCAAAGGCTGTCACGTCGCCGGCTTCGCCGGTGGTCCACGCGACGAGGATATCGTCATCGGACCCACCGCTGATCGAGTCGCCGCCGGCGCCCGTCAGAATGTCGTTTCCTGCCCGCCCAAACAGGCTATCCACGCCTTCCGAGCCAAACAGCAGGTCGTCGCCATTGCCGCCATCGATTTGGTCGTCGCCGGAACCATCGCGGATGATGTCATCGCCGCCATTGCCGTTGATGATATCGTCGCCGGAACCGCCATTGACCATGTCGGCGCGACCGCCGCCATTGAACGTGTTGTCGCCGTCGGAAAGGTCGAGGCCATTGTCGGTGACGGACACGGTCAGGTCGGGAAAATGCAACGTCTCAACCTGAACCACGTCGTTGCCGTCTGCTGCCTCCGTAACGTCCGTCATCCCCGTGACGCGCAGAACGGGCAGCGAGAGATCAAGGGTTAGCCCCTCAACCGCAAGGAATTGGTTGTAAAGACTAATTTCGGTGGCTGTCATCATGGTGACAGAGTAATCGGCTGCGTTGCCGGAGAAAATCGCGATATCGTGCAGCCCCTCGCCGCCGATGAAGATATCGTTGCCGGCGGTGCTTTCGAACCGATCGTTTGCGGCCCCACCGTTCGCAATATCGTCACCCGCCATTGAATTGATCTGGTCCGCATAGCCGGCGCCAATCAAAACGTCGTCGCCATCGGAACCGTTGAGCACCGCTGTCGGCGTCAATACGAACTGGCTGACGACCTGCGGTTCCTGCGCGATAATTTCCTGGCTCATCGTGGCAAGCTCAGCCGCGGTGTAGGCTTCGATGCCAAAGGTCGTGACTGTCAACTGTTGGGTATCCGCATCGATGTCGAATTCCGTCCAGCCGTATGTGTGCGTCGCCACATAGCCGCCTTGCGTCAACTCAGCATCGAAGCGGCCATCGGCTATGGCCAGGTTGTCGTCGAGGCCTAACCGATCGTATCCCAGATCGTCCAAGCCGTCGTTGACTAGAGCTTTGATAAAGTCATCGCGGTCATTGACCACCCCGTCCGCGTCCGGCGCGATCGGCAGGCTTTCGTAGAAAGCTTTTCCGAATGCGTCGAGAAGCCCGACCTGCTCGGCAAGGTCGGCCACGGTTTGTCCGAACGGGGCATGGTATGCCACTGACCCGGTGGTTACTTCGATTGCGCCGGTCGCGATTTGCGGCCCGAAAACTGTCTCCTGGTATGTGACGTTGTTGATCAGTGTGCCGTGGATATCCGCCGCAACGAACACGACGTTTTGAATTTCGTGCTCCTCAATAAAGCCCAGCAGTTCTGCACGTTCCGCAGCATAGCCTTCGTAGCGGTCCGATGCTGCCAGAACGCCCAGATTTTGGACCGGCTCGCTGATATTGACGAACTTCCAGGTTACTCCGGCTTGGTCAGCCGCGAGCAAATCGGCTTTCAAATCGTCCAGCTGCTGGTCGCCCAACATGCTGCGGGTTGGGTCGAAGCTGGCGATCAGGAACCCACCAACCTCCAGCGGGTTGGCGATATCGACGACATCCGGCAGTCCTTCATCCCGGAAACTGCGGGCGTCAGTGACGATGAATTGTGCGTCGTCGCCGAACTGCTGGGATCGGTAATGCTGGATCTCGCCGTCGAACAAATCGTTCCCAGGGGTGGAATAAGTTTCCTCCCGAATTGGATTGTATTCCTGGAAGGCTTGAAGGCCATTGTCATAGAGTTGCGTATCGTTGATCAGGCCGTCGGTCTCTGCAAAGCGATCATCGCTTGCAGCGTCGGCGCCGCCCTGGAAATCATTGGTGACTTCATGATCGTCGATCGTCGCGAAGAATGCGGTAGAACTGCGCAGGTCACCCAGGAAGTTCTCACCAAATTGCTCGCCATAGACCTCTGCATGCTTGGCCCGGTACTCGTCCAGGGTTTCTGCCTGACCGCCGGGCTGGGCACATCGGCATAAATGGTATCGCCTTCGGCTAGGAAGAAATCGAGGTTCGCCTCGGCCGCATTCTTTACGGCCGGGAACACCGACAGATCGCCTCGCCAGTCGCCGGAAACGCCAAAGGTCAGGCCGGTGTGCTCACCTGGCAGCGCGGCGGTGTCGAAGGTACCGGTCTTGTAAGTTCCAGAGGCATCGGTCGTGCGGTACCAATATTCTGTGTGCGCGTCCAACCCATCCACTTCGACCTTAACCGGCAAAAGAATATCGGTGACGGTTTCGTCGATTGTCGCCACCACATTTGAGAACGCCGCATCGGTTGCAACATCGAACGTGACGGTCCCAAGCGTAAGCGAGCGCGTCCATAGCACCACACTATCCGCCGTGACATCACCGGAGGCCACATCGCTCGGCAAAGTGTCCCGACCGGCAAGAGTGCCCGGCGAGCCGGTTTCGGTAAGCCCTTCGGTCGAGGTGATCTCAAACACCCCGGTAAAGCCCAGCATGCTGAGGTGGCTGGTAACTGCGTACTCGAGACCGGAGGAGTTGTCGAACGTGGCAAGGGCTGGCGGCTCGGTCGATGCGCCAAAGCTGAGGCCCGTTTGAAGATTGCCCAGAGCGTCGAACAGGAAGACGCCATCGCCCCCGGTACCCAGCCCCGATCCATCGTAGTAGCCGATCTGCAGGCCCGCCGGCGCGCTGCCATCAAACCAATTGTCAATGAACGCCGCGCGGACGGTATCAAAGCCGGCGGCATCGACATTGAGGAAGATGACCGATTCGCCCGGCGCCAATTCCGTAATGCCTTCAAGCGGGTCGGAGGCGGCAAAATCGACGGAGTCATCGTCAAATCGCCAACCGGTAATATCGACGGTTACCGACGACGTGTTGCTTAATTCGAACCAATCTTCATCGACGGGACTGTCGCCGCTGGACCATGGCGCAGTCTCGGAGACAAAGACCTTGCCCGAATATCCTGGCGAGCCGATTTCGATAGCGCCGTCGCCGTTCGTGATTTCGAACGCGCCGCCTACGCCGACTTCGCTCAGAGTGTTGGTTGCGTCGTCCGACACCTCCGCAGAGTTGTCGAACGTGGCAAACGGGCTGTCTGACGGCGAGGCGCCAAACAAAAGGCTGGTCTGCACGGTTCCGGCGGCATCAAACAAATAGATGCCGTCGCCGCCCGTGCCGAGCCCCGCACCATCGTAATAGCCGATTTGCAGGCCAGTGGGAGCTAGGCCGCCAAACCAATTGTCGACGAATGCTGCGCGGGTCTCGGCAAAGCTTTCTGCGCTCGCGTCAATAAAGATCGCCGACTCGCCCGGCACCAATGCGGTGACGTTCTCAAGCGGATCGGAGGCGCCAAAGTCTGCCGAGTCGTCATCGAACCGCCATCCGGCAATGTCGAGCGTTTCAGGCCCGCTGTTGGTAAGTTCGAACCAGTCTGCGCCAACCGGGCTGTTTCCGCTGGACCACGGGGCAGCCTCTGTGATGAACGCCGACTGAACACCGCTTTCGTTAACGATGTCCGTGATCGACAGCACAAAGGGCGTGCTGGCATCCGGCGTGCCGCCAAGGGTCGGGTCGTCGATTTCGACGGTGATGGAATAACTGGTTTGGGTCTCGAAATCGAGTGTTGCGCAGGCGTTCAGATAGAGCCCCGTTGCATCAACGGAGAACAAATCGGCGTCCGCGCCGGAAATTGAAAGTTCATTGGGGCCGATACCGTCATCGCTCACCACCACATCGCCCAGGCGGATGCGCTGATCGGTTGACGCATTCTCCGGCAACGTTGTGATGCCGTTTTCAATCGCAATTGCTGTCGGCGCCGCATTGTCAAAATCGGCAACCTGGAACACCCACAACTGGGGCGTATCGGCTCCACCGCCCTGCTCACTGACCACATAGAGGAAGCCGTCACGGTCGAACGTTACGCCTTCATGCCCTTGGTCGACCACAGAGAGGAGATTGTCGTCGTCCTGTTGCAAGGTCAGCCGTGAGAGGACGGTTCCATCGGTGCGATCGACC
>JAPOJR010000112.1 GCA_029978325.1 Alphaproteobacteria bacterium | reverse complement strand
AGCCTCCGCAGCAGCGACGGTGAGAACGAACATGGCGAACACCTGCCCGACCAGGTCGCCCAAATGCGCCGAGAAGGCGACGAAATTGATATTGACCGCCAGCAGGATCAACTCGATCGACATCATGATGACGATCACGTTGCGGCGGTTCAGGAAAATCCCGAAAATACCCAGGACGAACAGCACTGCTGCCACCGTCAGGTAATGCGCGAGGCCGATTTCAAGCATTCGTTTGGCTCTCCCCTACGCGCCTTGGCCTGGCCGGACTTTGACGATTTCCAAAGTATCCTCCGGCCGGCGATCCAATTGGTTGGCGATCTTCTGTTTGCGGACGCCTTCGCGCTGGCGCAGGGTCAGCACGATCGCGCCGACCATCGCCACCAGCAGCACCATGCCCGCGACCTGGAACAGATAGAAATAGTCGGTGTAGAGCACATGCCCGATGGCATGCGTGTTGCTCATCACATCGAATTTCGGGATCGGATGCGCCCCGGCGGCCCCCTCCGGCAGCACGGCGGCCGATCCGAGGAGGAAGATCAGCTCCAGCAGCAGGATCACGCCGACAATGCCGCCGATCATGGCGTAGTTGGTCGCCCCCTGCCGCAGATTCTGGAAGTTCACATCCAGCATCATCACGACAAACAGGAACAACACGGCCACCGCGCCGACATAGACGACGACCAGGACCATGGCCAGGAACTCCGCGCCCATGAGCACAAACAGGCCGGCGGAATTGAAGAATGCTAGGATCAACCAGAGCACCGAGTGCACCGGGTTCCGGGCCGTCACCACCATCAGGCCCGAAATAATCGTGACCGCGGCAAAGACGTAAAACGCTATGGCAGAGATGATCATTGGTTTGCTCGCTCAGTCCCTGCCGTCAACGATACGGCGCATCGGCTTCGAGCGCCTTGGCGATGGCGCCCTCCCACCGGTCGCCGTTTTCCAGGAGCTTGGCCTTATTGTACATCAGCTCCTCGCGGGTTTCGGTGGCGAACTCGAAGTTCGGCCCCTCGACAATGGCATCGACCGGGCAGGCTTCCTGACAGAAGCCGCAATAGATGCACTTGGTCATGTCTATGTCGTACCGCGTCGTCCGGCGCGAGCCGTCCTCGCGCGGTTCAGCCTCGATCGTGATGGCCTGGGCCGGGCATACTGCCTCGCAAAGCTTGCAGGCGATGCACCGTTCCTCGCCATTCGGATAGCGGCGCAGCGCATGCTCGCCCCGGAAGCGCGGAGACAACGGGCCCTTTTCATACGGGTAGTTCAGCGTGACCTTGGGCTTGAACATGGTCTTGAAGGTCAGGACCATGCCCGATAGCAACTCGGTCAGCAGAAAGCCGCGGGCAGTGCGGTCGAAGAAACTCATCAGTCGTCTCGCTCCTACATCGCGGGGGCCGGGACCCAATCGAAGGCGACCAGTACGCCCGCGGTTAGGATGACCCAGAACAGAGTGAAGGGCAGAAACACCTTCCAGCCGAGCCGCATCAACTGGTCATAGCGGTAGCGCGGAAAGGTTGCGCGCACCCACAGGAACCCGAACAACAGGGCGAAGGTTTTGCCTAGGAACCAGAAAATACCCGGGATCCAGTTGAACGGCGCCACGTCCACGATTGGCAGCCATCCGCCCAGGAACAGGATGGTGCCCATGGCGCTCATCAGGATCATGTTGGCGTATTCGCCGAGGAAGAACAGGCCGAAGGTCATGGCCGAGTATTCGACGTTATAGCCGCTAACCAGTTCCGCTTCCGCCTCCGGCAGGTCGAACGGCGCGCGGTTGGTCTCGGCCAGCGCCGAGATATAATAGATGACGAACATCGGCAGCAACGGAATGCAGAACCACAATCCGCGTTGCGCTTCGACAATCGCCGAAAGGTTCAGCGAGCCGACGCACAACAGCACGGTAATGATGACAAAGCCGATGGACACCTCATAGCTGACCATCTGCGCAGCCGAACGCAGCGCGCCCAGGAACGGGTAGCGCGAGTTCGATGCCCAGCCGGCAACAATGATCCCGTAAACACCCAGAGAGCTGATTGCGAACAGATACAGGACACCGACATTAATGTCCGCCAGGACCCAGCCCTCATCGAACGGGATCACTGCCCAGGCAACTAATGCCAGGATAAACGTCACCATCGGCGCGATTATGAACAGGAACCGATTGGCGCCAGTGGGGATAATCGTCTCTTTGGTCAACAGCTTCAGACCGTCCGCCAAAGGCTGTAACAAGCCGAACGGCCCGACCACGTTTGGCCCTTTGCGCATCTGCATCGCCGCAATGACCTTGCGCTCCGCCAATGTCAGATAGGCAACCGCGCCCATCATCGGCAGGATGATGGCCACGATCTGCAGCACGATGATCAGGCCCGGCCAGACATAGCCGCTCCAGAATCCCATTTCCATGGCGCTATCCATTGGTGCCGGTCGCCTTTGTCGCCGCGGGCAGCAATTCTTCGATGCAACGCGCCATCGTCTCCGACGCCCGTGCAATTGCGTTGGTGTGATAGTAGTTCCGCACCGGTGAGGCAAACGGCGTTTCAGCCATCTCGCCAACGGCGCCGAATTCGCCCCATTCCGCTTCGCTCAACGCATCTGTCGCACCTAAGTGCGGATGCGCCTCGCACATCGCAGCCCGAAGGCCTGCAAGCGTATCGTACGGTAGCGGCGCACCCAAAGCGCCAGACAGAGCGCGCAGGATGGCCCAATCTTCCCTGGCCTCGCCCGGCGCAAAGACCGCGCGGTAGGCGTGTTGCGGCCGTCCCTCGGTATTGACGTAGGTGGCGTCTTTCTCGGTATAAGCCGCGCCCGGCAAGATCACGTCCGCTGCGTGCGCGCCATGATCGCCGTGATGGCCCTGGTAGACGACGAAGGCGTTCTGCAACTTGGAGGGCGCGATTTCATCGGCTCCCAACAAGAATACCACTTCGACCTCGCCGCTTGCAGCGCCGTCAACAATCCCGGCCGTATTCAGCCCGCCCTCGCCCGGCACAAAACCCAGGTCCAAGGCGCCGACCCGGCCCGCAGCAGTGTGCAGCATGCCGAACCCAGCCGCGCCGCCGGCATACTTGTCGGCTATGGCCCGCGCCGCAGCCAGCACCGCGGCGCCGTCGGCCCGTGCCAGAGCGCCCTGACCAATCACGACCATCGGCCGTTCGGCATTTTCCAGGACCTTGGCGAAATCATCGCTGCCGTTCGCCACCGCCTGCAGGCTTTGCGCCCCCGCACCCAGATAGGAATAGCGGTAGGTCAGGTCGGCATTCTCACCGATCACGCCGACTTTGAGCCCATTCTCCAGCCATGCCTTGCGAATCCGCGCATTCCATACCGGCGCCTCGACCCGTGGGTTGGTGCCGATCAGCAGCAGAGCATCGGCCTCTTCCACGCCAGCCAGGCCAGCGTTCAGGATGTAGCCGGCGCGGCAGGCAGGATCGATAGCCGCTCCATCCTGGCGGCAATCCATCGACGCCACTTTAAGACCATCCAACAACTGCTTGAGAGCGAAAACACTTTCGCAATCTACCAGATCGCCGACAATCGCACCGATCTTCTCAGGAGCCGTCGCCTTGAGCTTCGACGCAACGGTTTGCAGCGCTTCCGGCCAAGAGGCAGGCCGCAACTTGCCGTCGCGTCTTACATAAGGACGGTCAAGCCTTTGACGTTTCAGGCCATCGCAGGCATAGCGCGACTTATCACCTAGCCACTCTTCGTTGACGTCTTCGTTCAACCGCGGCAGCACACGCAGCACCTCGCCGGAGCGGGTGTCGATACGGATATTGCTGCCCAGCGCATCCATCACGTCGATGCTCTCAGTCTTGGTCAATTCCCAAGGCCGGGCGTTGAAGGCATAGGGCTTCGACGTCAGGGCGCCAACCGGGCACAAGTCAACGACATTGCCTGAAAGTTCAGACGCAACCGCCTGTTCCAACGTCGTAATTTCCATGTCGCCAGAACGACCCAACGCACCGATGGTCGGCACGCCGGCAACCTCGTCGACAAAGCGAACGCAGCGGGTGCAATGGATACAACGGGTCATGATCGTCTTGATCAATGGCCCCATATTCTTGTCTTTGACAGCCCGTTTGTTCTCGGCATAACGCGAGGTGTCGGCACCGTAATGCAGCGCCTGGTCCTGCAGATCGCATTCGCCGCCCTGGTCGCAAATCGGGCAATCTAGCGGATGGTTGATCAGCAGCATCTCCATGACACCCTTGCGGGCCTTCACGGTCATTGGGCTGTCGGTAAAGACTTCCTGATTATCCGCCGCAGGTAATGCGCAGGAGGCCTGGGGCTTTGGCGGACCAGGCTTGACCTCGACCAGGCACATGCGGCAATTGCCGGCAATCGATAGGCGTTGATGATAGCAAAAGCGCGGAATTTCCTTGCCGGCTGCCTCGCAGGCTTGCAGCACTGTGCTGCCCGGCGGCACCTCAACCTCAATTCCATCTACCTTAAGCTTTGGCATAGGCGTCGCTCCCTTAAGCCGCGGCTTTGGCGTGGTAGGCGGCGATGCGAGCCTCCATCACCGGCCGGAAATGCCGGATCAGACCTTGGATCGGCCAGGAGCCGCCATCGCCGTGGGCACAAATCGTGTGCCCTTCGATCTCTTTGGTGACTTCGAACAGCATGTCGATTTCCTCGACGCGCGCATTGCCGATGACCATGCGATCCATCACCCGCTCGACCCAGCCGAAACCCTCGCGGCAGGGCGTGCACTGGCCGCAGCTTTCGTGCCGGTAGAAATGCGCCAGGCGAGCGAATGCTTTGATAATGTCCGTCGACTTATCCATGACGATCACCGCCGCTGTACCCAGCCCAGAGCCAACGCCGCGCAGCGAGTCGAAGTCCATCAGAATGTCGTCGCAGATATTTTTCGGCAGTACTGGCGTGGAGGAACCACCGGGGATCACTGCCAGCAGGTTATCCCAGCCGCCGCGGACACCGCCCGCGTGCTTTTCGATCAACTCGCGCAGCGGGATGCCCATCTCTTCTTCAACATTGCATGGCCGCTCGACATGGCCAGAAATGCAGAACAGCTTTGTGCCGGTGTTGTTTTCGCGACCCAGGCCAGCGAACCATTCGGCGCCACGTCGCAGGATGGTCGGCGCGACGGCGATGCTCTCGACGTTGTTCACCGTCGACGGGCAGCCATAGAGGCCTGCGCCTGCCGGAAACGGCGGTTTCAGGCGCGGCTGCCCCTTTTTGCCTTCCAGGCTCTCGATCAGCGCGGTCTCTTCGCCGCACAGATAAGCGCCAGCGCCACGATGCACATAGACATCGAAATCGAACCCGCTGTTAGCCGCGTTCTTGCCCAGCAACCCGGCGTCATACGCCTCGTCGATGGCGATTTGCAGGTGGCGCGCCTCGTTATAGAATTCGCCACGAATATAGATATAGGCCGCCGTCGCGCCGATGGCCGAGCCAGCGATCAAGCAACCTTCGACCAGCTTGTGCGGATCGTGGCGCATGATATCCCGGTCCTTACAGGTGCCCGGCTCGCCCTCGTCGGCGTTAACGACCAGATAGGATGGGCGACCGCCCGTATCCTTCGGCATAAACGACCATTTCAGGCCGGTCGGGAACCCCGCGCCACCGCGGCCGCGCAGGCCGGAGGCTTTCATCCGGTTCACGATCTCGTCGCGGCCCAGTTTGATGATCGCAGCCGTATTATCCCAATCGCCACGCTTGCGAGCGCCCGCAAGGCGCCAGTCGTGCCGGCCATAAAGATTGGTGAAGATGCGGTCTTCGTCGCGCAGCATGGCCTAATCGTCTCCGCCAACGGAGTGAAGGGTAGTGGCGCCGCCAACGGGCGCCGAAGTCTGACGATCGACCTGGGGGCCAGGCGTCGGCGTCTCGCCGCGCATGAAGGCATCCAGAATAGCCTCCGTTTTCGGCCCGTCGACGTCCTCATAGTAATCGTCGTCGATCTGCAGGATCGGCGCGTTGACACACGCCCCCAAGCATTCGACCTCATGCAGGGCAAACTGGCCATCCTCAGTCGCTTCGCCGAAGCCAATGCCGAGTTTGGACTTGCAGGCCGCCGTAACCGCATCAGAACCACGCAACCAGCACGGCGTCGTCGTGCAGACATGCACGTTAATCCGCCCGCCCGGAGTCGTGCGGTACATGGTGTAGAAGCTCACAACCTCCCACACGCGGATTTCAGCCATCCCCAGCAGGTCGGCGATGTGCGCGACCGCCGCCCGCGTTACCCAGCCATGCTGACGCTGCGCCAAGTCCAATAAGGCCATGACCGCACTTTGTTGCCGGCCCGCTGGATACTTGGCGATTTCCTTATTTGCCTTCTCCTGAAATTCCGGCGTAAAGGCAAACGTTTTCGGTTGGTGGGCATCGTCGGCGATGCGGAAGTGACTCACCGGTCGATCTCCCCGAACACAATATCCATGGCGCCGAGCACGGCGACGCTATCCGCCAGCATGTGGCCTTTGCAGAGATAGTCCATTGCCTGCAAGTGGGCAAAACCCGGCGCCCTGATCTTGCAGCGATACGGTTTATTCGTCCCATCTGAAACCAGATAGACGCCAAACTCCCCCTTCGGCGCTTCGACCGCGGTGTAGGTCTCGCCGGCCGGCACGTGATAGCCTTCGGTATACAGTTTAAAGTGGTGGATCAACGCTTCCATCGACGTCTTCATGGCGCCCCGCCGCGGCGGCGCAATCTTGCCATCGGTGGTCATCACCGGACCGGGCTTCATCTGGTCGAGGCACTGATGGATGATCCGCAACGACTGACGCATCTCCTCCACTCGAACCAGATAGCGGTCATAGCAATCACCGTTCTTTCCGACCGGAATGTCGAAATCCATGCGGTCGTAGACATCGTAGGGCTGCGCCTTGCGCAGATCCCAAGCCACGCCGGAGGCCCGCAGCATCGGACCGGAAAAACCCCAGTCCATCGCCTCCTCGCGGCTGGCAATGCCGATATCAACGCAGCGTTGCTTGAAGATACGGTTGTCGTTCAGCAGCGCTTCCATATCCCGGATAAAGTTCGGGAAATTGTTGGCCCATGCGCGGATATTCTCCGCCATGCCGGCGGGGATGTCCTGGTGCACGCCGCCCGGCCGGAAATAGGCCGCGTGCAGACGCGCGCCGGAAGCACCCTCATAAAATTCCATCAACTTTTCGCGCTCTTCAAAACCCCAGAGCAGCGGCGTCATCGCGCCGACGTCCAGGGCGAACGCCGTCAGGTTCAACAGGTGATTCAGCACCCGCCCGATCTCGGAAAACAGCACCCGAAGGTACTGGCCCCGTTCCGGCACCTCGATGCCCAGCAGCTTTTCGACGGCCAGGGCGAACGCGTGCTCCTGGTTCATGGGCGCAACGTAGTCCAACCGGTCGAAATACGGCACGGCCTGGGTATAGGTCTTATATTCGATCAGCTTTTCCGTGCCGCGGTGCAGCAAGCCGATATGGCTGTCGATGCGCTCAACGATTTCGCCGTCCAGCTCCATCACCATGCGCAACACGCCGTGCGCCGCGGGGTGCTGGGGACCAAAGTTGAGCGTGTAGTTTTGAATCAGTTGTTCGGCCATTGTCTTAACCCTTGGCCTGTTCGGCTTTACTGGCCTTTTCATCGCCCGGCAACATCCGTTCCGGCCCTTCCCATGGCGATTCGAAATCGAACGAGCGGAAATCCTGCGTCAGACGAACCGGCTCGTATACGACGCGCTTTTGCTCATCGTCATACCGCACCTCGACATTGCCGGTGAGCGGGAAATCCTTGCGCAGCGGATGCCCTTCGAAGCCATAGTCGGTCAGGATCCGGCGCAGGTCCGGATGGCCAGAGAACAGAATGCCGTACAGGTCGTATGCCTCACGCTCAAACCAGCCGGCGCTGGAGAACACGCCGTTCAACGACGGCACCGGCGTATCCTCGTCGGTCGCAACCTTCATGCGGATGCGATGATTGAGCCGGTGCGACAGCAACTGATAGACCACCTCGAACCGGTTGTCCCGATCCGGATAATCGACGCCACAGACATCGATCAACATTTTGCAGTCGCAAACGGCATCGTCCCTCAGATAGGACGCGGCGGCGACCAGTGATTCGCGCTTGACCCACACCACCAACTCGCCCCGCACCACTTCGGTACGCAGCACGGCATCAGGCAGGCCAGCTTCGATATGGGCGGCAATCTCTTGCAAGCGACTGAATCCTCGTCTGCGGCAGATGAGCTAGCGGGCTATGGAGCCGGTGCGGTTGATCTTCTTCTGCAACAGCATCACGCCATAAAGCAATGCCTCTGCAGTCGGCGGACAGCCGGGTACATAGACATCCACCGGCACAATGCGGTCGCAACCACGCACAACCGCATAGGAATAGTGGTAGTATCCGCCACCGTTGGCGCACGAGCCCATGGAAATCACCCAGCGCGGCTCCGCCATCTGGTCATAGACCTTGCGCAAAGCCGGGGCCATTTTGTTGGTAAGCGTGCCGGCGACGATCATCACATCGGACTGGCGCGGGCTAGGCCGAAACACGACACCGAATCGGTCCAGATCGTAGCGGCTAGCGGCAGTGTGCATCATCTCGACAGCACAGCAGGCCAAGCCGAAGGTCATCGGCCAAAGCGAGCCGGACCGCGCCCAGTTCACCAGCTTGTCCATCTGGGCGACGACATAACCCTTATCCTGCAACTCATCGGTGACGCCGCGCAGAATCGCGTCCTGCTGCGCCCCCGGGCCGACAAGACCGGACTGGGGAGCCACGCTTGAGGTGGGGCCGACTACTCCCATTCCAGGGCTCCCTTGTTCCATTCGTAGATGAATCCAACGGTCAGCACGCCAAGGAAGATCACCATTGACCAGAAGCCGAAAATTCCAATTCCGCCCAGCGATACCGCCCACGGAAACAGGAACGCAACTTCCAGGTCAAAAATGATGAACAAGATCGCGACCAGATAGAAGCGCACGTCAAACTTGCCGCGTGCGTCATCAAATGGCTCAAAGCCACATTCATAGGCGGAATTCTTTTCGGGGTCTGGCTTTTGGCGGCCGACGATTTGCGATGCAATTACGGCAATCGCCGCCATCCCGGTCGCCAGACCGAGGAACATCAGTATGGGCAGATACTCTGCCAGAAGCGGCTCTAGGCCCGGCATGATCCCTCGCCTGTGCACTGGGAAAAAAAGTTGGCGACTTTCTCTTACGGAGGGCGACGCCGAGATGGCATCAGCTTATCCGCACGAGAATGGCTGCGAAAGGTTTAGGCCATAAAACGCCCAGACGCAACGCAATCGCCTGCGCAAAATGGCTCAGCCACCGATGATTTTTTGGGGAAGATTGGGAGGAAGTGGCGGGAGTGACGGGGCTCGAACCCGCGACCTCTGGCGTGACAGGCCAGCGCTCTAACCGACTGAGCTACACCCCCGCAAAGGGTGTCCCGAACCTGTCTTACGACTGCTTGGCTCGGCGATCAAGGAGGCTGTATCTAGCGGCTCACCAAAGCGCCGTCAACGCCAAATCTTAACCTTTTCAAAAAACTTTCGGCTACGCGAGGTACACGCCGCCGTTCACCTGGATAACCTGACCGGTGATGTAGTCCGCATCCGGCAAGCACAGGTGGCGCACCATGCCTGCGATCTCTTCCGGACGGCCTTTGCGCCGCAATGGGATGTTCTCCGTGCCCAGTGTACCCGGCAATGCGCCAGCCGCCGCGCCCCGCACCGTGTCGATTGCGCCCGGCGACACGCTATTTACGGTGATATTGTGCTCGGCCAGATCCATCGCCAGGCCGTGGGTAAACCCCTCTAGCCCACCTTTCGCGGCACAAACGTGTGCGCGATTCTTGGTGCCAAGACGGGTCGAGACGCCGGACATCGTTACGATTCGCCCGCCGCGGCCGCCGGCGATCATGTGCGGCACTGCATTGCTGATGCAATGGAATGCGCCATTCAGCGCGACGTTCAGAACCTGGGTCCATTCCTCGAACGTCATCTGCGGAAACGGCGTTTGCCGCCGCATCGCCGGATTGCTAACAAGGATATCCAACCGGCCAAAGTCGCGCACGACGGAATCCATCGTGCCCTTTACGGCTGCACCGTCGGTCACGTCGGCCATATAGCCGCGGGCAGTTCCCTGACCGTGGGCGCGGTTGATTTCATCGACCACGCTATCGACCGCCGCCTTGTCCGATAACCCGTTCACCGCGATTTGCGCGCCGACTTCGGCAAGATACAAGGCGATCTGCCTGCCGATATTCTTACCTGCGCCGGTGATGACCGCCACCTGTCCTGCCAGTACATTCCCATAGATACCGGATTGACCGCTCATTTAGACCTCGCGCTCAGCAATGGACGTATTACAGGTGTGGCCGACCGCAGAAAGCGGTCGCAAGTCAGGCACCGTGGCATATGAAAAGATTGGTGGGCGGTGACAGGCTCGAACTGCCGACCTACTGGGTGTAAACCAGCCGCTCTACCAACTGAGCTAACCGCCCGAACTGACGGGTGCATTTGTTCGACTGCTAAACACCCGTAGTTGAAAACACAAAATCTTATCCGTTCAATGCGTCCTTAAGCCCTTTGCCCGCACGAAACTTCGGCTGCACAGAGGCTGCAATTTCAATCGGCTCACCAGTCCGTGGATTCCGGCCAGTGCTAGCAGCCCGTTTCGTCGCTGCAAAGGTGCCAAAACCGACCAAACGAACTTCATCGCCGGACTTGAGCGCGTTGGTGATTGAGTCAAAAACAGCGTCCACCGCTTTAGCGGCATCGGCACGAGTGATATCAGATGCGTCTGCAACCGCTGCTACCAGATCGTT
>JAPOJR010000111.1 GCA_029978325.1 Alphaproteobacteria bacterium | reverse complement strand
CTAGAAAGATACGCAAATGCACACAAACTATACATTAAATGCTCAGAATTTGAGCATCTTTGTTCTGAGTACAGCGCTGGCTCTGCCATTGATGGTCGCTGCATCAGCCGCTGTCGCCGCGGAAGGCGGCCCGAGCATTCCCGGAGAATTGTCGGCGAACGTGGCGTTCGCTACCGACTACCGTTTCCGCGGCATCAGCCAGACCGGCAAAAACCCGGCCATCCAAGGGGGATTGGACTACAGCGTCGATGTTGCGGACGGCGTTGGCGTCTATGTCGGGGTCTGGGGATCCAGCGTCGATTTCAACGACGGCGACCAGGCCCAGGTCGAGATCGACTACTATGGCGGCGTGACCTTCGAGATCAAAGGCGTCGGCGTCGATATCGGGCTGATCTACTATACCTATCCGGGCGCTTCTTCGACGCTGAACTATGACTATGTCGAAGGCAAAATCGAGCTGAGCTACAGCCCCATCGAATCGCTGACTTTGGGGATCGGCTACAACTACTCACCGGACTATTTCGGCTCCAGCGGCGATTTTCACTACCCGCATGCCTCGGTTGAATTCACGCCGGACCTTGGCATGCCGCTGCCAATCACGCTGTCAGCAACCTATGGCTATAACTCAATAGACAGTGCCGCCGCGTTCGGCGCGCCGTCCTACAGCGATTGGTCGGTCGGCATCGCCACGACGTACAAGATTGTCGAGCTCAAGCTGCAGTATATCGACAACGACCTGTCCGGCTCGGTCGGCGATCCGACCGCCGTGTTCACCATCAGCGCCAGCTTCTAGAGCCTAGCCGGTCGAGTGGGCCTCTAGCCCTCTCGGCCGGCGACTGCGTCAGCCCTAGCGGGTTTCCGCCGCGGCCTCCAGCCAGCGCGTCAGGTCCTCTGCGATATAGTGGACGTGCGTGCTGTCCGGCGGCGGGCCAGCGTTGTGGCGCTCGTTATCGACCCAGACGGTGGTCATGCCTATTTGCGCGGCAGGCGCCAGATTGCGCGCCATATCCTCAAAGAAAATTGCCCGGTCAGGGCGGACCCCGGTGGCTTTCAGGAACCCGTCATAGGCCGGCATCTGCGGCTTGGGAACATAAGCGGCCGCCGCAACATCGAACACCGCATCGAAATGATGGCCGACGCCCAGCCGGTCCATGATGTCTATGGCGTATTTCACCGTGGCATTGGTGAACACCACCTTGCGCCCCGGCAGAGCCGCTATCGCCCGGTTCAATGCCGGCTCCGGCTGGATCTGATCCAGGTCCAGGTCGTGTACAAAATCCAGGAAGTCGTCGGGTGGAATGCCGTGCTCCGTCATCATCCCGCGCAAGGTTGTCCCATAGTCCTCGCTGAAGCGCGCGCGCAAGACTGCAGCCTCCGCAGGCGAAACGCCCAGGTGCCGCTCGATATACGCCGTCATCTTTACCCCCATCTCGGGGAAGAGATCGTATTTCCGCGAACAATATAGCGTATTGTCCAGGTCGAAGACCCAGCAATCGATATGATCCAACTCGCCGCGTCGCGGATGGGTTCGCCGCATAGCAAGCTACCTCGCCTGTCCGGAATCTGCGGCTGCCTATAGCAAAATTTGCGCCACCGTCACAGCCCAAAGCGGTGGGAATAGTTTCGGCATAGTTGGTGTAAGCCACTCGCAACTGGAATGGCTGAAGGTCGGCCGGACGACATGCGGCACTGCGCCGGAGCCGTCGCGTCGGCCCGGTCCAAGCGCCCATATCATAGCGGCCCGGCATCGCGCGGCTCAAGCGGCGACGCGTGTAAGAACCGATCCCAGGACATGACCGATGAAACTGTTGAAACTTGGATCGCTCTCAGTAGCCGTATTGGCTGGTGCGGGCTTGTTGGCGTGGTGGTGGGACCATCAGGCCACTTACCCGTCTACAGATGACGCGTTCCTGAACGCCCACATCCTGACGGTTGCACCGCAAATTGCCGGCGCAGTCGCTACGGTTCAGGTCAGTGAAGGCAGCTAAGTCAAGGCGGGCGCGATCCTGCTGATCCTGGACAACCGGCCGAGATCGCCATCGACATGTACGGCGGTCATAAGATTTCCGGGACCGTCTCCAAAATCAGCTGTGGATCGGGGGCGGTGTTCTCTTTGTTGCCGCCGCAGAATGCGACGGGTAACTGGGTAAAGGTCACCCAGCGCTTCCCTGTGCGGATCACGCTGCCCGCCGCCGCCATAGCGGACCCGGCATCTCAACTGAGGGTCGGCGCATCGGTCATCGCCACAGTCGGCCCAGCGGCACGGGCGCCAGCGGCAGCAACGCCGCGATGGACGGTCGTTCTCGCCGTTGTGTTGACAGCTATTCTGGAGGTTCTGGACAGCACCATCGTCAACGTCGCTCTGCCGTACATGCAATCCACATTTGGCGTAAGCAGCGACCAGACCGTCTGGATCGTTACCAGCTATATCATCGCTTCCGTTGCTGTGATGGGGCATGGCGATACCGGGGCTGGTCTCCGGCTTGGGTACGGGACTGTTCTTCGTGCCGCTTTCGATGCTGGCATTCCAGGACGCCTTCCTGCTGACAGGGTTGGCCGCATTTGCGATGATCCCCATGGCATTTCTGATGCGCAAGCCGGACCAGAACCGGGGTGGAACCGGGGTCAGCCACTAACACACTCTGGCCCCCGCCCTGATGCCACGGGCGACAGAACTGGGCGCAAGGCAAGTCGCGGTCGCAGAGCGGCTTTCCCCGAACGGCCAAAACGGGTAATGCTCGTTCAAACCGTCGGCGCGGCCAGCGCCCGACCCCGCAAGCGAAATCGGAGCTTTTTATGTACATCGCAGGCGTCTGGGCCACCTCCGGCCCCACTTTCCCGGTCACCAACCCCGCGACAGGCGAGGAAATCGGCCAGGTCGCCGACGGCGGGCAGGCCGAGGCCCGCGCCGCCATCGAGGCTGCACATAAGGCCTTCCCCGCCTGGGCCGGCAAGACAGCGTTCGAGCGTTCCGCCATCCTCTACAAGGCCCACCAGATCATGCTGGAGCGCCGCAAGGACCTGGCCCGGCTGATGACCATCGAGCAGGGCAAGCCGCTGCGCATGTCCACCAACGAGGTCGGCTATGCCGCTGACTTCCTGCTGTTCTATGCAGAGGAAGCCAAGAGGGTTTATGGCGACATCCTGCCGTCGGGCCGTTCTGACCAGCGCTTTCTGGTGCTGCGCCAGCCGGTGGGCGTGGTCGCGGCGGTGACGCCGTGGAACTATCCGATCAGTATGCTGACGCGCAAAATGGCGCCGGCGCTGGCCGCCGGCTGCACCATCGTGCTGAAGCCGGCGGAAGCGACGCCGCTCTGCGCGATTGAGACGTTCAAGTGCTTCATTGACGCCGGCGTGCCGGAAGGCGTGATCAACCTGGTCACTGCTGCTGACCCGAAGCCCATCGGCGAGGAATTCTGCACCAACCCGCTGGTGCGCAAGATCACCTTCACCGGCTCCACCGCCGTCGGCAAGATGCTGGTCGGCAAGGCGGCGGCGAACATGAAGCGTGTTTCGGCGGAATTGGGCGGCCACGCGCCCTTCATCGTCTTCAAGGACGCCGACCCGGTGCACGCCGCCAAGGGCGCGGCGGCGGTCAAGTTCCTGAACACCGGACAGGCCTGCATCTCCCCGAACCGCATGTTCGTGCACGAAAGCCAGGTCGAGCCGTTCCTGGAGGAGTTCACCAGCCGCGTCACCCGCCTGCGCGCCGGCAACGGCCTGGAGGATGGCATCGGCGTCGGCCCGCTGATCAACGAGGCGGCGATTCAGAAGATCGACCGGCAGGTCAAGGACGCGGTCGAGAAGGGCGCCCGGGTACTGGCCGGCGGTCACCGGCTAATGGACAATGGCCTGGACCGCGGCAGCTTCTACGCGCCGACGCTGCTCGCGGACGTTCGGCCCGACATGCTGATCTACCGTGAGGAGACCTTCGGCCCGGTCGCGCCGGTCATCACCTATACCGACGATGACGACGTGATCGCCATGGCGAACGACACCCACTATGGGCTGGCGGCCTATGTCTACACCAACAGCATTGCCACCGGCATGCGGGCGTTCGAGGGCTTGAACTTCGGCATTATCGGCATCAACGACATCAATCCGACCTCGGCGAGTGCGCCGTTCGGCGGGACCAAGGATTCGGGCCTGGGCCGCGAGGGTGCGCGCGAGGGCATTTCCGAGTATCTGGAGACCAAAACCGGCGGCTTTGCCGTCTGACCCTAGCCTGACCGGGTGAGGAGACCGTCATGACCATCTGGATCCGGAATGCCTGGTACATGGCCGGCTGGGCCAGCGAGCTTGACGGCGACGGCCTTCTGTCCCGCACCATCCTGGGGCAGCCTTTGGTGCTCTACCGCTGCGAGGATGGCCAGATCGCGGTGCTGGAGGACCGGTGCTGTCACCGTGCTGCCCCCCTCTCCAGGGGGAGGCGCGAGGGCGACCAACTCCGCTGCATGTATCATGGCCTGAAGTTTGCGGCTGACGGCGCGTGCGTCGAAATCCCGGGGCAACAGACAATCCCGCCCGCCATGCGGGTGCGAAGTTTCCCGGCGGTTGAGCAACAAACGCTTGTTTGGGTGTGGATGGGGCAGGCAGCCCTGGCTGACCCCGCCCAAATCCCTTCCTGGCCCTATCTGACCGATCCCAGCTGGCGCAATCTGGAAGGCTATATTCACTATCAGGCCGACTACCGCCTGATAGTGGATAATCTGCTGGACTTCTCGCATCTGGCCTATGTGCACGAGAACTCCATCGGCAATGCCAGCCAGGCGACGGAGAAAGCCCAGCTCGAGCGCATTCCACTTGGCCTGCGCGTCACCAAGCTTGCCCCGAACGAGCCGCCTGCCCCTCACTTCCGCAAATTCGGCGGCTTTACCGGCAATGTCGACCGCTGGAACCTCTATGACTGGCATGTGGCCGGCAACGTCATGCTCATGGATGGCGGCGCGGAGGCTGTCGGCAAAGGCGGCCACCAGGGCCCGCGCGAGACCGCGGTCCAGTTCCGCCATATGACGGCGCTGACGCCGGAGACCGAAACGACGACGCACTATTTCTTTGCGCAGTCGCACAACTTCGCCATCGACAATCCCCAGGTCACGCGCCAGGTGCATGAAACCGTGGCGAACGCCTTTCTCGAAGACAAGGCCATGATCGAGGCGCAGCAGCGGAACATTGCCCGCGACCCGACTGCACCGATGCAGGCAATTTCGCATGACGCAGCGCTCTTCCACATCCGCCAACGGATATCCGCCCAAATAGAATCAGAAACAGGAGCCAAACGGGCTGCTGAATGAGTGCCTGAATCGGTCAAAACAGCGCTTGAATCGGCCCAACCCACAGCCAAAACTGGTCCATCCCAATCCGGAGGTATCCGCCATGCCTGACGACGTCTACGCCCGCCAGAATTTCGGCAACCGGGTCGGTATAGGCCGCAGCCCTGCCCTTCTCATCGTCGATTTCCAGGTCGGGTTTGCGGACCCCGATGTTTTCGGCGGCGGTAACGTCAAAGATGCCGTCGCCGCTACCGTGCCTTTGCTGCGCGAGGCCCGCAGCCTCGGCCTGCCGGTCGCCTACACCAGGGCGGTATTTGCCGACGACGGCTCGGACGCTGGCGTCTTTGGCATGAAGGTCCCGGCCCTAAAACGCCTTACCGATGCCGCCGCCATCTCGCAAATTGTGCCGGAACTTGCGCCGGAACCGGGCGAGTATGTCGTGCGCAAGACAGGCCCAAGCGCATTTTTCGGCACATCGCTTGCGTCCTGGCTGAATGCGAAGGGCGTGGACTCGCTGCTGGTCACCGGCGCCACCACCTCCGGCTGTGTCCGGGCCAGCGTGATCGATGCGATCAGCTATAACTACCGCACCACCGTGGTCACCGACTGTTGCGGCGACCGCGCCCTGGACCCGCACGAGGCCAATTTGTTCGACATGGGCCAGAAGTACGCCGATCTGTTGACGGCAGAAGAAGCCATCGCTGCCGCCCGCGCCGCCGTCGGCCGTAACGAAACGGACTGAGCCCCATGGTTGACGCCCTCGGCTATCGCCGCAAATTCGCTGTCGTCGCCCCTTCCACCAACACCGTGGTGCAGCCGGAATTCGACCGGATGGCGCCACATGGCGTGACGAACCATTTCTCGCGCATTCATATTCCGGACGACCCACTCGGCTCGGACGCGGATTTCGAGCAATTAATGGTCCGCATTCGCGCCGAGCTGATGCAGGCGGTCGACCGCGCCATGACGGCCCGCCCGGATTACCTCATCATGGGCATGTCGTCAGAGACCTTCTGGGGCGGCCTCGCCGGCTCGCAGGAATTGGAGGCCAAACTGAAAGAGCGCTCCGGCCTGCAAGTCGCCATGGGGTCAGATGCCAGCCAGGCGGCGCTGCGCTGCTATGGCGACATCAAACGCATCAGCGTGGTAACGCCCTACATGCCCGTCGGCGACGAGGAGGTGCGCAAGTTCTTCACCGATTGCGGCTTTGAGGTCCAGGCGATCCATGGCCTGAAAAGCCAGAGCCCCACCCTGATCGCACACGAAGGCGCCCGTACCCTCCGCGACGCCGTCAATGCCGTGAACGATCCGCAGGTGGAGGCCATCCTGCAGGTCGGCACCAACCTCGCCTTCGCCCACATCGCCCCAATGGCGGAATTTTGGCTGGATAAGCCGGTTCTGGCGATCAACACGGCGACCTATTGGTGGGCCCTGCGCCAGAACGGCATCACCGACCGGATCGATGGCTTCGGCAGCCTCTTGCGTGAGCATTGATGCATTTCGCGCCGCAAAGCATGCCAACTTATCTATAGGCAATCTGTTCGTCTGCTTTAGGAGCCCGCCCGCATGACCATCGCCATCAAAGGCCTGCACCACAACGCCTACCGCTGCCGCGACTCTGAGGAAACCCGCAAATTCTATGAGGATTTCCTTGGCTTGCCGCTGGCGGAGGCGTTTGAGATCAACACCACGCAAACCGGCCGCCAAGCCAAGGTGCTGCACTCCTTCTACGAAATGGCGGACGGATCGTTCCTCGCCTTTTTCGAGGCCCCGGAACAGCCATTCGAGTTCAAGGACCAGCACGACTTTGACCTGCATATCGCGCTCGAAGTCGATATGGACCACCTGCATGCCATGTTCGAGAAGGGTAAAGCCGCCGGAATCCATACCCGCGGCATCTCTAACCATGGCTTTATCGATTCGATCTATTTCCGCGATCCGAATGGCTATGTCATCGAGTTGACCGCCAAAAAGGGCGAAGGCGCGATGGACAATAGCAAAGCGCACGCGGTACTGCGGTCGTGGCAGGCCGGCAAGGCCGCCTGAGCCAGGCATGACCGGCGCAGCACCGCTGTTTCCGATCGAGGATGGGCCATGGCGTCTTGCGATGGCGCTGCGCCCGCTCGACTCGGCGGAATGGATCGCGCCTGACGCCGACCTGGAAGCGCATCTTGCCGAAAAAGACCGGTTGCTGGCCGAGCGTCCGGCAGAGGTGTTTGCAGCCCTTCCGGGAAGCGAGCCGGCCCAGACCGAGTTGCTGGCGCGCCTCGCCAGCCACCTGCCCGCCCGGTTCCCGGGCCTGTACCGACGCGAGGCCGATACTATCCAAATCGGCGCTGACCGCCGCGTCGCCCTCAACGGCGGCAACCCGCCGCTGATGACCGCCGGACGCCTGGTACAGGAAGACCTCTGTCTGATGCAGTCCGATGGACCGGACAGCCTCTACAAACTCACCGCGGCAAGCCTGTGCTTTCCCAGCCGTTGGCGCCTGGCTGACAAGATCGGCCTTCCGCTTGCGGCAATTCACGGCCCGGTTCCACTTTATGCCGAACGGATGAGCCGGCAGGTCGATCGGTTTTTCCAACACCTCAAAGAGGATAAGCCGGTCTGGCGCATCAACTGGTCGCTGCTGGACGATGACGCCCTGTTTCAGCCGCAAGGCCATGGCCGCACCGCCGCCGACCCTCGGTTTTCAGTGGAAACCATCGGCAGGTCCGTGTGGTTCCGGTCCGAGCGCCAGACGCTGGTGCGCCTGCCGGCGACCCAGGCGATCTGCTTTGGCATCCGTATCTACCAAGCCCCCCTTTGCCAGGTCGCCAACGATCCTGTCCGAGCCCGCCGCCTGCTCACCGCGATTGAAACGATGGCGCCAGAGATGGACGCCTACAAATCCTTCGCCGTGTTCCGCGAGCCGCTGCTGGCGTATCTCCGCCGACTCGCCACCGGATCGGCCGACCGACTGCCCTTGTGAGGAGTTGAAATTCCGGCCTGAGGGATAGCCACTAGGACAGCCTCAGGCGTTAGCGTAAACTTGAGCCCAAAGCCTCCCATGTTCCAGCCAAAGGCCTCTGCACATGTCCGCAATTGCAACGACAGCCAAACCCGAATCCGTCGGCCTCTCTTCCGAGCGCCTGGCCCGCATTGACGCCTGGCGCGAGAAATGGATCGGCTCCGGCAAGTTGCCCTGCGCCCTGACCGCCGTCATGCGCCGCGGCGAGATCGTGCATGTCGGCGTCAGTGGCAAGGCCGACGTCGAGCGCGGCATCGACGCCAAGTTGGATACGATCTTCCGCATCTATTCGATGACCAAGCCGCTGACTTCGACCGCAATCATGATGCTGTACGAGCAGGGATTGTTTCAACTGGACGACCCCATCAGCCGCTACGCGCCGGAATTCAAAGGCCTGCGGGTGATGACCGGCGGCAGCCGCGGCACGATTTCGACGGAGCCGTCAATGCGCGACATCTCCTATCGCGACCTGCTCTCGCATACGTCGGGCCTGACGTATGGCTTTATGGAGTCGAACAATGTCGATGCGATGTATCGCTCGACCGGCGTCGATTTCAACTGGGGCAGCCAGACCTCGCTGGAAGGTGTCATTGAAAAGCTGGTGAAATGCCCGCTGATTGCGCAGCCGGGCGCCGAATGGAACTATTCGGTCTCAACCGATGTGCTGGGCTATATGGTGCAGGTGATCAGTGGCATGCCGTTCGCTGATTTCCTCCGCGAGAAGGTGATCAAGCCGCTGGGCATGGTCGATACGGATTTCTTTGTGCCAGCCGATAAGATCGGTCGCTTTGCCGCCAACTATTCCGTTGCGCCCGGCGGCGGGCTGAAGCTTGCCGACGATCCGCAAAACAGCCCGCGCTACAACACCATGCCGGCGGTTGCCAGCGGCGGCGGCGGTCTCTGCTATACCGCCAAAGACTATATGCGGTTCTGCCAATTCATGCTGAACAAAGGCGAATTGGATGGCGTGCGCCTGCTCGGCCGGAAAACCGTGGAGCTGATGACATCAAACCACCTGAACGGCGACATGGCCGACATGGGCCAGCCGACCTGGAGCGAAAGCCCCACCAATGGCATCGGCTTTGGGCTTGGCTTTTCCGTCATGCTGGACCCGGCGAAGGCCCAGATCGTCGGCACCGCCGGCGAATACGCCTGGGGCGGCGCCGCCAGCACCGCATTCTGGTGCGATCCGGCGGAAGACATGGCGGTCGTGTTCATGACGCAGTTGATGCCGTCCAGCTTCTACCCGATCCGGCGCGAACTGCGGGTCCTGACCTACCAGGCCATCGTCGACTAGGCTTATTTCCACGCCCATTTCGGCTGTTGCAGGTGGGCAACCGGCGTATGACGGCCGGCAAGGGCGACCTCGCGGAACTGGTAGATCAGCGCCGCCGTCGGCGCATGCACATGGCTTTCGGCAATGTGAACCCGCACAAGCGGGTGTTCGCTATCGGGGATCGGCGCCAGTTCGACTACATCGTCCGGGGCCAGATCCGCCAGCGGAATGCGATGCAGACGGGCGACCTCATCCGGGTTCGGCACCGCGGTGACGCCAGGGCCGGCCCATACCACCACCGGCGTAATGCAATAGCCTGACCGTGTCGGATAATCGTCCAAAAGGCCCAGCACCGCCGATTCCGGCAGGCGCACGCCGATTTCCTCGTCCATTTCGCGCAGAGCGGCCGCAATGGCGTTCTCGCCCGGATCGAGGCGTCCGCCCGGCAAGGCCCACTGGCCGGAATGCGCATTCAGGCGCGGCGCGCGCTTGGTCAGGAAGAACGCCGGAGCGCCCTCGCCATCCGCAGTCACGGCAATCGCCACAGCCGCTCGCTTAAGCCCATCCGCCCGCGCTGCTTGCGGCTCAAAAGCCGCCATGTTTCCGGCGATGCCATCGCGCAACCGGTCGAAATCCCGTTCGAAGAACACGAGGTTAACCTCTCCTTGCGTCTGGTCCTTCGCTATAGCAAGCCTGCCTGCAAAACGCGAGCCCGTGCAAATTCCGCTGGTCAGCAGCGATATGCTGTGGCCTAATTGCGCAGCGTCAGCCTGCCACCCAGGCTGATCCGTTTGACTTGGCTCAACAACCCCAACAGCCGCAATCCGCGCCAACGGTAACAAGCGGCCATGCAAAACATGGGAGACCCACCGTCATGTCCCTTTCCCGCCGCGATTTCCTCCGCATTTCGAAAGACTACGGCGCCAAGGCGGCGCTCTTTGCTGCCGTTACCGGCAGCGCCGGTACAGCGATCAGCCAATTCGCCGCCAAAGACGCATTGGCTGCCAAAAAGGCCAAATACACGCTGCGATGGGGCGCCACCGTGGTCAATCCGAAGAACGAAGAGTATTTGCAGACCCAGCTTTACGACATCGTCAAATGGATCGAGCAGGACTCCGACGGCGAGATCGCCATCCAATTGATCGACAAGGGTCAGGCCTGCGCCGAAAACCAGTGCGTGGAGCGCGTCGGCGCCGGCGTCCTCGACATCGGCGGGTCTTCGGCCCAAAACGCGGCAGCGGTGATCTACTACGCACAGGCA
>JAPOJR010000110.1 GCA_029978325.1 Alphaproteobacteria bacterium | reverse complement strand
CTCCGCGTCTCCGGCGCCAACTGCACCGACGGCGGCTGCGCCTTCGTCCGGCAGCGTCACCATCGGGCGCGGCAGTCCGGTCTTCGTGAATCCATCGCAGCCCGCTCCGGCAGCCTCCCCCTCTGTGGCCAAGCCGACAGAGCCGGAGCATCCGCATCAGCCGCAACCCCGTCAGCGTCCGGAGCAACCGAACGGCTCCAAAGCCGGCGTCGCCAAGGCTGAGCCAAGCAAAGCCGAGCCGAGCAAAGCTGCGCCACAAGCGCCATCAAAGCCTGCGGCGCCCGCCGGTGCGCCAACCTTCCTGCTGCCAGTGGAAGGCCGCATCCTATCGGACTTTGGCCCCAAATCGGGCGGCCTGCATAACGATGGCATCAACATCGCCGCACCGCAGGGCACCCCGATCCGGGCAACCGCCGACGGCACCGTTGCCTATGCCGGCGACGGCCTGCCAGGGTTTGGCAACCTGGTGCTGATCAAACACGCCGATGGCTGGACCAGCGCGTATGCGCATGCGAAGAGCATAGCCGTGAAGCGCGGCGACACCGTGCGCCAGGGCCAGACCATCGGTGAGATCGGTGCGACCGGCTCAGTCACCGAGCCGCAACTCCACTTTGAACTGCGCCAGCACGACCGCGCCGTGGATCCCAAGAAAATGGTGCAATAGTCGCTTGTTCCGCTCCCAATCCGCTGTGATCGGGAGCGTCAATGCATCCGGGTCAGCCGCGGCCGACAAACGGCATTTTCGAGGCCATAACCGTCACCGTCTGCACGTTAGCGTCCAGCGACATGTTCGACATCAGAACGATGGTGTCGGCTACGTTTTGGACATCCATCACCGGTTCGACCATGGTTTGGCCAGTCGGCTGCAATACGCCCTTTTTCATCCGCTGTGTCATCGGCGTTTCAGCGTTGCCGATATCGATCTGGCAGGCGACGATATTGTTGGCGCGGCCATCCAGCGCCGTCGATTTGGTCAACCCGGTAATCGCATGCTTCGTCGAGGTGTAAGCCACAGAAAACGGTCTTGGCGCATGAGCGGAAATCGAGCCGTTGTTGATGATGCGCCCACCCTTCGGATCCTGCGCCTTCATGATCCGGATGGCGTGTTGGGTGCAATAGAAAGAACCGGACAGATTTAGGTTGACCACGTTCTGCCATTGCTCAACCGTCAGGTCTTCCATCGGCACCGGCGGCGCGCCGGAGCCGGCATTGTTGAACAACATATCGAGCCGAGACCATTGCGCGCGGTAGGCGGCAAACAGCTTATCGACTCCCTCCGGCGTCGAGACATCGCTCGCAATCGGCAAAGCGCGCGCACCGTCCGAGCCAGCCATGCTGACCGTCTCATCCAGAGCATCGACCCGACGCCCGGACAGCGCCACATGCCAACCATCTTTCAACAGCGCCAGCGCGCTGTAGCGGCCAATGCCGGAGCCAGCGCCGGTGATTAAAGCGTACTTGTTTTTGGCAGTCATGGGCCGAAGCCTCCCGTGCGGTCACAATGAAAAAACGCGCTCAGATTGCCTACTTCCCACGCATTTTGCTAGCCTCATGGCGGTGCCGGGCGCGCCCGGCAGACTGAGTATCGTTTCCTTCGCGAATGTGCCAACGCCATGAAACAGTCCGTCTCTAAACGACGAGCCCTCCGGCACTTGCAGGTTGCCCGCCCGCTTACTGCGGCAATGGCGATAATGGCCGCGCTACTGTTATCCGCGGCTGCGCGGGCGGAGGTGGTGGACCTTAAAACCCGCGGCACAACGATCCGGCTGTTGATTGAGGGCCCTGCCCAGCCGACCCATGTGGTCGCGCTGTTTGCCGGGGGACGCGGCGATGTCGCAATCAAGAACGATGGATCAATCGGGATGCGCGACACCGATTTCGCTGTACGGACCCGCGCCCTGCTACAATCCGCCGGCATAGCGACCGCCGTGATCGCCGCGCCCAATGACATGGGCAAAAAGCTGATGGACCTGCGCGACTCCGACGACTATGCGATGGACTTCGGCAACGTGATTACCTATCTGCGCAAGCGGTTCCAGGTTCCCGTCTGGGCGCATGGCACCAGCCTGGGCACGATCAGTGTCGTATTCCCAGTTTCAAAAATTCCAGATCCGCACCAGCGGCCCGATGGCCTCATCCTTTCCTCAGCGGTGACACTGCCGTTGCGGGAATTCAAACTGACCTTGATGGATGCCAAGTTGGATGCGGTCACTGGCCCGGTCCTGATCATCGCGCATGACCGCGATTCTTGCAAAAGGTCGCCGCCGTCCGGCGCCCAACGACTTGCCGACGCGTTAAAGCAGGCCGCCCCTCTGCGGATGCTAATGGTTTCCGGCCATAATGAGCAAGCAAAAGGCCACTCGTGCGCCGTCACATCCCAACACAGTTACCCTGGCATGGAGCAGGAGGTCATCGACGCCATAGTCCAATTTATTCAAGCGCCCCACTAACAAATGCATTGCCGCCTGGCCGCTGTCATTGGCGCGGCGAAGGTACGGCAACCGGACTACGGAAGGATTGAAGCCATGACCATCCAACTCAACCACACGATTGTTCCGGTCCGCGACCAACAGGCGTCAGCGGCATTTCTGGCGGAGATACTGGGGTTGCCGGCCCCAACACGCTTTGGTCCATTCTCCGTGGTGCAGGCGGGCGAGACGTCGCTCGACTTCCTGACCACGGCAGGCGATATCCCCGCGGGACATTATGCTTTCCTGGTTAGCGAGGAAGAGTTCGACCAGATTTTCGGGCGGATTCAGGCTCGGGGCATGCCCTACTGGGCAGACCCACACCACGAGCAACCCGGTGAGATCAACCGCAGAGATAAGGGCCGCGGCGTCTATTTTGACGACCCGGACGGGCATAATCTGGAGATTCTGACCCGGCCCTATGGCAGCGGCGGCTGGAAGGCCTGAGGCCCGCGGCTCAGTCCTTCTTTGCCAGGAACACATGCTCCGGGCCGGGAAAGCGGCGGGCGCGGACGTCGTCAGAATAGGCTTTGATTGCCTCACCCGCAGCGGCGCCAAGTTCGGCATAGGGCTTGGCGAATTTAGGACGGAAATCCGTGAACATGCCTAGGATATCGTCCACGACCAGAATCTGACCGTCGCACGCCATCGAAGCGCCAATGCCAACGGTCGGGATCGGGATCGCGCCGGTGATCTCGCGCGAGATATCCTCCGCCGTCTTCTCGATCACGACGCTGAAGGCGCCGGCGTCGGAGACGACACGGGCATCGGCCAGCACCTGGGCGCGGCTGGCGTCGTCGCGGCCCTGCACCTTGTAGCCGCCGAACGTGTTCACCGCTTGCGGGCGTAGCCCGATGTGCGCCATGACGGGCACGCCGCGCTCGGTCAGAAAGCGAATGGTCGGCGCCATGGTCTCACCGCCCTCCAGTTTCACCGCCTGGCAGCCGGTCTCCACCATGATGCGGGCGGCGTTGCGCATCGCCTGCTCGTGGCCTTCTTCGTAAGAGCCGAAGGGCATATCCACCACTACGCAGGCACGGGAGGCGCCACGCATGGCCGCCTGACCGTGGGCGATCATCATCTCCATGCTGACGCCAATGGTCGATGGCAGGCCGTAGACCACCATGCCGAGCGAGTCGCCGACCAGCAGCAGGTCGCAATGCTGATCGACCAACTTGGCAACCGGCGTGGTGTAAGCGGTGAGGCAGACAATCGGATCGCCGCCTTTACGGGCGCGGATGGCAGGCGGGGTGACGCGGGCGGGGGCTTTGGCCATGGGGTATCCCTGGACTGTTCGCAAAAAGCAGTCTGCCGCAAATGGCGGCTGGAGGCGGCAGCCGCAAGCGCAAATTCGGCAACGCTGCTATGCAAAGCCGGCTTTGCCCCCCAGTGTCCATCTTTCAGTGGCTGATCTTCAGTGGTCGGGCCGTAACAGTCAGGCCTCGATAGTCAGCGTCGCTGGCGTCCAGAATGCCTTGCGCCGGGCTGACCGTTGATCGCCGGTTTCTTCCTCGTAGAACTTTTGCTCTGCCTCACCGAACTGCACGCCGCGGTTTTCGGTCAGGTTGGCGTTCATGATGCCGTAGAGCTGGCCATCGACCTCCTGCACCGCGCCGATGTAGTTGCCGCAGCTTTTGCAGATCAGGAAATCGACCATGCCGAGGCCGAAATGGTAGCGGTTGACTTGAGAACCGTCCTTGATCCGCATCTCCATCCGCCCGTCGCAATCGCTGAGCGAGCGCATGTTGTGGGAGCGGCAGAAATCGCACTGGCAGGCGCGCAGCCACATATCCTGCGGGGCTTTCTCTGTCGTGAGCGTTGCCTGCAGGTTGCCGCAATGGCACCGTCCGTTGATCGTCGCCATGATTTTTACTCCGCCGCCAAAGCTGTTGGTGCCTCAAAGCGGAAGCCTTTGTAGCCATCCGCCACGATCTGCTCACACGTGCGGCGGTACGAGCCGACGCCGGCAATATACGGCATGAACAGGCGCGGCTTGCCGGGGATGTTCGCGCCCATGTACCAGGAGTTCGCCTGTGGGAAGAGCGTCTTGTACGCCACCACCTGCACGTGATCGACCCATTCATCCTCCGCCGCTTTATCCGGCTCGATCAGGTCGAGGCCGGAATCGCGCATGTGTTGGATGGTGTCGGTGACCAGTTCCACGTGCTGCTCAATCGAGGTGATCATGTTGCTCTTCACCGACGGGCTGCCCGGCCCGGTGATCATGAACAGGTTCGGGAAGCCTTCGCTCATCAGGCCCAGGTAGGTGCGTGGACCGGCATACCATTTGTCCTTGAGCGCGTTGCCGCCACGGCCGCGGATATCGACGTTGAACAGCGTGCCCGTCATGGCGTCGAAGCCGGTCGCAAAGACGATAGCGTCGAATTCAAAGGCGCGGTCGCCGACCTCCAGGCCTGTTTCGGTCAGGCGGGAGATGGGGGTTTCGCTGATATCGACCAACTCGACATTGTCGCGGTTGTAGGTCTCGTAATAGCCGGTATCGACGCACAGCCGTTTGGTGCCGATGGGGTGGGTCGTCGGGCAGAGGATTTCGGCGGTGACGGGGTCCTTGACCGTCGCGCGGATCTTGTTGCGCACAAATTCCGCCATCGTGTCATTGGCTTCTTTGTTGGTCAGGATGTCGTTGAACGCCCCGAGGAAGCCGGAGCCGCCCATTTCCCAGCGCGCCTCATAGGTGGCGAGGCGTTCTTCCTCACTGACCTCCAATGCGGACTTATCGTTCAACTCGCGCAGGACGCCATTCGGCATGTAGCGCATTTCCTGGCGCTTTGCGGGATACTCCGCCTTCCAGGATTGGGCGTAGTCATCCGTCATCTTGTGATTGCGCGAGGGGATGGTGAAATTCGCCTGCCGCTGGAACACGGTCAGGTGCGCCGCTTCCTTGGCAATCACCGGGATCGCCTGAATGCCGGATGAGCCAGTGCCGATCACCGCGACACGCATGCCGGCAAAGCTGACAGCCTCGTGTGGCCACTTGCCGGTGTGATAGGTCTTGCCCTTATAGTCGGACAGGCCCTCGAACTTTGGAATTTGTGCGGTGGAGATGCAGCCGCCGGCCATGACAAAGAACTTGGCGGTGACGGTTTCACCTGTGCTGGTAGTGATGCGCCATTGCCGCGCGGCCTCATCGAAATGCGCGGCCTTCACCTCGGTCTCGAAGTCGATATCGCGCTTCAGGTCGAACCGGTCGGCAACGTGGTTGGCATAGGCCATGATATCCGGCTGGGCCGAGAACTTCTCTGGCCAATCCCATTCCTGTTGCAGGTCATCGTCGAAGCCAAAGGAATACTGCATGCTTTCAACATCGCAACGCGCGCCCGGATAGCGGTTCCAGTACCAGGTGCCGCCGACGCCGTCGCCTCGCTCGAAACACCGCGCGGATACGCCCATCTTGCGGAACCGATGCAGCAGATAGAGCCCGGAAAAGCCGGCCCCGGCTACGATCACATCGACTGAAGACGCTTTGGATTGCTGTACAGACATTGGGAAACTTCCAATCTTTGGTCGCCGCAAACGGCATTTGGCCGGAACTATAGTACGCCCCTATTCATTCGCCAACTATCGACCGGCTGGGGATTGCGAAAGGCGGGATTGATCGGGACGGCAGGTCAGCCGCCGCGCAGTTGGGTCGGCTTCAGGCTTACGATACCTTTGGCCAAAAGCGCCTGGAACTCGTCAGCGGCCAATCCGGTAACGTCCGTCAATACTTGCCGGCTGTCACCGCCCAGCGTGGGTGCCAGCCCGCGCATCGGGTAGCGTTGGCCATTGCGGCGGAATGGCAATGCGGAGTGGTATTGCTGGCCGCTGTGGGGGCGGTCGATCTCGTAGAAGAACGCCCGCGCCTGCAGGTGGAAGTTCGTATCCACCTCGTGCAGGTGCAGCACTGGCCCGGCGCTGACGCCGGCTTCCTGCAGGGCGGCTGCGATCATGTCGCGCGGTTGATGGATGGCCCAAGCTGCGATCCCGGCCTCAATCTCGTCCTGACGCATGCGCCGGCCTTCGGCAGTGGCAAGGCTTTCGTCCGCCAGCCAATCGCGCCGGCCCATCAGCTTGCAGAGCCCCTGCCACCCCCTCTCATCCGACACGGCCAGCGAGACCCACCGGTCCTCGCCCATGGTCGCAAAGACCCCGTGCGGCACAAATGCCGAGTGCCCGTTGCCCAGTCGGCGAGGCTCGCGGCCCGTAGCCTGGCGGATCAACAGGCTGTGCGTCGTGAATGGCAGCATCGCCTCAATCTGGGTGTTGTTGATCCACTGCCCCTGCCCCGTGCGGCGCTGGTGATAAATCGCGGTCAGCAGCGATGCGCCGCCGTAGATGCCGCCAATCGGGTCGCCGTAAGCCAAATGCCCCATCACGGGCGGGTCGCCTTCGCGCCCGCAAAAGCTGGGCAGGCCGGAGCCCTGCTCCAGCACCGAGCCATAGGCGCGCGTGTCGGACCAGGCATTACCGGAGCCATAGGCGGACATGGAGAGATAGATCAGGTCGTCCCGGCCCTGGCTCATCTGCTGCCAGCCGAGACCGAGGCGGGGCATGACACCGGCGGCCTGGTTCTCGACGACGATGTGGGAACTGGCCACCAACCGCTTGGCCAGTTCGAGGCCGTCCGCCTGTGTCAGGTCGAGGCTGACGCTTTTCTTGGATCGGTTGATCATCGCGAAGTGGCGGCTTTCCTCGTATTGACCGCGGGCGATGGCCTCCGGCGTCCAGTCGACGGCGCGCCACCAATCGGGATAGCGCCCGGCCTCGACCTTGATCACCTCAGCGCCGAAATCTGCCAGCATCCGCGTCGCGAGCGGCCCGGCCCAGCCCATGGAAAAATCCATCACCCGGATGCCGGCAAGGGGTGCCATCGGGTCCGCAGCCGCCGGCAAAGGTTCCGGCTGTGACGCCGGCTCCGGTGGCATATCCAGGTCAAAGAGCGGTGGTGTTTCGGTGAGGCAGAACGGCGTGCGCGGTACCTTATAGAGTTGGCCGCCGACCCGCATTTGCGCCAGCGTTTGGCGCGCGTTGAAGATCGGATGCCCGACTATGCCCTCCGCGTCGGGAACCCAGGCCATCGGCACTTTATGCTCGCGACCGAGAGCGGCCCATTCCAGCGCAGTTTTCTGCGGGAACTTGGCGTCGAATGCGGCCTCGATCCGATCCACGTGGGGATAGCGGGTGCGGGAGGGCAACAAGTCCGGGTCGTCCCGCAACTCCGGCAGACCCAGCATGTCGCAAAAGCTCTGCCACTGCGCCGGGGTCAGCGGCGTGATGCCGATCCAGCCTTCCTTGCACTTATGAATCGACAACGGACAGGTGGGGATATAGCGGTTGATGCCGACGCGCGGCAGCGGCATGCCCAGCGTCAGCGTGTGGCACATCTGCATCTCGGACATGATGATGACCGACTCGAGGATACTGATGTCGAAGGTCTGCGGCTCTGCCGGCTGCCCGCCGATCAGCGCTGCAACGCCGGCAGAGTAAGCCGCGACCCCGGCCACCAGCGTCGCCTGATGCTCACCCAGAAAATAGGGTGGGCCGTCCGCAGGCCCGACCGGATGGCTCATGCCGGTGATCGCTTGCACCGCCAGGTCGGAACCCTGCCACTTCGCATACGGCCCCTCACGCCCGAACCAGGTAACGTCAAGCGAGGCAATCCGGGGGGCGGGTAAGTCGTCGCGAGGCGGGGCATCCTCGCCCAGAATGAGGATGTCGTAGCTGCCGGACGGCTCGCCAATTTGCTTGCCAGCGTTGAGGTAGTGCCAGTAGAGGCCCTCGGTCGCCAGCTCATCCGCATCCAGTCGGCGGGTTCGGAGCGGATCGCCGCCGGCGGGCTCCAGCCGCGTGACGTGCGCGCCCATGTCGGCGAACAACTTGGCGGCGTAGGCACCTGCCACGCCGCCGCCGAGTTCCAGAACGCGAACGCCGGAAAGGGCCGGAGGGATCATGTTTTACTCCGCCGCCATCGCGCTTGGCATTGTGCGGCCACCATGGCGGAGCAACTGGCCGGAGTGGGTTCCGGTCTGCTGGTCGTCCTGGATGGTGACTTCGCCGTTGATCAGCACGTAGCGGTAGCCTGACGCCTTCTGCACCCTGCGCCACTCGCCGCCCGGCAGGTCGTGTGCGATCTCGCCCGGCAGCACTTTCAGGTTCTCGTAGTCGTAGCAGACGATATCCGCCGGTGCGCCGACCTGCAGCACGCCGCGGCCATGGAAGCCAGCGAACTGCGCCGGCAGTGCGGCCAGGCGCCAATGCGCCTCCTCCAGAGAGATCATGCCGTGCTCGCGTACGATCTTGCAGAGGGTCTCGGTCGGGTAGCGGCCGGCGGTCAGGAACTTGGTGTGTGCGCCGCCGTCGGAGACGCCGAACAGGACATAGGGATCGTCGACGATCTCACGCAAATGTTCGATCTTGCCGTTCGGCGGGGCGGCGAAGAACACGGTCTCCAGATTTTCTTCGACCGCCATGTCGAGCATGACATCGACCGGATGCTTACCCATTTTCTCCGCGGCAAGAGCAAGGGTGTGGTCCTCCCACTGCTTGTTCTTCTCCAACTGCGGCCCGAGGATGACGATCTCTGACAGCGGGCCGGTCGCGGCCTTTGGCAATTGGTCCTTCAGTGCCTGGCGGCGCGCTGGATCGCTGAGCTTTGCCTTGCGCTCCTCCGTCGTGCCCAGCGTCGCGTCGAGCCAGGCCGGTGCGTCGTCGAACAGGTTCCAGTCGATGAAGGTGAAGGTAAACCCGGCATCGGTTGTGAGCCCCTGACCGACGACGCGAATACCGCGCTCGCGGCAGGATTTCAGCCATTCCAGCGTGCGGCGGTGCACCTGAGGCCGGTCATCGAACGCCTGCACCACATTCATGATCATCGGCCGGCCCGAGGTCTCTGCCATTTCCTCATAGAAGGCGCGGTCGCGGGCATTGTCGCCGGAGACCAGCAGCATCTGCATAAAGCCGTCATTGCGGGCGCGCAGCACTTTGGCCAGTTCCCGGCAGGTGTCGTCGTGCATGACGTCGGTCGGCATTGGCGAGCCGTCGAAGTCGCGCTGAACCGCCGCCGGGCCGTCCGGCAGCATGCGTTGGGCCGACCAGCCACAGGCGCCGGCGTCCATCGCCTCATGCACCAGGCGGCAGAGTTCGGCGTGTTCGGCGTCTGTCGGGCGCTCGCCGGCCTTGGCACGCTCAAAGCCCATGACCCAGATCAGCATCGGGCTGATCGGCACATAGGGCAGGATGTTCATGGCCTTGGGCGTGCGCTCGACCGAATCGAGGAACTGTGGGAAGGTCACCCAATCCCACGGCATGCCGGCCTGCATCGAGGCCAGCGGGATCGCCTCGACCCGGACCATGGATTGCATGGCCTGGTCGCGCTCCGCCGGACGGACCGGCGCGAAACCGAAGCCGCAATTGCCGATGACGACAGAGGTAATGCCGTGCCAGCTGGAGATCGTGCAATACGGGTCCCAGAACAGCTGAGCATCATAGTGGGTGTGCAGGTCAATAAATCCGGGGGCCACGTTCAGGCCGTTGGCATCGATGACCTTGGAGGCGCCGCTTTCGTCGATATGGCCGATTTCGGCGATTACGCCGTTCCGGATTCCAATATCGCCCCGGTAACGTGGCTGGCGGGTGCCGTCAAAGATCATGCCGCCTTTGATGACGGTATCGAAGCGTGCCATGGCTGATTCCTCCGCAGATTGGGGCCTGGACCCCGTGCCTGGGAGGAAATCAAAGGCCAGAACGCTCGCGAGGGCAAGCCGGTATTAAATGCCGACCGAACCCGGTCGGCTTGCCCAATCGTATCCGGCTATCGGCGGCGCAGGCGTATGGTCAACAGGCCAACCAATGGTATCAGCATTGCCAAAGTGTTCGGCGTAGGAGCCGCAGTCGGGACAATCGGGTCACCAATGGTGATCAGGTCAATTTCGGCATCCAAAGCCGTCGGGCCGGCCAACTGCAACTGGATGGCCCCGACATCGGTAAAGTTCGCACTGCCGATGAAATCAGCATAGAGGAAAGAATCCGTCACCTGAGACGTGATTGTACCATAGGATTTCGTCAGCGAGCTGGTGACCCCAGCCGTGTCGAAAATGGTAAAGGTCAGTTCCAACCCGGGCAGGTCCGCGCTGTTGATATTCACGAAGATGCCGGTTGCCGACCCCGCCGTGATATCGAATCCGCCCAATCCCGTTGTCGTTACCGTCGTCGGATCGTCGTCTCCGTCCCAAGTCACATAGCCAGTGGACTGCACCCCAGTCGCGTTTGAAAACCGCAACACGCCCGCGGTCGCCGCCAAACGCGCTTCGAGGGGGAGTGTGGCGTTACTATCGATTTCCAGGTCACGGAATCCTCCCAAAATATCCGCCCCGGAAATCTGGCTGGCACTGACGATGCCTCCGATTTCGGTTGCGCCGACCTGTTGGGGCGTATCGAACCCCTCGATCGCCAAAGGCCCGGCAACCGCATCCGC
>JAPOJR010000010.1 GCA_029978325.1 Alphaproteobacteria bacterium | reverse complement strand
TCAGGGCTACACCGCTCAGCACCAGCGCCGCGCCCGCCATCTGTGGCAATGTCAGCCACTCGCCCAGCATGAGGTTGGCCAAAACTATCGCCGACACCGGCGAGAGGTAGAGCCAGACCGTCATTTTCGGCAGCCCCAGCCGCCGCAGCCCGCCATTCCAGGTGAGCATGCCGCAGCAGCCGATTACCAGCGCCACATGCGCGAAATTGAGCCAAAGCCAGGGGGAGACGGCCTCGGCATTCCAATCCTGCCCCAGGTAGCCAGGTATGGCGAACGGCAGCAACATCAGCGATCCGAGCATTGCTGCCCATGCAGCCGAGCGGGCCGCGCCGATTCGGGCAATGATAGGCCGGGACATCGCTCCATACAAAGCCCAGACGGCGGCGATCGCGACGAACAGCGCATCGCCGAACAGTGAGCCGCCGGAGAGCGTTATCGTCTCAAACGAGTTATTGATGACGCAAAACACGCCGGCAAACGCCACCAACACGCCGGTCCAGGCCCGCATAGACAGCCGGTGGCCTTGTACCGCATGAATAATTGCGCCGAAAATCGGTGTGCTCGCCACCAGCACGCTGCCCTTCGAGGCCGTGGTCAGGCCCAGGGCGATGCCCCAGAGGCCCTGAAACACCGTAAAACCCAGAAAACCGGTGAACGCCAACTTTGGCAGCTCGTGCCAGGGCACGCCGGCGCCGCGGCGCGAAAACAGCGCCAGACCCAACAACAGTACGCCGCCGGCCACGATATAGCGCGCGGCGGAAAACACGAACGGGTCCACAGCTTCGATGATCGGCTTGCCGATGGGATAGGCGCTGCCGAATGCCAGGGCGGTAAACAGCCCCATCCCATGCCCGGCCGCGACCGAGCCGCCACTGTTGGCGTCAGGCGATCCTTTCGCTCGGGCGCTCATCTGCCGGCGCGGCCTCGAACCACGCTCTTGCGTGCAGCAACAGCCGCCCGGGTCATCTCCAGAAATGCCTGCCTGTGCGCCGTTCGCCAGGACCAGTTATAGCGCCAGCGCCGGTCCGACAACCGCACCGATGCGGTGGGGACATAGACCATCGCCTGCCCACTCGAGCCATCCTTGTATTGCACCGGCAGCATCTGCCGCCCGTACTCCGCGCCCTCGAACGCGTCCCCGCGGGCGAGTGCCCGGGCGCTGAGCCCGTGCAAGACCAGAATATCGGTCAGTGCGCCTGCGCACGGTCGGACTCCGGGATAGACCTGGCCAGCCACGAACACCCGTTCCCACCCCACCAGCAGGGCGGGCCGCGCCTGGCAACGGCCGAGCACCAACCGCCGGACCTCCGCATCCAGCAGGGTGCCATAGACGCCAAGCAGCGGCGCATCCGATGGCGGCAGCACCTTAGCGCGCATCCAGCATTTTCAGCATAGCTTCGAGCGCGATCTCGTATCCCAGCAGGCCAAAGCCAAAGATGACGCCGGCGGCGGCTGCCGCCGGTACGTCGTTCGAATGCCGGGCCGCGACATTGGTGATATGTACTTCGATAATCGGCATTTCATCTTTGACGCCAAGCATGCAGTCACGCAGGGCATATCCGGCATAGGTAAAGCCGGCGGGATTCATGACGATGCCATCGACACCAGCCTCGACCGCATCGTAAATCCGGCGGATCGCCTCGCCTTCGACGTCGAAGTATTCGACCGAAAGGCGATAGCCGTGTTGTTCGGCATGCCGCATCAGGCGCGCGTCCAACTCCTTGACCGATGTCGTACCGTATAGTTCCGGTTGCCGCTTGCCGAGCCAGCGCAGGTTAACACCTTGGATCACAAGTATATTTTTCATGGAGACAAGTCCTCAGGGTCGGGTCCGGGCTGGTTGTCGAATCGGCCGACGGCGGTGACGAGTGCATAGATGCCCGGCTCGCTGCGCTGGACGCCGCGTGTGGCGAGGCTGGTCGGATCCAAGCCGGCCTGCACCGCTCTGGCGGTCTCCAGGTCGGCGCATTCAACCAGCAGGCCCCAGCAGGGCGGGTTATCCGGCTGGGCGCGCATCCTGGTCTCGTTTGAGGTGGCGCCGGCGTCGGCCGATGCCGCCAATGGCGCCGCCAGCACGGCGCCCAGCACGCCGGTGTTGTCCGCCAAAAGCGCCGGCAGGGCTTCATCCGCCAGCCATGCGGTCAGACCGGCCTCTGCGCCGGCTGCCGGGGTGAGCCGCCAGGACGCGCATGCGCCGCCCAGCCCCTGGCCAAGCCGGGCCTTGACAGCGCCGGCAACGCGGGTGACGTCACGGAAACCAGGCATGACCGCCTGGGTCCAGCCGGTGGGGTTGTTCTGGCGCTCGGCATAGGGCGCGCTGGTAAAGACGGCCGGCGACTCCAACTCGTACCAAGCCAAGTATGCCGGGGAGCCCTCGACAGCCTTGTAGCGCCGGCCATTGCGGAAGCCCGGCACGTTGGTCCGTTCCGACAGATGCTGCCGGTTATACCAGCCGTTGAACAGAGCATCCCGCTCCTCGGTGATGCCGGTCCAGACAATGAGAATGCCATGTTCGTCCATCGCGGGCGTCACAATCCCTGCATCCATGCGCGCAGTGCCTGACCGATTTCGTTCGGCGAATCCTCTTGAATGAAATGGCTACCCTTGACCGTTACTTCGGTCTGGTTCGGCCAGGCGCGGCAGAACTCGCGCTGCGGCCCGATCAGGATCGCGCCCGGCTCGGCGTTGACGAACAGTTTCGAGACGGCGCAGGTCGATAGCCAGGCCGCATAGTCGTTGGCGATCGCCACGACGTCCGCCGGCTCGCCATCGATTGGTATCTGGCGCGGCCAGGTGAGCGTCGGTCGGCGGCCCTCGCCCGGCTCGGAAAAGGGCTTGCGATAGACCGCCATCTCGGCCTCCGAAAGCTTGCGGATGATCGAGCCAGGCAACACCCGCTCGACGAACACGTTCCGGTCCAGCACCATCGCCTCGCCCTTATCAGAGCGGAATCCCTGAAATACCGGCGTGGCCGGGTCCGGCCATTCCTCCCAGGTAACGGGGCGGACCAGCGCCTCCATGTAACAGATGCCTTTGACGGCGTCGCGGTTGCGGTTGGCCCAGTCGAAGCCTAGGGCCGAGCCCCAGTCGTGGATCACCAGCGTCACGTTTTCCGCAACGCCCAGTTGGGCCAATAGCGCATCCAGGTAGTGTCGGTGCTCGACAAAGCGATAGGAACCCGGTCCGGCATTGTCCAGCTTGTCGGAGTCGCCCATGCCGATCAGGTCCGGCGCGACAACCCGCCCCAAATCGGCGACATGTGGGATGATATTGCGCCACAGATAGCTGCTGGTCGGGTTGCCGTGCAGGAAGACAATGGGATCCCCAGCGCCCGCCTCATAATAGGCCATGCGCTTGCCATGGATAGTAGCAAACGACTTGGGCAGAGGGGCGGTGGAAAGGTCGGGCATGGGGCGGCTCCGGCTGAAAAAGCAGCGGCCAACTTACACGATACGCAGCGGAAGAGAACCCGGAAGCAACCGGCGCGATGCCCACCTCAAACGCCCGCTAGAGCGCGGCGGCAATCGCTTGCACCTGCGATGCCGGCAATGTGCTGCCGTCGGCTAACTTCAGTTGCGGGCCGGTCGGCGTCAGTTGCACCTCGGCCACCTTGCTCTGGCTGATGGCGGGCGCCTGAGAGAGCACGTCTTTGCCCTTGTAGTACAGAACCTGAATGACATGCTGCCCGGCCGTCACCAAAGTTCCGTCTTTGGCGCGGCTGTCCCAGGTTCCGTCCTGGCGCGACGACCCCACGGCGAGGGGGATCTCGGATATAAGCCGGCCACTGTTGTCCAGCACCTGGGCCGTCACTGCAGTGGCTTCGGCGACCGGGTCGTAGGCAAAGGGAACGGGTTTGCCATTGGCCTCGACCCTGCCGGTCTGCGATTCGACGGACATGCCGATCAGAGTGGCGGCATTGAAATCGGCTAGACTACTGGTTGCGGCGATCAGGCTATCCAGTTTTTCATTCGACTTGATCGATTGCTCGACCGAGGAGAAGGTCGCCAATTGAGCGACGAATTCGGTCGGGTCCGCCGGATTGAGCGGGTCCTGGTGACGCAGTTGCTCGGTCATCAGGCGCAGGAACTTGTCAAAATCCTCCGCTGAATTTTGTTGCACCAGATTGCTCGCCCGCGTCCGGACCAGCGCGCTGCTGGCGGTTGGTGCGGTTGCTGCGGATGGGGTTTCCATACGGCTTGCTCCTGCCTTGTCATGATACGCAAACGGTAAGGGTGGAAGGGGCTGGGGTGCTCGCGCGGACGCTGCGCCGAGGGTGCAGCCTCACAGGCGAATGTCGAGCGCGCCGTCGATGGTTCTGGCCGTGGCCTGGCCCGTGGCAGCCGGGCGCTGAAGGGGCGGCGAAATCGCATGGTCCCCATCTGACCCGGGCTCACCGGGCCGCACCATTCCGCGCCACACAGATTCTGAGCCCCCACGCTGTCGCCCGGAATCGCCGTGCGGGCCGAAATGCAACCCGCCGTTCCGCAGGTCCAACCCCGCTTGGCGCAAGCTGCGTTCCAACCCATCGGCTTCGCGCTGCAATAGGTGCAGAGTCTCGGGCCGGTCGGCGCTGATGTCCACGGTCAATTGGCCATCGACGAACAGCAGACGCATATGCAGCCGGCCCAGTTCCTGGGGGCGCAGCGTCAGCGTCAGGCGGGCGTCTCCGTCGTTCAGCGCCCGGACGATCCGTAACGGTATGTCCCGCAACCCTGCCGGTGTTTGGGGAAGTGACGGCTGTGCGCGGGTTTCGGTGCTTTGCAGGCGAACTTCGTGGTGGGCTGATCCTGCCTCGGCCCGGCCGATGGGATTTTCCTGTCCAAGCTGCCCTTCGCCGGATTTCTGAGACCTAGCCAGCGCCTCCGCAAACCGGACGGCCACTGGCTGGGTGGTGGAGCCGGAAAGGGGTGGAATGGCTGGCGAAACCTGCGACGAAGTTATCGGCAGCGGCGCTGCCGGCGTGCCGGAAGGGGGTGGCGAGCGACGAAGATCAGCGGCATCTGCGCGGTTTTCGTCGCGGCTAGAGCGCCCTGGTTTAGGCTGGTCTGCGGCACTGGCAGCAAGCCGTTGGGCTTTGGGTCCGCCATCTGCTTGGCTAAGGATTGGCGGCGACGGCGTATTATGCAAGGGAGTTGCCGGATTGGTGACTCTGCCCGGCGTTCTTCCTGGAGCGTCCTCGATATGATCGCTCGCTGGCCATGACGCCGAGGCGCGAATGCCTGGAACTCGTTGCGCAGAGACGCTCGGCAGCGGGACTGCTGTCGTGTCTGGTGGCGCCTTTGCCGCCTCTGCGTTCGTTGTCTCGGCCAGCGCCACCGATTCAGTCGGCGAATTTTGTGGCGACGGCGGCTTTTGCAGCACGGCTTCCGTTGCCGTCAACTGAGCCGTCATGAGGCGGGCAACCGGCGGTGCGGTGACACCCGTGTCCGGCTCAGTCCCTGCAAATGGCGATTGATTGGGGGCGATGTGATCCGATGGGGTCATCGCATGAGCGACAGCGCTATCGATTTGAATTGCCGGCGGTGTTGTGGGTGGATCGGTCTTTGTCGTGGCAGAGTCGTTCGGAGGTCCGGCTGACACTGCAGCCGGCCAATGGATCGCGCCGTCAGATGGTGGCGACGCTTTTGCATCGGGCGACGGTGCGGTTTGGCGTCGCGAACCCGCTTTGCCTGGTGTGGTGGCGTCATCAAAGGGACGAGCGAATAGTGGGCCAGGGCCGGTTTGCTTCCCCCGTATCGGATTCGAAATTTCCGAAACTTTAGGTCCCTCGGTTTCTGCATGATCGGCGCCACCGGCGTCCTGAGTTACGGGCGATGCCGCTTGCGCTTGCCCATGCGGTGGCACAGGGGCAGGGCCTGCAGTGTGGAGGGCCTCCGTCTGGTCGTAGGTCATGGCGGCGGTATCGATGTGCAACAGGCCGCCTGCCGCGGCCTCACCCGCTGCTTCTGTTTCATCGCCGCTCTGACTTCCGACCCCATCCATCGCTGTTAGAACCGGGTCGTCCCGTCCAAAAGCGATTTCCCAAAGCGCATCGTCGTCCAAGGCGTTGTAAGGTTCGACAGCCGGCTCGGGCAAAGAACCGTTATCCGTTTCGATGGTGTCGCCGGGGGCGGCGTGCGCCACGGCTGAGGTGAAGCCATTGCCACGCGGCGCTGCGACGAGGCCCTTATCGGAGCGCGCGATGGCTGCGCCTTTAGAGGGCAATTGCGAGACGGCGCTTTGCCATTGGGTACTTTCTTCCAGGATATGGTTGAACCGGCTGACCGCCGCTTCCGGTCCGTCCGTACCGGGCGACAAAGCGGATGCCTCGCCAAAACGGAGATCTGGCCGGTTTGCGGATGCTTCCGGCCCAGGCGGTTTCCCCGAAATCAGGTCCGATAACGTCAAGCCCTGCACAGTTTAGGCACCTTGTCTTTGGAATTGCTGCGAACTTTGCACACAGCCCGAACACCAGCGTTTGCGCGCGTAAAATTCGATTGGAGACGGATAGAACCAGGACAAGGTTGATAATTCGTCAAAATAACGGCTGGCCTTGCTTAACCGAATTCTTACGAAGATAGGGTTTTGGTGGTGGTTCTGGGTTCTCGTGATAGGAGCATGCGATGCCGCTCGACAGCACCGCCGTCACCACTAGTCTGCACCCTACGGTGCGCCGCCCCTCTGCTGGGCCGGTGACCGAACCATTCGATACGTCGGAACGGATCGCCGCTGCGGCGCGGGCTTTCGAGGGGATGTTCGTTGCCGAAATGTTGAGTCAAGCCGGGCTTGGCGCCACGACGGGGGCATTCGGCGGCGGCCAAGGTGAAGCAGCGTTCTCATCATTTTTGACAAGAGCCTATGCCGACAGCATCGCAGCATCCGGCCGCTTTGGCTTGTCGGAGGCGATCGTACGGGCTCTGTGCGCCCGGGCGGTGCCGCATGTCTAGTCTGGCCTATCTGCTGCGGCAGTTGGCGGAGACCGAATCGATCCTCACGCGCGAGACCGAAACGATTTTGGCCGGCGGTTCGATGACCACCGCAGATGCAGAGCGCAAATATACGTTGGTGGCGCAGCTAATGCTGGTTGCACCGGAGGCCGGCCACATCGCCTACGCTTGCGATGCGGATGGACGCCGACAGTTGCGCGATGGGTTCGAACGGATGCTGCAAGCCGCGGCCCGCAACGAAGCAGTATTGCGCGGCGCGCTGCGCGGCGCACGTATCATTGCATCGGCTTTGCAGGAGGGCTTTGCAGGGTATCCCGCCGGCCAACCGCAGCGCCGCGCTGACCTGCCGGCTCCGCTGAGCCATCAGGTCGATCGCCTCGCGTGACCGCGGTTGCGTCGGATGGAACGATACCAATCAGCATTGCCGGGCAATATCGTCCCTTGGTTTTCATCGGTTGTTAGGCTCCTGCCTGTACAGTCCGAATTGTCCGAACCGTAACCGACCGGTTCGAGACGCCAGCGCCAGAAGGCGCGCGCGGCTGGCGGACAATGTCCCTACAGCCGGCGTGCAAAGGCCGCGGCCGTAACGCTCGATACGGCCACCTTTGCCAGCCCCCCGCCGGATCAACGCGCGGGAAATCCCACCTGGAGCGAACGCTCCCGACTTGCAAAGGAAGTACGCAATTATGGCTAGCATTCTGACCAACACTGGCGCGACGACTGCGTTGCAGACCCTGCGGAATATCAACAAGGGCCTCGGCACGGTGCAGGACCAGATTTCCACCGGCAAAAAGGTGGCTAATGCCGCCGACGATGCCGCCGTATTCTCCATCGCCACCGTAATGAAGGCCGATGTCGCCGGCTTCCGCGGCATCAGCGAGACCCTGTCGCTGGGGTCGTCCACTGTGTCCGTTGCCCGCAGCGCTGCGGAATCGGTGACCGATCTGCTGATCGAAATCAAAGGCAAGATCGTCAAGTCTCAGGAAGAAAACGTCAACCGCAGCGTGTTGCAGGACGATATAGCGGACCTGCGCGGCCAGGTTGAATCGGTGGTGAATGCGGCTCAGTTCAACGGCCTGAATTTCCTGAAAGACGGCGGCTCCGTCGATGTCCTCGCCTCGCTGAACCGCGCCTCCGACGGCACGGTCACCGCCAGCGATATCTCCATCGCCAAGCAGGATTTGCAACAGACAGAGAAGGTGATCGGTGGCGGTGCCGACCACACGATCAGTTCGGTTGGCGGCGCAGCCGTGGCGGCTGCGGGTGGCACGCAGACGATCGATCTTGACGGCAGCGTATCGGCAGTGGACGAAGGCGACGGGTTTCAGGTGAATTTCACCTACGCAGCCACCGCCTATTCGGTCTCCTATGTCGCCCGGGACGGCGATGACATCAACTCCGTCGCCCATGCGCTGCAATCGGAATTGGATGGGCTTGGCATCGCCGAGTTCGATTTTTCGGTCGCAGAAGCAGACGATGTGACCGCGGACACGGCTACCATCACCTTCACTAACAACCACGCAACCAATGCCGTTTCCCTGCTGGCCGAGATCGGCACGTCGGGCGGCACAGCGGGCGGCGGACTGGAGGCGTTGGCTGCTATCGATGTCTCGACCGAAGCGGGCGCAGAAGATGCGTTGAACGAGATCGAGTCGCTTATCGGCACAGCGGTTAGCGCCGCAACGACATTCGGCCAGGGCGAAAACCGGCTCAGCATCCAGAACGACTTCGTTTCGACTCTGATCGACAACCTCAACAATGGCATCGGTTCGTTGGTCGACGCTGACCTGGAGGAGGCCTCGGCACGGCTGCAATCGCTGCAGGTGCAGCAGCAACTCGGCATCCAGGCGTTCTCGATTGCGAACCAAGCGCCGCAGAACATCCTGGCGCTGTTCCGCTAAGGCATCACCGGCCGTTGGCTGGATTGATTGGCATCGATCTGGCCGGCGGCCGGCACGCCGCCGCCCGGCGGGGCTGGTAGGCGCGCTTTCTCACCTATGAATGTCTGAGGGCTCTTATTCATGGATGCGTCCGCCCAGGCGATTTCTGCGTATGGTCAAGCTCAAAAAGGCGCTACGACAGATAGGGGTATCGAGTACCAGGTTTTTGCTAGAACAACGGCCTCGCTGCTTGCAGCAGAGCGGCGGGGGAAGGCCGGCTTCAATGACTTGGTAGGTGCGTTGCATGACAACCGCCGCCTGTGGGACGCCCTGACCGTTGACCTGATCGACGATGGCAATCAGCTGAGCCCCAAATTGCGGGCTCAGCTGCTTTCACTGGCCGGGTTCGTGCGTCAGCACGCTGCTAAAGTGCTGCGCCACCAAAGCAGCGTTCAGCCGATAGTCGATATCAATCAGGCGGTCATGAACGGCCTTCGTGGGATTGCTCCGCAACCGGTCGCCGTACCGTCCACTGCTTCCGCACCTGGAGCCGAACAACGATGACAGGATTGCGCCTGAAATTGGGGCCGAACGAGCAAGTGCTGATCAACGGCGCGGTCGTCCAGAACGGCCAAACTAAGATTGAGCTGCGGATCAAGACGCCCAATACCAACATCCTGCGATTGCGCGATGCCATCCACCCGGATCAGGTCGACACGCCGACCAAGCGCGTTTGCTATATCGCACAATTGGCCGTTGCCGGCGAAGTGCGCCAGCACGAGGCGCTCAGCGAATTCCGGCGGGGCGTCGGGGCGCTGCAGCAGGTATTCACCTCTGCGTCGTCCGTTGACCTGATGTCTGAAGCGCTGGATTTCGCGGCGGAGGGAAATTTTTACAAGGCGCTGCAAAACATCCGCAAGCTGTTGCCTTATGAAGAGATGTTGTTCCAACAGAGGACGGCTGCCGCTGCTGTACCGGCATGATCGGCGTTCCGATCTCGGTGCCGTTCGGCGGCGTGGCGGGGTTTTCCTTGTTGCAGAAGCGCATGGATGACAACTTGAAGCTGATCGGCCAGGCGCCCCAGGTTACGCGCGAATTGGACTATTTTCGGCAGCATATCCGCGATGCGGCGACGCCTGAAGCGCTGTTAAGAGACTACCGCCTGACCAAAGTCGTGCTGACCGCTTACGGACTGCAAGACGAGATTGGTAAGACTGCGTTCCTGAAACGTATCCTCAGCGATGGCACCGACGATCCGAATTCATTCGCGAACCGGCTACGTGAGCCGCGCTTCCAGGCATTTGCCAAGGGGCTGGGCTATGGCAATATCGGCGGCAAGCGCACCTTGCTTACCAAATTCCAGAACGAGGTCGAGGCTGGCTATCTGCGCCAGACCCTGGAGGAGGCGGTCGGCGCATCCGACAACAACCTGCGCCTGGCCCTGAACTTCCAGCGGCGGATCGCAACCATCGCCGCCGGGCCATCGGTCGAAAACGCCGGCTGGTTCCAGATCATGGGCGAGCTGCCCCTGCGCCGCGTGGTCGAAGGCGCACTCGGCTTGCCCAACTCCTTTGCACTGATCGATATCGACCGGCAGCGCACCATCCTGACAGACAGGTCCCGCGCGCTGTTCGGCGGCACGGGGTCGCCCGCTGCGTTTGCCAAGCCAGAGAACGCCGATGAGCTGCTGCGCCGGTTTCTGGCGCTGGCGCCCTCCGCCGATGGAGGAGGGGCGGCGGTATCGGGCAGTGGCGCGCTCACCCTGCTTTCGGCCATCGCCGGCGGCGGCGCGAGCGGAGTATCGGCAGCCAGCTTGTTGCTTGCCCGCGTTTAGGGCCAATCTGGCGGGTGCAAACAAAGTCCGTGACGGACCGGTTGCAGTTGCCTAATTTCGCCGGCAATTCGACCCTGACCACTTTTCAGAGGAATTGCCCTATGCCCGTTGGCCCACTTTCCGGCATTACCGTTATCGACCTGACCCGCGTGCTTGCCGGGCCGTTTTCCACCATGCTGCTGTCGGAACTGGGCGCGCGCGTGATCAAGGTGGAAACGCCCGGCACGGGTGACGATGCCCGTGCCTATGGCCCGTTCAAGTCCGGCAAGTCCGCCTATTTCATCAGCGTCAACCGCGGCAAGGAAAGCATCGGCCTGAATCTGAAGGACGATGACGACCGGGCGATCTTCGAGGCCATGCTGGCCAAGGCCGACGTGGTGGTCGAGAACTTCCGGCCAGGCACCATGGAAAAGCTGGGCTATGGCTGGGAGGATATCCATGCCCAATATCCGAACCTGATCTATGCGGCGTGTTCCGGCTTCGGCCATACCGGCCCGCATTCCAAGCGACCGGCCTATGACATGGTGGTGCAGGCGATGGGCGGCATCATGAGCATCACCGGCCAGCCGGGCGGCGAACCGACCCGCGTCGGCCTCTCCATCGGCGACCTCGGCGCCGGCCTCTACACCACCATCGGCATCATTTCGGCCATTTACGACCGGGCCAATACCGGCGAGGCGCGCAAGGTCGATGTCTCGATGCTGGATTGCCAGGTCTCGCTGATGGAGAACGCTATCGCGCGGTATGCCGCCACTGGGGAAATCCCAGGGCCGCTGGGTGGCCGGCACCCGTCGATCACGCCGTTCCAGGTGTTCCGCACCAAGGACAGCCATTTGATCATCGCCGCCGGCAATGACGTGATGTTCCACCGCTTCTGCGACATCATCGGCCGGGAGGATATCAAGAATGACCAGCGGTTTGCGTCGAACGGCAGCCGCACCGAGCATCATGTCGAGCTGGGCAAGCTGATTGAGGCCGTTCTGGAAACCCGCGATACGGCCGAATGGTTGCCGCAGCTGGACGAGGCTGGCATTCCGGCGTCGAAGATCAACAACGTTGCCGATATCATGACGCATCCGCAGATGGCGCCGCGCCAGATGCTGGTGACCGTCGACGATCCGACCTTTGGCGAGATGAAAGTGGCCGGCAACCCGATCAAGCTGTCCGGCTATACCGATTCAGGCCGGCGAGCCACTGCCCCTGCGGTCGATGAAAACCGCGCCGCCATTGTGAAGGAATTCTTGGGCTAGGCCATCGCGGAACCCTGCCGCCGGTCGCGTCGGGCGCCGACGGCCACAGGCGGGGCTGTGGCTCCGCTATGGTTTGGGGGCTGGCATACTCCGGCGCGGCCACGGTTTCTTGAGGGATACGTTTTATGGTCGATATTTCCGGCCGGACCCGGCTCATTGCCCATCTCGGCGTGCCGACCGAGATCTTCAAGGCGCCGATGATCTACAATCCCTGGTTCGAGCATGCCGGCATAGACGCCGTGGTCGTGCCGATGGGCAGCGAGCCGGCTGATTACCCGGATTTTTTCCGCCTGTTGTTCCGGTTGCGCAATATCCATGGCGCCCTGATCACCATGCCGCACAAGGTGACGACGGTGGGGTTGCTCGACCGCATCAGTCCGACGGTTGAGGTCGCTGGCTCCTGCAACGCCGTTCGGCTGGCCGCCGATGGCCTGTTGGAAGGCGATATGTTCGATGGTGAGGGCTTTGTCCGCGGGATGCAGGCCAAGGGCCGGCCCATTGCCGGCGCTTCGGCGCTGGTCGTCGGGGCGGGCGGCGTGGGGTCCGCCATTGCGGCGTCGCTGGCGAAGGCCGCGGTCGCTCGGCTTGGCTTGTTCGACCTCAACCGCCCGCTCGCGGAGGCGCGGGCCCAACGGATCGCCCGCCGCTATCCCGCAGTGCAGATCGCGGTTGGCGACAACGATGCCGCCGGTTTCGATATTCTGGTGAACGCCACGCCGCTTGGCATCAATGCCGACGACCCGATGCCGACCGATATGAGCCGCGTCGCGCCGGAAACCTTCGTCGGCGATGTGGTGATGAGCGCCGAAGAGACCGCCTTTTTGGCTGCCGCCCGTGCCCGAGGCTGCCAGACCCAAATCGGCCTGGACATGAATTTCGAGCAAATCCCGGCGTATCTGGAATTTTTCGGCCTGCCTGTCGCCGCGCCGGACCAGCTGCGGCGGCTCGCGCGCATCCGCTATTAAGCCTCCCTCGGCGGGACTCGGGACGGCGCTACATCTTGGCGATGACCTTCCGGGCAAAGTCCTCGGTGCGGCGGAAGGTGAGCTCGGTCGGCAGGCTGAAGACGATGCCATCCAGGCCCTGTTTCTCCAGGCCGCGCAACTGCTCGACGATCTCTTCCGGATGACCGGCGATGCAGAAGTTGCGAATGATTTCCGGTGTAATGAAGCGGGCTTCGTCAGGGTCCAGATAGCTGTAGTGGCTTTGGTGCAGGGCCAGATGGCGGGTGGCTTCGTCGCGGGACATGTGAAAATCCATGTATTCCTGCCAGATCGGCAGGATGTAGTCCGGCGGCTGACGGCCGGTCTCGCGGACGAAATCAACCAGGTAGTGCACGTTGGCCATAATTGCCGGGCCGCATTCGGCGACGACCCGCTCGGACGCCAGCGTTTCGCCTTTTTCCAGCATCAGCAGGTTGGCCAGGGCAAAGACCTGGAAGCCATCCAAGCTCCGGCCCGCTGCATCGGCGCCGCGCTTGACGTTGGCCAGCACGTTGGGGATGGCGCCGCCGCGCGGAATGCCGGTGATGACCCCGTCGCCAAGCTCACCCGCCAGGCCCTGGGCACGTGGACCGAAGCCGCCGACCATCATCGGGATCTCGTGCTCCAGGTCGATATAGTTCAGGTGCGTGTTCTGGAACTTCACCGCATGGGTTTCGCCGTTCAGGCTATAATCGGTTTCCTCGCCCGCCAGCAACGCCTTGATCACCCGCAGGTATTCGCGGAATTCCGCCACTTTCGCCGGGCGCTGCCCCAGGGTCCGCATCGCCGTGTTGCCAGTGCCCGTGCCAAAGAACACCCGGCCCGGCGCCAGCTTGTTGATGGTTGCAATGCCGCCGGCGGCGACCGGGGCCAGCCGCAGGCCGGGGATGGCCAGGCCTGTGCCGAGCCGGATGCGCTGGGTCTGTTGCGCTGCAATCGCCATCATGGCCCAAATGTTCGAGCGCATCAGCGGCGAGTCGGTAAACCAGGCGAAGTCATAACCCAATTTTTCGGCATGGGTGACAAAGCCGATGTCGTTGATATAGCCGCAGCTGACGCCGAATTGCATGGGAGGGCTCCATTCCGTCGAAGGACCGTATGCTAGTCGGTGCCACCGCGAGGAGGCAAGCAGTCAGCGCCTCCGGCCGTGGCCGCGCGACAAAAGCCTTGGATGCGGCCCGCATCCTTCGTAACGTTCGGTCAGTCAAGCCCAAGCAGAGCATTGCGCGCCATGTGTTCCGACGTTTCGCCCGCCAAGCGGATGAACCTGGCGGTCTTCCTGACCGCCGACGGCAATTACCACCATCTCGGTTGGCGGCATCCCGATGCCGTGGTCGATGGCGGCTCGAACTTTCAACGCTGGATCGAATTTGCGGCGATGGCGGAAGCCGGCAAGCTGGATATGCTGTTCGTCGCCGACCAGATCGCCATTGTCGGCGGCGACGAGTTAGAGGCCATCACCAACAGTTCCAAGGTCAACCGGCTGGAGCCGGTGACGTTGCTATCAGCGCTGGCCAGCCATACCCGGAATATCGGCCTGGCCGCGACCTGTGCCACCAGTTACTGGGAACCCTACAATATCGCGCGTATGTTTGCGTCGCTCGACCATATCAGCGGCGGCCGGGCCGGCTGGAATTGCGTCACTGGCGGTCAGTTGGAGGAGGCGCAGAATTTCAGCCGTGAACGTCACGAGCCACATGAGGTGCGCTATGAACGCGCCAACGAGTTTGCCGATGTCGTCATGGGCTTGTGGAACAGTTTCGAGCCGGATGCACTGCTGTACAACAAGGCGACCGGCCAGTTCTTCGACCCGGCCAAAATCCATACGCTCAACCATCGCGGCAAGCATTTCCAGGTCAAGGGGCCGCTGAATGTCTCGCGTTCGCCGCAGGGCAGGCCGATTGTGATTCAGGCCGGCGGGTCGGATGCGACCGTCGCTATGGGGTCGCGGATAGCCGATGTGATCTTCACCGCCCAGGCCGACCTTGCCGCCGCGCAGGAATTCTATGGCCGGGTCAAGGACGCCGCCCGCCGCCGTGGCCGCGATCCGGACAGCGTCAAGGTCATGCCCGGCCTCTCGCTTTTCGTCGGCCGCACCCGCGACGAAGCGCGGGCCAAGTTCGATGCCCTGCATCACATGGTCGACGTTCGGGATGCGGTCGAGGGATTGGGCCGCTTGCTGGGGGGTGTCGATCTATCCGGCTACGATCCCGATGGCCCGATGCCGGCATTGGAGGGCAATGATTTGCGCATGAGCGGCCCCGGCACATTCGTTCGGATAGGGCGGGAGAACAACTACACGCTGGGACAGGTGGCCGTGCAGGCGAAAGCGGCACGGAACCATTGCATGGTGATCGGCGACGTGATGGACGTGGCCAATCATATGGAGCACTGGTTCCGCAACGGCGCCGCCGATGGCTTTAACCTGCTGCCGGCGATCATGCCGAATACGCTCCGCGATTTCTGCACGATGGTCGTGCCGGAGCTACAGGCGCGCGGCCTTTTTCGCACGGAATACGAGGGGACGACGCTGCGGCAGGTGCTGGGCCTGCCGCAGATGGTATAGCGGGCCTCGATCCCGCAACTTGTGCTCTACTTGGCTTTTTTCGCCGCCTCAGCGTACGGAGCGTACCAGGCCGCCGGGCGCTTTTCGATGAAACTCATCAGGCCTTCGACCGCTTCGTCGGTCATGCGCTTGCCGGCGTGGTCGCGCGCCAGTTCGCGGGCGCGCTTTTCATCGACGACCATGCCGGCGCACTCCAGGATCGAGAGCTTGGACGCGGCAATGCCGCCCGGCGAGACTTGCAGGATCGACTCGATGATCGGTTCCGCCGCGGCGTCGAGGCCGCCGACCGGGCAAACCTCATCCACCAGCCCCAGTTCCGCCGCCTTTGCAGCGCCGAACCGTTCGCAGGTAATGGAGTAGCGGCGCACATGCCGTGCCGCCATCCGCCCCAGCAGTACCGGATAGATGGGGGAAGCCATCAGGCCCCATTTTGCTTCCGTGATGGCGAAAAAGGCGTCTTCGGAGGCAATGACCACGTCGCAAGCCGCGGCGATGCCGGTGCCGCCGCCAAAGCAGCCGCCGTGCACCAGCGCAATCGTCGGCTTGGGTACTTCATTCAGGCCGCGGATGGCATTGGTGGTATCGACGGAGATCAGAAAGTTCTCTTCCGGCGAAAGCTCGATATTGCCCCGGATCCATTTCAGGTCGGCGCCCGCCTGGAAATGCGGACCATTGCCGCGGATGACGATCACCCGCACTTTCGGGTCGTGCGCAAACTTGGTAACCGCGGCGATGGCCTGCAGCAGCATATCCCGGTTGTAGGCGTTGTTGACCTCCGGGCGGTCGATGGTGATCGTGCCGACGCCGCGCTTGCTGACCGAGGTGCGGATGACAGGCTTTGGCTTGGCCGAGGCTGGGGTTGTGGTGGGCATGGAAACTCCTGAATCTTAAGGGGGGATTAGCCGGCGGCTTTCGCATCCTGAATCGCGCGCCACACCGCATCCGGCGATGCCGGCATGTCGAGATGTTTGACGCCGAGCGGCTTGAGGGCATCCATGACCGCGAGCATCACCGCCGGCAGCGCACCGACCGTGCCCGCCTCGCCGGCGCCCTTCGCGCCCAGCAGGTTGCGGGCGGTGGGGACGGGATTGCTCTCGATTGCGATGTTGGCGAAGTTGTCGGCGCGCGGCATGGCGTAGTCCATGAAGCTGGCGCTGAGCAACTGGCCGGTGTCCTTGTCATAGGTCACCTTCTCCATCAGCGCCTGGCCCAGGCCCTGGGCGATACCGCCGTGGATCTGGCCTTTCAGCGTCGTCGGGTTGATGACGGTGCCGACGTCGTCCACCACCGCATAGGCGACGAGTTGGACGTGCCCCGTCTCCGGGTCTACCTCTACCTCGCAGACATGACAGCCGTTCGGGTAGGTGCCTTGCGGCGACTCATAGGTGGCGTTTTCGTAAAAGCCGGGTTCCATGCCCTTCGGCAGCTTGGCCGGCAGGAAGGCGGCGCGGGCAACGGCGTTCAGCGTCACCTGTTTGTCGGTGCCGGCGACAGAGAAGATACCCTCGGTGAACTCGATATCGCCCTCGCCCGCCTCCAGCATGTGCGCTGCGATCTTCTTGCCCTTGGCGATGATCTTGTCCGCCGCCAGCACCAGCGCCGAACCGCCAATGGCCATGGAGCGCGAGCCGTTCGAGCCCATGCCGAAGGCGACCCGGTCGGTGTCGCCGTCGATAAAGCGGACGTCGGCAGGGTCGATGCCGATCTTCTCGTGCAGGATCTGCTTGAACACGGTCTCGTGCCCCTGGCCGTGCGACTTCGTCCCCATCATCAACAGCGCCGTGCCGGAGGGGTTGAAGCGGATTTCGGCGTATTCCGGCTGCGGCCCCGCCGCCTGCTCAATGGCGTTAACGACCGAGACGCCGCGCAGCAGGCCGCGCTTCTGCGATTCCGCGCGGCGGGCTTCGAACCCGTCAAAATCCGCCAGCTTCAACGCCCGCTCCATATTCTCCGGGAACTGGCCGACATCGTAGGAGGGGCCGAGCGGGATCTTGTAAGGCATCTGCTCCGGCTGGATCATGTTGCGCCGGCGCAGGTCGATCCGGTCGATGCCCAGTTCGTCCGCCGCATCGTCCATCGCCCGCTCGATCAGGTAGATCGCCTCGGGCCGACCGGCGCCGCGGTAGGGCGCGGTCGGGTTGGTGTTTGTCAACACGGCGTCGATGCAGACATAGGCCGCCGGAATGTCATAGACGCCGGTCACCGTCGCGATCTGGCCGAAGGGGGTGAGCAACTGCCGGTCGCTGGCGATGTAGGCGCCGATATTGGCAATCATGTCCAGGTGCAGGCCCAGGATCTTGCCATTGGCATCGAACGCCAGCGAGATTTCGCCGATATTGTCCCGCCCATGCTCGTCCGCCATGACCGCTTCGGAGCGCTCGCAGGTCCAGCGGACGGGCTTGCCCAGCTTCTTCGCCGCCCACATGACGAGGCGATGGTCCACATACTGCCAGCCCTTGGTGCCGAAACCGCCGCCGACATCCTGCACGACGACGCGCACCGCGCTCTCCGGCACCTTGAACACCTGGTTCGCCAGCATGCCCCGCACCCGGTGCGGATAGTTCACGTCGGCATAGAGCACATAGCGCTCGTCCCCCGCATCCCAGACGCCCAGCGAGCCGCGCGGCTCCATATACTGCGCGTGCACGCGGGTAATGACGTAGCGGCGCTTGACGACATGCGCCGCCTTGGCGAAGGCGGCCTCGGTCGCGGCCTTGTCGCCGCGCTCGTGCCGGTGCGAGATGTTGTCGGGATTGCCCTCCCAGATCGGCGGAGAGGCCGGGTCGGCGGCATAGGCCGTGTCGGTGACCGACGGCAGGGGCGTGTAGTCCACCTCCACCAGTTCGGCGGCGTCCTTCGCCTGGTTCAGGGTGGTGGCGATGACCATGGCGACGGTATCGCCGACATATTTGACATGCTCGACCATCATCGCCGGGCGCTGCGGCGCGAACATCGGCGAGCCGTCGGCGCGTTTCCGCGGCTGGGTGGCTTTGGGCATGCCGAGGCCGTCCGCCTCGTAATCAGCGCCGGTATAGACCGCCAGCACGCCGGGCGCGGCCTTGGCGGCGGCGGTATCGACGCCGTTGATCTTCGCGTGAGCGTGGGGGGAGCGCACAAACACGGCATAGACCTGGCCGGGGATGACACGGTCATCCTGGAAATGCCCTCTGCCCTGGACGAGGCGGATATCCTCCAGCCGGGAGGCAGGCTGGCCGATGCCGAATTTCATGGGGTGCGCTCACTTGGGCCGGGTTAGGAGGGACTAGAGTGCCGAGCCGGCGGGATGAGCGCAAGGGGGTGGAGACGCGGTGTTTCAGCTTGGCCCATTGGTGCTTGTATTGGAAAATCAGCAAAGCGGCAAAGCGATTGCGGCGCGTGACTTGGCGCGGTGACTTCGCCTATTGCGCATATTGGTTCCTGAGTACGATTTTACCGTATCGGTTTGAAAATCGGGTACTATGTTAGTGGAACAGTGGTGAAACCATGCCGAGCCAAACGAAGAAAGGGTGTCGGGGTCCGTTGCGGAAACGGCCCTATCCGCAACGTTCATTCGCCAGGTTCAAAACCTTTCACTCGATCTGTGGCGCCACAAATACCTGAGGAGATTGGCCGAAGCAGCCGGTCATCGGCATTGGCGGCATCCCAAACTGTGGTCGAGAAGTGCAAAATCAGGCATGAAACCGCTACTCGGCCAATCAGATCACAGATATATTTTGCCTCATGACCGACCGTCCTATCCGCCGCCTGGCCGCCATCGTCGCCGCAGATGTTGCGGACTACTCTCGGCTTGTTGGTCTCGATGAGGAGGCGACGCTGTCCGCATTGAAGTCAGCGCGTCGGGACGTTATCGACCCGCTGATCCGCGAGCATAGTGGTCGCATCGCGAATACGGCTGGAGACAGCCTGCTAATCGAGTTCTCAAGCGTCGTCGATGCAGTGCGGTGCGCCCATGCCATCCAGTCGGGGTTAACCGAGTGGAGCGCCGATACGCCGCCTGATAGGCGACTGGCATTTCGGATCGGCGTCAACGTGGGCGATGTAGTGAGCGAGGGCGCCGATCTCCTTGGCGATGGGGTTAATATCGCGGCGCGCATCGAGAGCGTCGCTGAGGTGGGCGGTATTGCGCTCTCCGACGACGCCTACCGATACGTTCGCGACCGCCTCGATATCGCGTGGCGGGATTTCGGCGAGCATCGCTTGAAGAACATTGCGCGGCCGGTAAGAATTTGGGCCTGGGCCCCAGGAACATCTGCGACGGTCGACGCGATTGGCCAGGCGGCAGGCTCAAGCCTGCTTGGGGCAAGCAAGCCGTCGATCGCTGTATTGCCATTCGACAATAGGAGCGACGACCCGGAGCAGGGTTACTTCGCCGACGGCATTACTGAGGACATTATTACAGAGATCGCCCGCCTTCCCGAATTGCTTGTGATCGCGCGCAACTCGACCTTCACCTACAAGAACAAAGCAGCAAAGATCCAGGACGTCTGTCGCGACCTGAATGTTCGCTATGTCGTTGAGGGCAGCATTCGAAAGTCTGGAGAGCGCGTTCGGATCAACGCGCAGCTAATAGACGGCTCTTCCGGCGGCCATCTTTGGGCGGAGCGCTATGACCGTACGTTGACCGACATTTTCGCGGTCCAAGACGACGTTGTCGCAAAGATCGTTCGGGCGTTGAAGATCAAGCTGATTACACCGAAGGACCCGCCACCGCAAAGAAGCGAACCGCACACTCCCGATGCCTATGACTGTGTGCTCCGTGCGCGCGAACAATACAGACTTTTCACGAACGAAAGTAACCTGGCGGCCCAGGCGCTGTACGAGCGTGCGATCACCCTCGATCCATCTTATGCGGAGCCTTACGCCGGTCTGGCAGAGACATATGTGCAGCAGTGGCTGACCGGTGTTGCGCCGACATTGGATCGGGCCCTTGAACTGGCGCAGGCGGCAGTCGTCCGCGATGCGTCGCTGCCGCTTGTCCATGAAGCGCTCAGTACCGTTTATCTGTTCATGCGGCGGCATGACGATGCGATCGGCGCGGCGCGGCGGTGGATCGAGTTGGAGCCCAGCAACGCGGACGCATACGCCACCTTGGCCGGCGCCATGCACTTTGCGGGAAGGAATGAGCCGGTTATTGAGCTGATTGAGACCGCGATGCGGCTCAATCCGAAGTACCCGTTCTTCTATCCCCACTATATCGGGCTGGCGAACCTGGGTATGCGCCGCTTTGCAGCTGCAGTTGCGGCGTTCCAGCGTGCCGCCGCTCGGAATGCGGAAGCTCTATGGCCGCATGTCTATCTCGCGGCGACCTACGCTCTGGCGAACGACGGGCCGAAGGCGCGTTCAGAGGCTGCGGAAGTGCTGCGCATCAACCCTGAATTCTCCGTGACCGCGCTGCCCAGACTGTTGCCCTACAAGCGGTCCAGCGACATCGACGAGATCGTTGCAGGCCTGCGCGAAACCGGGCTGGCGGATTGACCGGCATGGGCATCATCCACCGCCGGGCCAAGGAGAAATCCGATAGGCAGCGATAGAGCAGCAGTTGTCGGCAAGGGGGCTAAAAGAAACGGTGGTTTGTTTTAGGGCTTACGATTCTACGGAACAAAGCGCTGCTGGAGAGGCCAGCCCCCCTCTCAATGCTTGAAGGGTTCTGACAGGTTTTTGGCGTCTCTCGTCGGTCATCAAAAGCAACATGGTTGCAGAGTCATGATCGCCAACCGAACCTAGCCACTTTGCCCACCTTAGGTATTCAGGGCGAAATTGGGGCCAGATCCCGAGAATGTTAGGACGCGGCGTTCTAGAGCGCGCCGTTTCCAGGCTCTAACGGCCCTGGGCGGTTTGGCTTCAATCCAACACCGCCACGAACTCACAACTGACCAGTCCCGGCCCGTCGCCCGGCACCGCAATCGTGTGCCGCGCTGGCCTTGAGGCCGCATCCGGGAACATCTTGACCCATTCGCCGTTCAAGGCCGCCCGCCCCTCCGTCGCGTCGCGCACGTAGAAGGTGATGCGCAGGATGTTGTCGGGCGAGCCGCCCGCCGCCTGCATGGCGCTGGCGATATGGGTGAAGACGTTGGCGATCTGGCCGGCCAGGTCCGCCGGCATGCCGGAGCCGTCAGGGTTTCTGCCGCCGATGACGCTGGACATCATCAGGTTGCCGATGCGGCTCGCCCCGGGGATCGGATTGGAGTGCGCGAACCCCGGGATTTCGATGCTTTGACGCTTGGGCATAGGCGCTTTGCTCTATTCGGCGGCGCGGAAAACGGGGGCGTTTTCAAGGTCATCGACCAGCGCTTCCTTGCCCTCGGTCGGCAGGGTCACGGCATAGTTCAGCGCGCCGTCGATATCGTCGCCCCAAACCTCGCGCGGCAGCTCATACAGCAGTTCGACGCCATAACCGTTCGGGTCGTGGATGTAGAGGCTGTGCGTCATGCCATGATCGACGCGACGGTCGAACTTCACGCCCTTTTCCTGGAGGTATTCCAGGTGCGCCAGCCAGGCCTCGCGGTCCGGGAAGGTGATGGCGATGTGATTGACCGCCACCGGCATGCCGAACATGCTCCACTCTTCCGGCGGCTCCGGCAGATTGGGGTTTTCGACCAGGGCCAGATCGTGGTGGTTTTCCTTGCCGTCCTTCAGGCCGCTATAGAAGCGCATGTTCGGCGGATTCGGCCGTTTCTCGGTCGCTTTGAGCTGGCCGACCTGCCGCATGCCGACAACCTCGGTCCAGAACTTGTGCGACTCTTCCATGTTGCGGACGTTCAGCACCACATGGTTGATGCCGACGGGAGTGGCTCTTGCAGACATGACGGGTTCCTCCGTTGTTTCGCTAAAAGTCTAATCCCGAGTAGCGGGACAACGCCAGCGCTATTCAATCAATCGGCTCGTTCAGGAACCGGTCCACCAAAGCCAGCCCGCGCTCCCGGTCCAGCGCCATGTTCGCCGCCAGTTGGTTACGCCCCTGCGAGCCCAGATAGAAGCGCTCATACTGCTCGTTCCGGCTACCGAGCGCCGTGCCGGTGAAGTCCCAGGCCAGGCGGAACAGCCGGTCCCGGGCCTCCGCATCCACCTCATAGCCGGGAATGTAGCGGTCGATCAGCGGGCGCAGCTCTGCATCCTGCAGGGCGGCGTAGGATGGCGTGGTGAACAGGTTGTGCGAGCCGATCTTGCGGATGATCTCGTTCACCCGCGGAAACCACTCCGGCAGGGCCGAACGCAATGCCAGCAGCGGCCCGAGCTTGCAGGTCCAGAGGCCATTGCCCACCTCCGCGGCCTCAGTCTCGGCGGCGACGATGGCGGCGCGGGCGAATTCCGCATAGGTGGCGATCTCGCCCAGCATTTGCTCCGTCTGCGGGTCGCGACGGTTGATGGCCTCGGCGAGACGCAGGGTCAGACCGCGGGCGAATTGCAGCTTCGCCTCCGCCCGGATCATGGTCTGCTGCATGATGTTCGGCCACCAGGAGGTCTTCATCACCGTGTTATAGACATCCAGGTTGCCGTCGATGAACAGCCGCTCGCGCGGGATTTCCACGTCATCGAAAATGACGAAGGCGTCCTGCTCGTCGAACCGCGAGGAGAACGGATGGTCGAAGCGATTGGAGTTCACGTGCGTGCTGTCGCGGCAAATGAATTTCAGGCCGGGCGCATCCATGGGCACGCAGAAGGACAGCGCGTGCGCCGGGTCCGCATCCGGCATCGGCGCACCCGGATATACCGCCAACTCGTCTGCAAACGGCGCCAGCGTTGCCAGCACGCGGGACCCGCGAACGACAATGCCGTGCTCCGTCTCCTCCACCTTGTGCAGTTGCACCGGATCGAAGCCGGCCGGGAACGTGCCTTTCGCCAGGTTCACCGTTGAATGCACGATGGTGTGGGTCAACGAGATATCCTCGCGCGCCAGCTTTTTCTGATAGCGCACCAGGTTCTCGCCGCCTTCGTCGTTACCGAAAGCGGACCACTCGTCGGCGCGTCCGGCAAAGCCGGCGTAGGTGACGTTCATGTAGTCCGGCGTCCGCCCCATCAGCCCGACCGAGTATTCCGCCGGCCGCCGCAACCCTTTATGCCGGCGCAGCAGGTCGTCTTTCGAGCGCGGAATCATGTGGCTGACATTGATCGCCTCACCCGTCTCCGGGTCCGGCATCAGGCAGTCGTCGGCGTGGGCATGCTGGAGGTCATAGACCTCCGCCAACGCGCGCGCTGCGCCGGTGAAGGCGGGATGGTCTATGACATCCGAGACCTTGTCGCTGCCGACCCAGACCTCGCGGTCTGTGCGGAGGCCCTGCAGGAATTCGGCCCCGGTTCTTGCTGGCATCGCTGACCTCCTGTGCGCAGACACCGCCTGGAGAGATCAGCGTCGCATCAAGTGCCGCCGACGGCAATATCGATCCAGAGATGCGGCGTCACCACAGCCGAGTCCCCGGCGCGCAGCACCAGGGTCGTGGTGGCGCTCTCAACCACCGCCGGGCCGGTGATCTCCTGGCCAGGGACGAGGGCATCCCAGGTGTAGATCGGCGTCTCGTGCCAGCCGTTCATGTAGACCTGCCGGTTCGCAGATGGCCCCACAGCCGGCGCACCCGCCGCGGCCAGAGGCTCCTGCGGCAGGGCTGGAAGCTGGCCGATGGCGGCGACGCGCGCGTTGACCAGCACGGCCTCCTGATCGCGCAGCGCGTAGGTGTAGAGTTGCTCGTGGCGGACGTGGAAGCGATCGGCGATCTGGGCGAGCATGTCGTCGGCCTGCCATTCGAGGTCGTCCAGCGGCACGTCGATCTCGAAAATCTGCTCGCCATAACGCATGTCGGCCATGAAGCGGTGGGTGACCGGACCATCGAACACCGCCTGCAGGCGGGCGGTGGCGTCCGCTTTCAAGGCGTCGAAGGTGGCGCGGACGGCGTCAGCATCCAGCGCTCCGGTGTCACCGATATGCGTACGGCTCGCCTCAAAGCGCAGGTCGGTGGCGAGCATGCCCCAGGCGCTAAGCACGCTGGCGACGCGGGGGGCGATGGCGCGGGTGACGCCCAGTTGGCGCGCCACCTCCGTCACGTGCAGGCCGGCGGCGCCGCCGAACGAGAGCAAGGCGAACTGGCGTGGGTCGATGCCGCGGCGGACAGAGACGAGGCGCACGCCCTCCGCCATCTGGGTGTTGATGACCCGGTGCACGCCCTCCGCCGCCTGTTCGCGCGTCACACCCAGATCGCCGGCGAGCCGGTCGAGCGCAGCCTCGGCAGCAGCGGAATCCAGGGTGGCGGTGCCGCCCAGGAAGTTGGCGGGGTCAAAGAAGCCCAGCACGGCGCTGGCGTCGGTGACGGTCGCCTGCGTGCCGCCGCGGCCATAGCAGGCGGGGCCCGGATCGGCACCGGCGCTCTCCGGCCCGACCTTCAGCAGGCCGCTGGCGTCGACGCTGGCGAGCGAGCCGCCGCCGGCGCCGATGCTGGCAATGTCGAGCGATTGCAGCGCGATGCGCTGGTCAGCAATGCCGCGGTCGGCGGACAGTGTCGCCTCGCCGCCGGCAATCAGCGAGATGTCGGTCGAGGTGCCGCCCATGTCGAACGGGATCAGGTTCGGCGCATCCATCAGGCGGGAGGCATAGCGCGCGCCGGCAACGCCGCCAGCCGGGCCGGAGAGCACCGTCGCAGCGGCCAGCCGGATCGCCTCGGCAATGGGTGCGACGCCGCCGTGGCTCAGGATAATCAGCACCGGGCCGCGATAACCCGCCTCCACCAGGCGCTTTTCCAGGCGGGAGAGGTAGCGATCCAGCGCCGGGCCGACATAGGCGTTCACGGCGGTGGTCGAGACGCGCTCGTATTCCTTGATCTGCGGAAACACATCGGAGGAGAGACAGACATAGGCCTCCGGCATCGCCTCCCGAACCATTTCGGCGGTGGCCTGCTCGTGGCGGCCGTCCTTGTAGGCGTGCAGGTAGCAGATGGCGACGGAGTTGGCGCCCTTGGCCTTTAGCGTGGCGATGGCGGCCTGTACCGAGGCCGGGTCGAGCGGAATTTCCTCCGTGCCCTCCGGCCGAATGCGTTCGCGCACGCCCAGGCGACGGTCGCGCGGGATCAGCGGTTCGGCCCGCGGCATGCGCATGTTGTAGCGGTCGGGCTTCAGGCCTTCCCGCATCTCCAGAATATCGCGGTGGCCCTCTGTCGTCAGCAGACCGACGGTGGCGCCCTTGCGCTCCAGGAGAGCATTAGTGGCGACCGTGGTGCCGTGGACGATGCGCTGGGTCTGGCGCAACAGGTCCTGCCGGTCGAGGCTGAGGGCGGCGGCCAGGCGTCCCAATCCGTCCATAACGCCAACCGATTGATCGGCAGGCGTGGAGGGCGACTTGGCGAAGGTGACACCGCCGTCGTCATCGACGGCGACCAGGTCGGTGAAGGTGCCGCCGACGTCAATGCCAATGCGATACATGAGTGGGAATCCGGGATGATTTTTAAAGGATGGTTGGTTAGCTTAAAGCCTAACCACTGACCTATGGCAGCGCAAGCGAACCACGATGATGGTCGGCGGTTGACAAGGACCTGAGCTCCATCCAAAAGTGGTACTCCAACACCTCGGGCGATGGGAGAAGTTTTGTGACGACCAGGAAAAGCTGGAACCGCAGCAGGCGGTGCTATTGGTCAGGCAAGGCAAATCCTGTTTTGGTTGCGGTTCTCGGCGCAGCATTGGCTGCGTGCGCAACGCCTGCGCCAACGCCCAAGGTTGTGGATGCTCCCCCCGCCGTTGACCAGGCCGCCAAGGCGGCGCAGGAGCGGCCGCCGGAGGTGAAGCGCCTGAAGCGCAAGATCGCCATCGGCAGATTTACCAATGAAACCCTGTATGGCCGCGCCCTGCTGACCGGCGCACAATTGGATGCGATGGGCCGCCAGACTGGCGACATCCTCAGCGCCCGGCTGGTGGAAACCAATCGGTTTATCGTGCTGGAACGTCCGGACATCGCCGCTGTCACCCGCGAAGCCGCAATTGGCGGCACGCCGCAGAATCTTGTCGGCGCCAACGCGTTGATTGTCGGCTCCCTGACTGAGTTTGGCCGCCAGACCGAGGGCCAGTCCGGCTTCCTTTCCCGCACCAAGCGTCAGGTGGCGCGCGCCAAAGTGGATTTGCGCCTGATCGACCCCGCTAACGGCGTTGCCTTCTTTGCCGCCTCCGGCACCGGCGAAGCGTCGACCGAAAGCGGTACGGTCATGGGCTTCGGCAGCAAAACGGCTTATGATGCGACGCTGAATGACCGGGCTATCTCCGCGGCGATCGCCGATGTTATGAATGTGCTGGTCAATCAATTGGAAGCCCGGCCGTGGCAAAGCGATGTGCTGGATGTCGATGGACGCAAGGTCGTCATCAGCGGCGGCGCGCGCCAAGGGCTGAAACCAGGGCACGAGCTGGTGATCCTGACCCGCGGCAAAAGCGTGAAGAGCCAACAGACTGGGTTTATGATCGAATTGCCGGCGACGGAGGTGGCGCGCGTTCGCGTAGTCAGCACCTTCGGCTCCGACGAGACCAACGAAGGGGCAATTACGAGCGTCGAATCGGGGCAGGTTTTGGCCCAGGATCGCGCCAAATTGATAGTGCGGGAAGGTTCCCAATGACGAGAAAGCTATTCGTATGTGCCGTGGTGGTTGCGCTGGCGCTGGGCGTGTCCGGCTGCAAGCGGCCGTGGAAGCGTGCAGAGCCGGTGGATACCCGCCCGCAAATTGCCGTGGCCAATGCCAGCGCCAAAGCTGTTTTGGTGATCGATGGCATCACCATCGGCCCTGCGGGTGCATTCGATGGCAAGGAGGCGACCGTGCGGGTCAGTAAGGGAACGCACGTGATCGAAATCCTGGAGAGCGGCCGGTTGATCTATACCGAGACCGTCACCTTGGCCGATGACATAACCCGGACGATTACAATCCGCTGATCCTGAACTTTGGGGGGCATGTTTTGAAAAGTGGACTCTGTTTAGCGCTTTTGGCGCTGATGCTGGCGGGGTGTGCGCCGAAAGGCCTTTATAACTGGGGCAGCTATTCCCAGGCCACGAACAAGTACTATCGCGACCCGGCCCAGCAAGCCGCCTACCGCGAGGCGCTGCAAGGCGTTATCGCTGAAGAGCAAGGCCAGCGGGTGCCGCCGGGCATTTATGCTGAGCTGGGGTATCTGGAAATGGCGGCCGGAAACACGGCGGAGGCCAAACGGCTTTTCTTGGCGGAAAAGGCGCGTTGGCCTGAATCGGGGCCGTTCATGGATCGGATGATCCGCAAGATCGACGATGGGGCGGCGGCTGCTCCGTCCGCCAAAACTGCACCGGCTACCTCGTAAGGGATCGCGCTATGAATGCCACGCAATGGGTCCGCCTCATCGGCATCGGCTTACTGGCGGCTGGTCTCGCCGCATGCGCGCCGAAGCCACCGCCGCTTCCGACCTATCCCGCTTCCATTGGCGCGCCGCCCCGCTCGATCCTGGTGATCCCTGTAGTCAACACCAGCACCGAAGTCGAAGCCGCCGACGCCTTTCTCGCCACCCTGGCCGTTCCATTGGCCGAGCGGGGCTACTATGTCTTTCCGACCACGATGGTAAAGCGTGTCATGGAAGACGACGGCCTGGGCGATGCCGATATGGTTCACGCTGCAGACACCAAGCGGCTGGCGGAAATATTTGGTGCGGACGCCGTGCTTTATGCCAAAATCACCGACTGGAACTCGCGATATATTGTACTGGCAGTCAGCACCAGCGTTGCAATTCAGTATGATCTGCGTCTGGGCAGCACAGGTCACACGATCTGGCAGGAAAATACGCATTTTACCCATACGGTCGGCCCACAGAATAGTGGCGGCGGTATCATCGGCGCTCTCGTCGCTGGGGCCGTTGCGGCAGCAATCGAACGGGCAGCACCTGCTTATGTGCCGTTGGCGTCTATGGCAAATGCCCAAGCTATGCTGTCGCATCAAAGCAAATTGCCGCCGGGTCCTTACTACAAAGCGCCGCAGCAGTAGCGGCGCTTTGCCGAGGCATGCCGCTGGCTTTCTGCCGCCCGGTTATTTGATCGGAGGCGGACGGCGGGGCGTTCGCCGATCCGCTGGGGCTTGCTTGCCTGCGAGGTTTCACTCAGCATAAAGGGGCGTCTTCAGTCAACGGAGCCCTGTCATGCCACAGCCCCTAGGTTTTGCCGTTTCCGGCGGCCCGAACGCCAGCGAGGTCGTGCGCCTCGCCCGTCTGGCCGAAGACCTTGGCTACACGTCCGCCTGGGTGGCGGAGGGGCATGGCGGCGACCAGTTCGCCGTGCTGGGCGCGGTGGCGACGGCGACGGAGCGGCTGCAGCTCGGCACCGCCATCACCAGCGTGTTCGTGCGCACCGCGCCGACCATCGCCATGGCGGCGGCGACGGTGGACCAGCTTTCCGGGGGGCGGTTTATCCTGGGCGTTGGCTCCAGCCATAAAGTGCAGGTCGAGCCAGAGCATGGTGTGGCGTATTCAAAGCCAATCACGCGGGTGCGCGATACCGTCTCCATCTGCCGGGCGTTGTTGAGGGATGGCCGGGTCTCCTATCGGGGCGAGACGGTTGAGATCGAGAATTTCGACCTCTGGTTCCAGCCGCTGCGCGCCGAAATCCCGATCTATGCCGCCGGCCTTTTCCCAAAGATGGTGCAGGCAACGGGCGAGATCGCGGACGGCATCATCCTGACCCGTTCCTCGCTGACCACGCCAAAGACCATCCGGCAGCAGTTGATCGACGGAGCCAAGGGCGTTGGCCGAGATGGCTCCCAGATCAAAATCACGTCGCTTTTGCCGACCGCCGTTGCTGATACCCGGGCCGAGGCCTTGGACCGCTGCCGGCCCGGCCTGGCCATGTATGCCGGCTTCTTTCCGCGCTACAACAAGCTAATGGCCAGCTATGGCTTCGAGGATGAGTGCGCCAGGATCGCGGAGGCCTGGGCGCGCGGCGACCAGAAAACGGCGATTGCCGCGGTCTCCGACGCTATGGTCGATGCGACCAGCGTTGCCGGAACGCCGGAGGAATGTCGCGAGAAGCTCCAGGCCTACCGCGAGGCCGGTCTGGACGAGCCGATTATCAGCCCGTTTGCCCGCGGACCTGGGTCCGCCGCTATTTTCGAACAGGCGATCCGCGCCTGTGCGCCCCGTTGATCCGACACTGAAAGCGAACCCCTATGAGTCTTGAAGGAAAGGTCGCCCTCGTTACCGGCGCCGGGAACGGCATCGGCGAGGCCATCGCCGTCGCCCTGGCGGAGGCCGGCGCCACCGTCGCCTGTGCCGATATCAACCGCGCCGCCGCCGTCGCTACCGCCGCGAAAGCCGGCGGCTTCCAGGTGCCGAGCATGGCGATAGAGGCCGATTGCGGCGACGTCGCCCAGATCAACAGGATGGTGGAACAGTGCGTCGCCCGCTACGGCAAGCTGGACATCATCGTCAACAATGCGGGCGTCACCCGCTCTGCCTATATCATGGACCTGACGGAGCAGGACTGGGACCGCATGCACCGGGTCAACGCCAAGGGCGTGTTCTTCTGCCTGCAGGCGGCGGCGCGGCAGATGATCGCCCAGGGCCATGGCGGGCGCATCATCAACATCGCCAGCATTGCCGGGCGCGGCTTCAAGGACACGTCCAACACGGTCTACGCCGCCAGCAAGGGCGCGGTGATCTCCATGACCAAGCATGCGGCCCAGCAACTCGGCCGGTATGACATCAACGTCAATGCGATCTGTCCCGGCGTAACCTTCACCGCCATCGTTGACGACCTGCTGGAGACGCGAGCCTCTGAACAGGGCATCACGGTCGATGAGATGCGCGCCCGCATGGCCCGGCCCATCCCCATCGGACGTGGCAACGACCCGGCAGACATCGCCGCCATGGCCGTGTTCCTGGCCGGCCCCGGCGCGCGCAACATCACGGCGCAGTGCTATAATGTCGACGGTGGTTTGATTCCGAGTTGACGCCTAGGGCGACCGCGCGATTTGCAGCGCCAAATTGCGCGCCAGGAAATCTACGGATGCGGTGACAATCCGGTCCCGCTCGCGGCCCCGCGGTACATGACCCGCCGTCGGCAGGCTCATGAGCCGTACGGGGCGGCCATGGCGTTGCCAAGCATTGACCGTTTCCTCTGCACGGGAATAAGGCACGATGCGGTCGCGTTTGCCGTGTACCAGCAACACTGGCGCGGCGGTTTCCAACTTATTGCCATCCACATGGCGCGGCAAGGCGCCCGCCAACGAGACTACTGCGCTGATCCTATTGTCTGTCCCGGCCAGCGCCAGCCCATGGAAGCCGCCCAATGAATAACCGTAAACTCCGATAGCGGGCCCACGCACGTTCGGATGCCGTAGCAGTTGGTCAACCGCTTGCTCCAGCATGTTTTCACGTTTCTCGAAGTAACGAACCGCGCCTTTCCGGGTAATTTTATCCGGTAGGCCATCAAAATATCGAACGATGGCCGATGCGATGCCGCGCTTAGCAAGCGCCCGTGCTACCGGCCAGATCAAATAGCCGTCGCCAAGGCCGCTCGCGCCATGCAGCAGCATTACGGTTGGCCAGGGGCCAGGGGTATCGGGAGTCACAGCATGCACCCGAACCGTACGGCCGGCGATATGCATGTTCCAATCTGGTTTCTTACTGGAAACCAGAGGCTTAACGGGCGGAACGGGCGCCCGTGCAAGCGTTGGTGCGAGGGGTAGCATGCAGGTGGCTGCCACCACAAAAGCCGTCAAGACTCGACGCATCAAGACTTTCCCAAAATTATGAATGTCGGACACTAGCCTAGTCGTTTGTGCTTGTCTCGGCTTCTGTATCGAATTTTTGCGCGCCGGAATGCGTTACTAGGCAGCGACTTCGTTTGGCAACGGCCAATCCCTGGCTGGGGTACGATGCATTCTTGGTGGGCAATTGATCGTTGGCGTAGGTGTTTTCCCACCCGCCCGAAGCACGCAAAAAGCAACGATGCCACAAAAAATTGAAATTACTTCAAAAGTATAATTGCGCATACCCATGGCCCTCCACAGGCAGTATTTCGGCTTCGTTTGAGTGCTGGCTATGATGGGATAAGGCTCGCTGGCCCAATTTGCGCCGTGCATGCGACCTTTCGGCCCCGCGAGGCGAGCAGCGCCAGACCTTTTGCGGTTGGCAATACCATGGTGCCGCTATGAGCCACCAATTCCCGGTCATTCGCCTCTTCCCAAACGGGAAGCCGCGGGCATGAGGTCCGCCAGGCCTCCATAACCTGCTGGTATGGGCGCGGCGATTCGGCAAGCCAGGTGACAAGGTCCAAAATAAGAGCTTCGGTGTGTTCCGACATTGTCCAGATCCTCTTTGACCGGACGCAGGCTATCAGGCGGCAGGCGTTGCCTCAACCCAAAGCGCTGGCGGTCCTCTTGTGGGATGCCGCGCCAGCCGCCGGGATCTGCTCTAACTCTATGAATGGCGAGCAACGCCCGATCAAATGACTCTATTTGATCGGGCGTTGCTCTAATCCAATAGTAGCGTTGCCGTTATTCCTCTGGTCGGTTCAGCCAGCCCTGCTTGGAGGTTTGGAGCCGGTCGGCCTAATCCAGATGGTTAAGTTCCGGTCTAGCAGAACAGGCTTGAGACCGACCGTTCTTCCGTGATGCGGCGGATCGCTTCGCCCAGCAGCGGTGCCACGGACAGTTGCTGGATGTTGTGAGCCGCCTGCACCGGTTCCGGCGCCTGAATGCTGTCGGTAATCACCAGCGCTTCCATCGGCGAGGCCTGGACGCGCGCAACCGCACCGCCGGACAGAACGCCATGGGTTACATAGGCCGCTACGCTTTGAGCGCCTTGGTCTTTCAGTGCAACAGCAGCGTTGCAGAGCGTACCGGCCGAATCGACGATATCGTCGACCAGCACGCAGCGCCGGCCTCTGACGTTGCCGATGATGTTCATGACCTCTGACACGCCAGCGCGCTCCCGCCGCTTGTCGATAATGGCAAGGTCAGCCTCAACGCGGCTGGCGATCGACCGGGCGCGCACCACACCGCCGACGTCCGGCGAAACAATCACCAGGTCGTCGCCTGCGTACCGCTTGCGCAGGTCGGTGACGAACACGGGCTGGGCGTAGAGGTTGTCGGTCGGGATGTCGAAAAAGCCTTGGATTTGTCCGGCGTGCAGATCGATGGTCAGCACCCGGTCGGCGCCGGCTGTGGTGATCAGGTTGGCCACCAGCTTGGCAGAGATCGGCGTGCGCGGGCCGGTCTTGCGGTCCTGGCGGGCATAACCGAAATAGGGCAGAACGGCGGTGATGCGCTTGGCCGAACCGCGCTTTAGCGCATCGATCGTCACCAGCAATTCCATCAGCGTATCGTTCGCCGGGAAACTGGTGGACTGGATGATGAACACATCCTCGCCCCGCACGTTTTCCTCGATCTCTACGAACACTTCCATGTCGGCGAAGCGTTTGATGGCGGCGCTGGTCAGCGGCAAATTGAGATAGCGCCCGATAGCTTCAGCCAACGGACGGTTGCTGTTTCCGGCAAGGATCTTCATGGGAGGCCTGCTAAAAATACGGCGGGCAGGAACAGCGACAAGCGGCGCGCCCGCCGATTGTCACTGATTGGTCATACTCGATACCATCGGGGCGGGACCGTGTAAATGCCGCGCGCCGGCAAAGCCATAGGCCCATTGGCCTAGGTCTGGCAAATCAACGGAAAAACCGAATGCCGGTCAGTTCCTCCATCCGGCGATTTTCATCTGCGAACCGCTGAGCCAACCAGCCCCTGTCTGTGCTTTCGGTTTCCGTCGTTGGCCTGGTCATCAGCGATTTGGCAAGGCGGTGGACAAAGCTGGGCGTCAGGCTTTTGACCAGCCCGACAAACTTGCTGGCGGCGCGTTCATTTGGGAAAAGATTGAAAAAAATCCGGCCGATGCCATTGAATTGGAACGATTGATTCTTCGGCTCCTCGAATCTGAGGCGGCCTTTCGCCGGGTCCAGGCCAGCGAAAGCGATGCACCGGTTAGCGACCCCCACCGGATCCCGGCTGAGTTCGTCAAAACTGACGAACAGAAACCGGTCACGGGGGAAATGCTTGAGATACTGCGAAATCTGCGTGTGGTAAAAGCTGACGTCCACGTAAAACGGCACGCTATCGACCGCATCCCGCAATTCGCCGAGATCATGGCCGGCACGCTTATCATGCCAATAAGCCGAAATCGTGCGGTCCACCGGGTCGCGCAGCACATAGATGAACCGGGCATCCGGCGCCGCCGCCTTAATCCGCAGCGGGACACTATCGTCCGCGCCGGATTGTGCCGCCGTCATAGTATAGCCCGTTGATGCATCCAAAAGCATCGCCGGCAATTTCGCAGGGAAACACCCACGATACCACTCCAACCCCTTGGCATCCGGATTCACAAAGTATCCCGGTTCCTTGGGGTCAGAAAGCGCAATGTCCGGATGCTGGTCCAACAAAAAGGCTAGGGTTGTCGTCCCAGCCTTTTGCGCACCGATCAGATAAAGACGCGGTGGAAACGCATCCTCGTTCATCGCACACATCCTTTGACAAGAATCGCCGTCGTCCACAGTGCACACTGACCCGCCAGCGCGCTCGAGGCCGGTCATAGGCCTTGCGCGCGCCACGGTTCAGGCATCAACCAGCTTTCAGGGTCGATAGCAAGGCCTTCGCTTTTTCGCCTTCCTGATCGAACTCTACATCGGTGCCGGACTGCAATGCCGGCTCCAGCACCTTGACCGCATCGGCTTTCTTGCCGGCTTTGTTCAAGGCGAAAGCCAAATGATAGACAATATCGCCCAGTTTTGGCGCAGCATCGGCGGCCGTATACAACAGCTTGATTGCTTCTTCGATTTCGCCTTCCTGGACCAGGATCCAACCGAGCGTATCAGCAATCGCCGCCGAGTTTGGGGCCAGGCGGTACGCTCTGCGCGCAACTGCAAGGGCCCCAGGGCGCTTCAACTCATAGCGCACCCAGGCGAGGTTGTTGAGGACCACGGGATTATTGGGCAGCAGTGAGAATGCCCTTTCCAGGTATACTGCCGCATCGTCATAGTCCCGGGCCAGGATCTGGGCTGTGCTCAGCAATTGCAGCGCTTCGGGATCGTCGGGATGGTCCACCAGCCAAGCCTGCAACAGCGCCTTGGCATCGTCTTCCTTTTTCGCCTCCATCAGCAACCGGAAAGCCTGCTGCGCCAATGCACTGACCGGGTATTGGACCAATCCTGCACGCATTTCAGTGATTGCCGCGGCAATACGGTTGGTCTTCCGCAGCACCTCGGCGCGCAATTGCAGACCAAGGATGGCGTTCGCGGCGACCGCCTTATCGGCAGCGACCAGAGCAGCGTCGGGGTCGTTCCGGCGCAATTGCAATTCCACCATGGCCCGATTGGCCAAGGCGTTGGCCGGATCGCCGGTCAAAATCCGGTCCAGAGTGAGCTTGGCGGTATCGAAATCATTCGCCAAGAACTGCGCCCGCGCCATTTTGAGTAGCGAACCATCGGGTTTGTCAGACTTCGCTGCCAATTTGGAATAGGCATCAATCGCTTTGGGGAAGTCCCTCAAAGACATATAGGCATCGGCGGCGATTTCCAGTGACGCCGTGTCTCCCTTTGTCCCGCGCTCAAACGCCTGATCAGCGAGGACGCGAACGGTGTCCATTTTTGAAAGAATTGCGTTCGAGTTGATGAGCGTCGCCCGCAACAGAACAGAATCCGGCAGGGATTTGGCCTTTTCGTCGAGGAACGAAAGCGCCTCTTCGCGGCGGTTCCGCTGGCTGAGGAATTGCGCCATCCGGATGATCAGTTGCTCATCACTTGGATTGGCCTCCAACGCGCCGCGCAGTCGACTTTCTATCGCATCGAATTTTCCTTCTGCGACATCGATACGGTCCATCATGCGCATCGAAGCAATGTTATTGGGGGCCTTTGCTAACGAAGCCTCCATAATCTTGCGGGCTTCAACCAGCTCGCCTCGGCCAATGTACAATCCGGCCAGCAGGTTCATAACGCTGGTATCGTCCGGTGCATCGGCGGACAACGCCTTTGCAGCATTGAAGGCGGAAGCTTCTTCGCCGTGGCGGAGCATGTCGAGCACGGTCAACGATCGCAGCGCAACCGGGTCCAAGGTCAACTTGCCGACAACGTTCGGTTTGCCACTCTGCAACGCCTGATAGAATGCCTGGGCCTGCCGAACATCGACTTGCGAACCCTGTTGCATGATCCGCGCAAACATCGACTTGGATTCGTCGAGTTCATTGGTGCGTAGAAAGGCGCTGGCCGCCAACTGCATGCTGGCGACATCGCGGGATGATTCACCAATCAGCGGCTCCAGCGTTTGCAGCGCCGCCCGTGGCCGCAATGTCCGCAATTGGACGGTCGCCAACAGCCGGCGTGCCTGCCGCGCCTCGTCGCCCGTTGCAGTGACATAGCGCGCCAGCGCATCTTCCGCTTGAGCGTATTGTTCCAACTGGAATTTAACAATGCCGGACAGCAAGCTTGCGGCCGGTACAACGCGCACGGCCTCGGCGATCTGCCGCAACTCGCGGTCAGCTTCTTCATACTTGCCTTGGGTCGCATAAATGCGGGCCAGCAAATACGACGACCGGACCGGGTCGCCGGCATTGGTTTTGTACTCGTTGACGATCTTCAATGCGTCGTCGAGCTTGCCGATGCGCAGCAAGGCTTCCGCACGCAGGAGTTTCGGCCGTGGGTCGTTTGGGGCCAACTCCTGGGCCTTGTCGAGGATCGCCAGCACCTCGCCCATTTCCCGCGAGGAATACGCGAGTTGCGCGCGCAGCAGATAGGCCTCGACAAACTTCGGATCGCCCAACAGCGATGCGTCGATGTATTGTTGCGCCGCCGCCGGATCGTTTTGCACGATCTTGATGCGCGCTAACAAAAGGTTGGCGGGTGGGTTGTTCTTCTGTTGGTTAAGCAGCTTTTGTGCCGTTGCGGCGCTTTCTTCAAAGCGGTTCAGCCCGAATTGGGCTTCTGCACGTACCAAAATTTTGGGCGGACCGAATGCAGCGTCATTGGCGGCCTCGCTCACGACATTCAGCGCGCCTTCATAGTCGCGCATGCCGACCATGACCTGACCGAGGAAGACTTCCGTTTCATCTGACGGCGACCCGCGATGCGCAATTTCCAGCTCTTTTCTGGCGGCTGGGAGGTTGCGGGATTCCAGGTAGAGCCGGCCCAACAACAATCGAGCGCTAAAATTGTCGGGATCTTCCTTGATGGCGTTACGCAATTGGATGAGGGGGGCCCGCCCGTCACCTTTTTGCAGCCATTCCAAAGCATCTTTATAATAATCCTGCGATTTGCTTTTGTCAGCATGAGCAGGGACAGCAATGGAAATTGCACAAACCGACATGGCTATCATAAATAACCGTCGGCCAGCGCGGCCTTTTTCGAAAATTTGCGCCATCCCAATCATTTGCCGGTCCCTTCGTCACTATCATATGACAGGTTATGTTGTCTCATGAGATTGTAAAGTGTTGGCCTGCTGACGCCTAGTGCCTTGGCAGCAGCCGACAAATTGCCGGAAAGGCCACGTAACGCCGCCGCAACCGCACGTCGCTCCGCCGCTTCCCGAGCATCGCGCAGGCTGACCACCTCGGCCTGGGCTTCCACGACCTCGTTCGCGACGGCATTGGCGCTAGGCAGATCCAAGTCTTCAGCATTGATCAGGGATCGGCTCGACATAATTACCGCACGTTTCACCCGATTTTCCAGCTCGCGAACATTTCCGCGCCATTTGTAGGCTCGAATGGCGTCCGCGGCATCCGCTGTGACTTTGACAGCGGCGCTCCCCATTTCCTGCGCAAATTTGTTGGTAAAATGCTGGGCCAGCAGCACGGCATCGTCATCACGATCCCTGAGCGGCGGGATCGTCACCACGATTTCAGCAATTCTATAGTACAGGTCTTCGCGGAAACTGCCTTCTTCGATGTGCTTGCGCAAATCGCGATGTGTCGCCGAAACTACGCGGACGTTGATCGGAATGACTTCACGCCCGCCGATCCGCTCGATCTCGCGCTCTTGCAGGAAACGCAGCAATTTGCCTTGCAACGATGCTGGCATATCGCCGATCTCATCCAGAAAAAGCGTGCCTTCGTTCGCCAGCTCGATCTTGCCTTTCAACGATTTGATTGCGCCAGTGAATGCCCCTTTCTCATGGCCAAAAAGCTCGCTCTCCAGCAGGTTCTCCGGGATGGCAGCGCAATTGATCGCAATGAATGGCCCCTTTGCACGGTTGCCCCTGGCGTGCAGCGCCCGGGCCAATAGTTCTTTGCCCGTGCCGCTTTCGCCCAAAAGCAGCGTGGTCGCGTCGGTTGGGGCGATTTTGTCGACCATCCGGCAAACGGCCTGCATCTTGGCGCTGCTTGTGATAATGCCGTGGTCATTGTCCGACGATTGCCGCAGCAGCCGGTTCTCAGCCTCCAACTGGTGCACGTGAAAAGCGCGCCGGACGATCAGTTGCAGTACTTCTTCATCGATCGGTTTCGAGTAGAAGTCGTAGGCGCCTTCGGCGATCGCGCGCACCGCATTGGCATGGTCTTCGTTGCCGCTAACGACGATCACTTTGGTGTTTGGCTCTATCGCCAGGATTGCGCTGAGTGTGGCCAATCCTTCAGTTGCATCGTCGACCGACGGCGGCAACCCGAGATCCAGCGTGACGACTGCAGGGCGATACTCGCGCATCAGTTTAATCGCGGCCTCACGGTCGCCGGCTAAGATAACCTCATAGCCATCGAAACACCATTTCAGGCTGCGCTGGATCCCTGGATCGTCATCGACAACCAGCACGTACGGCAGTCCGCCGTCTTTTGCAGCAGCATGGGATTGCGTCATAGCCTCTGGCCGTTCGTGCAATTTGTCTATTCGCGTCATCGTTCTATGCCGCCTCTCCTACACGCCCGGCAAGGGGCAGCACGACGCGGGCTTGCGTTCCAACGCCTGGTGCGCTGCTTAGTTCCAAACGGCCGCGCCAGCGTTCCACCCACTCGCGGCATTGATACATCCCGAGGCCAAAGCCGGTTTCTTTTGTGCTAAGGAACGGTTGGAACAGATGGTCGTCGATAAATGCCTGCGTCATGCCAGCGCCGTTATCCGCAATTGTCACAACAGCCTCCTCAACCCCATCCGGGTTGGTTTGATGCAAAAGCCCAACAATTACTTGGCCATCTGTAGAAACAGCGTCCAATGCATTCTGGACCAAATTTTCCAACACAGCAGCTAACGTGGTGGGTTCCGCCATTACTTGCAAGGAATTGTCCATCGCGCCGACAGTCAGGCGCCCGATCAGAGCACCCTTGCGCTGGAACAGATCGGTGACCAGCGGCCCAAGCGGGATCAATTGCAGCTTAGGCTGATCGTCATTCGACTGGACGTCGCGCAGACGCAGCAACATTGTGCGCATCTTTTCGACGGAGTCGGCGACGGTGCTCAACACATCGGCTTGAAACGCCGGGTTATCGCCATGTCGCTTTGCCTGACTTACGATCAATGACAGTTGCGTCACCAGGTTTTTCAGGTCGTGCGCGATAAAGCTGAAATTTTTGCTGACACGTTCAAAGCGCTGCGCCTCTGCCAACGCCAAAGTCACCTGTTCTTCTGCAATGTAAGAGCCGATCTGGGCGGAGAAAATGTGCAGTAGGTCACGATCTTCCCAGGACAATGGTCGGTGCACGCGCGGCGAGGCCAGCAAAATCGCGCCTACGATCCGTCGCCTGTGCTGCAATCCCATCACAATCCAGCAATTCGGGATGCCGTCGCGCCAAGCGGTTTCTTCTGGGGTGAGGTCGAGGTTGGCCGATGTTAGATCGACGATCGGCGCGTCAGGCTGCATTCGGGCAAGCGTTCGTTCCGGCGGCGGGCCATTGCTATGGGCGATGCTTAGCGCCAGGTCTTCGGCTAACCGAAAGCCCGTATGCCGAGTCCGCAAATACAGTGCGCCGCTGGCGCAGTCCAACAGGTCCGACGCCGTTTTGATTGCCCGCTGATGCAAGCGACCGGCAAGGGCATCTTCGCCGGCCATGGTATCGACGAATTGCAGCCATTCGCTGCGATAATCATAGTGCAGGCGAAAAAAGTTCCGCGACAGCCACCATCGCGTTCGGGCACGCACCTGGCTGGACGCCAACATTACGGCCAAAACCAGCAGCGCCCCAATGGTGCCGCCCATTTGCAGAGCGGGGCTCCATCTCCATCCGAAATTTTGAACCAGGAATCCTACGCCAGCTACTGCCAACAGATACAAGCCGCTGCCGACGAGCGCCGTCGTGCGCAGCATTACGGTCCGACTGACGGCAATGCCGCTCTGTATTCCGCGCAGTCGCCGCTCGCTGATCCACAGCAAGGGAAGAATGAAAGCGATGACTAGGGACAGAACTTCTTCCGTTACCGTTCCGATCTGCTTCAGCAATATCGCTTCGGAATACAAAAACAGGTCATAGGCAAAGGCTGCGCCAAACCCGATCAGCATATGCTTGACCGCCCATCGGGCCGGCGAAGGCGCCAAGGACAAGAGGTTTTCGATCAAAAGAAGTCCGGTGATCGCCAAGCACAGATGACCGAGTGCGCCGTTATCCACCGGCTCGTAAAGGGGGCCGGTCAGCGGAACAATTAAGACGGCTATGACAGAGGCCGCAGCGATGGCCGATCCGATTTGGAATGGGCGCCGGCCAAACCCGGTCGGCGTTTTGCTCCTGTCCTGGCGCAACGATGCTGAATTGAATTGTATGATCGTTCGGTCAATTACCCATATCCATGTCCAGGACCGGATCAGGCCGGCGACTGCCTGTAGGCTGTCCGGCAACGGGTGCAGTTGTCCCTCTAGATAGGTTAGCGCAGCCCATGCGACGGTTGCCGCGGCAGTCAACAAAAATGGCCATCGCCCACTGCCCGGCCGGAAAAGTAAGCTCACCAACCAGACCAGGTAGCTCAGGCCAACCAACGGCACGAAAATTGCTGTCGCGTCCATCAAAGACCTTCCGCGATTGGGCGCGCAGCATGCTGCATTGCCATCGGCGCCGTTAAGCGCGCCACCATCGAGCAATGGCCAGCGTTAGCGCGCACCTTCAGCAAACAGCACAATACGGACGGTCTGCAAAATGATGACCAGATCGAAAACCAGGCTCTGGTTCTTAATATAATACAGGTCATATTTCAATTTTTCCCGGGCATCTTCCACAGAAGCTCCGTAGGGATAGTTGATTTGCGCCCAGCCCGTGATCCCTGGTTTGACACGGTGGCGCTCGTTGAAATATGCAATTTCATTCGACAGCTGATCGACAAACTGGGGCCGCTCTGGACGGGGGCCGACGAAGCTCATATCGCCTTTGAGGACGTTGATCGCTTGCGGAATTTCGTCGATCCTGGCCTTGCGAAGGATCGAGCCGACTCGCGTCACGCGCGCATCGCCTCTGCGCGCCCAAATCGCTTTGCCATCCTTTTCCGCATCTTGAACCATGCTGCGGAACTTCAGAATGCTGTAGGGTTGTCCATTCAATCCGACGCGGGTCTGCCGGTAAAACACTGGCCCGGGGGAATCCAGCTTAATTATCACCGCCGTCAGGATTAGAACCGGCGCAAACAGGATTAAGAGGCTGCCCGATACGATGATGTCCAAGCCGCGCTTGCACGCCATCCCTATCCAACTGATGCGAAAGCTTTCGCCGAAAATCAGCCAACTGGCCCGCATGCCCTCAAGGTCAACCTTGCCTGTCTCCCGTTCGATGAAGGAACTGGCGTCGTCGATACTGATGCCCTGAGCGCGGCATTGCAGCAACTCTTCAACCGGCATCTGGTTGCTTTGGTCATCGAGCGCAACCACGACCTGGTCGATATTGGATGCGGATGCATATTTAGCAATGGAATCGGGGCGTTGTACAATTCGGCCCATTGGGACGCGCACCATCGACGGATCGCTGCCGAACGCGACGAAGCCGAACAACCGGCCAAGCTTGTCGCCACGCATGGCTTCCCAGATGCGAAGAGCGCTGTCGCCGGTGCCAATCACCAATGTGCGGGACCGAAGGGCCGGCATCGCCGTCAGGTAGCGGACGCCCAACCTTGCGCCCAGGATCAATGGAAACGCAGCGGCCTCTGCAATCAAAAGCTGGCGAGTGCTGATCATGTCGCTGACACCCAAAGCGACGACAATCAGCAGGGCTGCGCCGCCCAGCAACGCGACGGCAACCAATCGGTGCGTGGCGGCGACCGGCGCCTGCAGCACGTCAATATTATAGGTACCCAGCGCAATCATCGCGAGAAACAATGTGAAAGCCGGCGCGACCGCCACCTCCAGAAATGTTCCGAATGTGATCGGAACGACCCCGGCTACCGGCAATCCCTGCGCCACAGCGAAGAATGT
>JAPOJR010000109.1 GCA_029978325.1 Alphaproteobacteria bacterium | reverse complement strand
ATCAACTACGGTGATGGCGAATTCCGGGCAATTGTCGATACAAAGCTGCGCTTTGTCTTCCATCCCATCCGGTATTATGCCGTTGTTTAGGGCAGTTGCCAAGCCGAAGTCATCAACCTCGAACAACTCTGGCGCTAAAGAAAAACAGCGGTTATGACCTTGGCAAAGGTTGGGGTTGACTCGGATGCGCATGGGTCACTCTGCAAATGATAGGGCAAAAGTCGCCGCCCGGCACACAAATGATGCAATGGGTTGTATGGCGATAGACGACGAGTGTACCGGACAAGATGGAAGCTTCCAAGGTCGATTGTTACGGGCGGTTGGAGGATTGAGGCATCACATCTTGGTAAGAGTGACTGATAAGGCGTTCGGTCGGCTCCAATCCGCTCCGGCTGTCAACTGCGGACCAAGTCGGTTGTCAGGCTACAAATCCCCTAATAACCCCAACACTTCGTCCAGGCGCTTAATCTCCGCCACCGGCTTTCCCGGCAGATGTTCGGGCAGGTTGCCGGCGCGGTTGCACCAGGCGACCTGGAAGCCAAAGTGCGCGGCGCCGGCCACATCCCAGGCATTGGACGATACGAACAGCACCTGATCCCGCTGCACGTCCAGCCGGTCCAGCACCATCTGGTAGACGCGCGGGTGAGGCTTGTAGATGCCGACGTCGTCGATGCTCAATACCGCGTCCAGCTGCGGCGTCAGGCGCGAATGGTTGACTGCGGCCGTCAACATGGTCAGCGAGCCGTTGGAGAGGATCGCCGTCCGCTTTTTCGCCGACTTGAGTTTGGTAACGGTCTCGACTGTTTCCGGGTAGGGCAGAATGGCCAGATAGAGCTCCATCAGCTCAGCCCGCAATGCCGGGTTGTTCAGATCGCAAGCCGCCATGGCGTAATCCAGCGCATCGGCGGTCAATTGCCAAAAATCGGCATGCGCCCCCATCAGCGAACGCAGCCAGGAATATTCCAGCTGCTTTTGCCGCCACAGCATGTTGAGCCGATCGGCCTCCGGTCCGATCTTGTCGCGGCGGCGCTGCATTGGCGAGGATACGTCGAACAGCGTGCCGTAAGCGTCGAACACACAGGCTTGGATGTCTTGCAGGCTGCTCATAAGGCGCATTTCCTGAAAAAAGGGACGGTATCATGTCGCTTAGCACGCACCGACGCTTGCCGCCATACCCTGGGCTGCGCTAGTGTGCGCGTTCTTTATGATTCCGGCTTTAAGGAGATGCCGCCATGTTCAAGGGTTCGCTAGTCGCGCTGATCACACCCTTCAAGGACGGCAAAGTCGACGAGAAAGCGTTTCAGAGCTTCGTCGAATGGCAGATTGAGCAGGGCACCCATGGCCTGGTGCCTTGCGGCACTACGGGCGAGTCGCCGACGCTGAGCCATGACGAGCACAAGCGTGTCGTCGAATTGTGCATTGAGGCGGCGGCTGGCCGCGTGCCCGTGATCGCTGGCGCAGGCTCCAACAATACGGCTGAAGCCGTCGACCTGACGCAACATGCCAAGAAGGCCGGCGCCGATGGCGTTTTGGTGGTGACTCCCTACTACAACCGTCCGACCCAGGAAGGGCTCTACGAGCACTTCAAGGCGGTAAACGACTGCGCCGATATTCCGATCATCATCTACAATATCCCGCCGCGCAGCGTCGTCGATATGTCGGTGGATACAATGGCGCGTCTCGCCAAACTGCCGAACATCGTCGGCGTCAAGGACGCGACCACGAACCTGGAACGTCCGGCGTTGGAAAAGCTGGCGTGCGGCGATGACTTTGTCTTGCTGTCTGGCGAAGACGGCACGGCTTTGGCCTACCTGGCCCAGGGCGGCGTCGGCTGCATCTCGGTGACTGCCAACGTGGCGCCGAAACTGTGCGCGATGATGCATGAGGCTTGGCAGCAACACGCGGTCCAGCGGGCGCAGCAGATCAACATGCAGCTAATGCCGCTGCATGGTGCAATGTTCTATCAGCGTTCGCCGGCGGGTCCGAAGTACGGCGCGCATCTGCTGGGCCATTGCGCACCGGATACCCGGTTGCCGATGACGCCGGCAGAGCCCAAAACCCAACAGGTGGTCCGTGACGCCATGAAAGCGGCGGGGCTGCTCTGACACCGGCAGGTTCGGGCCGAAGGGCCCTCGGTTAAGTGGCGAAGAAACCGGAAATCACCAAGAACGTGGTGGCGCAAAACCGCCGCGCCCGCTTCGATTACTTTATCGAAGAGACGATGGAGGCCGGGCTTATGCTGACGGGCAGCGAGGTAAAGTCGCTGCGCGCCGGTAAGGCGTCTATCGTTGAGAGCTATGCGGCGGCCGAAGATGGCGCGCTATGGCTGATCAATGCCCACCTGCCGGAATATCCGGGAGCGAAGCATTTCGGTCATGCGCCGCGGCGTCACCGTAAGCTGTTGATGCGCAAACGCGAAATCGAACGCCTTTCAGGCTCCCTGAAACGCGACGGCATCACGCTCGTCCCGCTGGACATCTACTTCAACGCGGGCGGTATCGCCAAGCTTACCCTTGGCCTGGCCAAGGGTAAGAAACAGGTGGACAAGCGGCAGACCATCAAAGAACGGGACTGGAAACGCGACAAGGCGCGGTTGATGCGCGAACGGAGCTAATCCATCGGTCGCGTTATCCGGGGTGGTTGGTTTATGATTTCGGCTCTGCTGACCCGATGATACTGGAAACGATGGTAGGATGAGCTGGCAAAAACAGGTCGATGACATCAATGCCAAGCGCGCGTTGGCGCAAAAGCAAGGTGGAGACGAGGCCGTAGCCCGTCAGCATGCCAAGGGCTTTCTGACGATCCGCGAGCGCATAGCAACCTTGGTGGACCCGCATTCCTTTGCCGAGCATGGCAAGGGCGCTGGCGGCGCGGAACGCGATGCTGCCGGCAATCTCACTGAATTTACTCCTGGGAACTATGTCGCCGGGCTTGGCAAGGTCCATGGCCGCCTGGTCGCGGTCGGCGGCGAGGATTTCACGGTCCGCGGCGGCTCGCCGAATGCGGCGGGTCTGCGAAAAAGTGTCTATATCGAAGAACTGGCCCTGCGGTTCAAAGTGCCGCTGGTCCGTATTCACGAAGGCGGCGGCGGCTCGGTTACTGGTTCCACCGGCAAGGGGCCGGTTGGCTCTCCGGTCTATGAGAAGCCGCGGTTTCAGACCGTAGCGCAGTGTATGGCCCAGGTGCCGGTCGCCACTGCGGGGCTCGGCGCAGTTGCAGGTCTGCCGGCCTCGCGCCTTGTCGCCAGCCATTTTTCTGTCATGGCCGAGAATTCCAGCATCATGATCGGCGGCCCGGCCCTGGTCGAACGTGCGCTGGGCAAGCCGATCACCAAGGAAGAACTTGGCGGGCCGAAAGTCCATGCCAAGTCCGGGGTGGTAGATGCGGTCGCCAAGGATGAAGTATCGGCACTGGCCATGGTCCGGCAGTTCCTCAGCTATATGCCGCAGAATGTTTGGGAGTTGCCGCCGGTCCAGCCATGCGACGATCCTGTCGACCGGGCGGAGGATGCGCTGCTCGATATCGTGCCGACAAACCGCCGCCATGCATTCGATATGCGCAAGCTGATTGGCTTGGTGGTAGACAAAGGCAGTTTTTTTGAGTTTGGCCGTGCCTATGGCTCGGCTCTGATCTGCGGCTATGCCCGGCTGAACGGCCGGCCGGTGGCGCTGTTCGCCAACGACGGCCGCTATTTGGCCGGCGCTATGACGGCGGAGGCGGCACAGAAAGTACGTCGCCTGATCGAGATTGCCGAGACCTTTCACCTGCCTGTGGTCACGTTCGTTGACGAGCCGGGCTTCATGATCGGGCCGGGGGCGGAGGCCGCCGGCGCCATCCGTTACGGCACCAGCGCGGTGCTGGCTGCCGCCATGTGCGAGAACCCGTGGGCAACCGTGGTGGTGCGCAAGAACTACGGCGTGGCCGGTGCGGCGCACTATGGTGCCAACGCCTATGTCCTCGGCTGGCCCAGCGCGGAGATGGGGGCATTGCCGCTGGAAGGCGGCGTCGCCGTCGCTTTTCGCCGTCAGATCGCGGCGGCGGCGGATCCCGTTGCAGAGCGCGCCCGGCTTGAGGCGGAGATGGCAGCCAAGCTGTCGCCGAACGCCCGCGCGGAGAGCTTTGCCATGCACGAATTGATCGACCCGCGCGAGACGCGGGGCTACTTGTGCCAATGGGTCGAATGGTCGGAGGGACCGCAAAAGCAACTGCTCGGTCCTAGGGGATTCGGTATCAGGCCGTGATCGGCGCAAAGTGCTCATTGGTGCGGCTGTATGGGTCGAATGGTCCGAGCGACGACGGTCGCAATTGATCGGGCCGCCGGGCTTTGGGATATCTTTGCGATCGAACTGCTCCCCGGTAACCCTGCCAAAATTTCCAATGCTTCGGAGTCTCGCTCATGCGCCTGTCCGACTTTTCGACCCTGACGTTTGATTGTTATGGCACGCTGATCGATTGGGAAGCAGGGATCGTCGCCGCGACCAGACTTTGGCTTGCCGAAAAAAGCGTGTCCAAGTCCGACGACGAAATCCTGGAAACCTTCGCGCAATGCGAGTCGACGCAACAGCGCGAGACACCGGACATGCTGTATCCGCAGGTGCTGGCACACACCTTACGCCGGATGGCCAACGCATGGGCGCTTGCCGCAAGCGACGCCGAGGCGGCGGCGTTCGGCGACTCCGTCAAAGACTGGCCGGCCTTCCCGGATGCAGCGGACGCCCTTGCCCGATTGCAGAAATTCTACCGGCTTGTGATCCTGTCCAACGTCGATCGCGCAAGTTTCGCCCATTCCAATGCCAAGTTGGGCGTGACGTTCGATGCGGTCTACACGGCCCAGGATGTCGGCTCCTATAAGCCCAATCCCGCCAATTTCCGCTATATGCTGGCCAAGGAGGCTGCCGCCGGTATTCCCGCCGTCAAAATCCTGCACACCGCCCAATCCCTGTTTCACGACCATGTCCAGGCCAAGGCGCATCGGCTTACCAGCGCCTGGATCGACCGGCGCCTGGATGTCGATGGCTGGGGCGCAACCATGCCGCCGGAAGCGCCGGTCACCCCCGACTTTCATTTTCCCACCCTTGAGGCCATGGCCGAAGCGCGCGAAGCGGAGTAGTCTCTCCGCCAGATAAGCCTGGAGGAACCGACCATGCCGCTAGACACCGCTCGCATTCACGAGGTGCCGGACGACCTGCTGGCCGCCATCGACTATTGCTACGAGCAGGGCTGGACCGATGGCCTGCCGGTCGTGCCGCCGGTCGTCGCGCGTGTCGAAGCCATGTTGGCTTACGAAGGCCGCCCTCCGGAAACTATTATCTGTACCCACCCGGCAACCACTTTGGAGCTTTCGGTTCATGCCGCCGCGGTGAATGCAGTGATGGCGGGTTGTCTGCCCGAATATTTTCCGGTGATCGTTGCCGCCTTCGAGGCGATGAATGAGCCCGGTTTCAATTTCCACGGTTCAACCGCATCGACTGGCGGTTCGGCGCCGCTGCTGATCGTCAGCGGCCAGTATGCCGACGATATCGGCATGAATGCCGACGTGAACCTGTTCGGCCCTGGCAACCGCGCCAACGCCACGATAGGGCGCGCGACAAGGTTGATCCTGCGCAATGTCTTTCAGATGATTCCGGGTATTTCCGACAAGTCCACGCAGGGGAATCCCGGCAAGTATAGCTTCTGCATCGCCGAGCGCGCCCGCGGCAATCCCTGGCCTCTGTTGGTGCAGGAACAGGACTATCCCGAAGGCGTGTCCTCTGTGACGTGTTTCGCCGGCGGCGGCTTTTTCAATGTCGAGAACCATGGCGGCTCCACCCCGGAGCAGGTGCTGGGTTCGGTTGCCGATGCGATGGCGAACTATGGCTGCATCACGCTGGGCCAAAGCGTCGTGATCCTGTCGCCGGAGCATATGGGGATCATCGCCGGCGCGGGCTGGAGCCGGCGCGACGCGCAAGAATTCCTGTTCCGTCACGCCAGGCGCCCGGTCGAAGGCATGAAGAGCGTCGGGAAATACCGTGACAGCGAATATGCCAAGCAGCATGGGCCCGAGGCGCATACCCTGATCGAGGCCGGCTATATCCACCGCGGTCATCGCCCGGAGGATATCCTCATCACCATGGGGGGAGGCGATGCTGGCGGCCATTCGTGCTTTATTCCAAGCTGGAGCCGCGCCCGCTCGTCGCTGATGCAGCACAAGCCAATCGGCGTGTGTATCGATTGCGACTAAGGCCTGGGATGCCGGAAGTCGAACTTCTATAGGACATGAAACGGGGAGGCCCAAACTTTATGCAACTGTACGACCCCACGTCCTCAGGCCCTGAGCGGCTATTGAACAGGGCGCCGGTGCTGCCGTCATTGGACGGCAAAACTATCGGCGTCCTGCACAACGGCAAGCTGAACGCCGAGGCGATGCTGTCAGAGATTGCGGCGCTGTTTGCGGAACGCCATGGCTGCAATATTCTGCCAGTTTATGCCAAGGCCAATGCCAGCGCGCCTGCGCCGGCCGAGACGCTGGCCCAAGCTGCGGCGGACGTTGATTTTCTGATCACTGGCTTAGGCGATTGAGGCTCTTGCTCGACGTGCAGTTTGCATGACGGCATCAGCTTCGAACAGCTAGGCAAGCGGGCGTTGGTGCTGTGCACCCAGCCGTTTGAGGTGACAGCCAAAAATATTGCGCGGGTGATGGGGTTGGCTTCCTATCCGTTTCTGCTGGTGGATCATCCCATCGGCAGTTGCAGCCTGCCGCAACTGAAACAACGGGCCGAGGTTGCCTACCGGCAGGCCCTGCCCATCCTTCTGACTGCATAAGAGCGCGAAGATGCCCACTGTTGACCGGATCGAAATTGACCTGTTCCGCGTGCCGTTGCCCGTGCCGATGGAGGCTTCGGCTGCCGGCGTGATGCGGGCGTTCGACATGGTCGCCGCCCGTATCACCGATAGCGATGGCGTCACCGGCGTTGGCTATACCGTCTGCCACGAGGGCCAGGGGCCGGCGATTGCCGCTATTTGCAATGGACCGTTCCGCGCGGTGCTGCAAGGCCAGGACCCGGACCGGATCGAAGGGCTGTGGCGCCAGATGTACAAGGCTGTGCACTATGCCGGGCGTGGCGGGCCGGTGACGTTTGCGCTGGCGGCGGTGGATGTGGCGCTTTGGGACCTCAAAGGCAACAGGTTAGGCACACCGCTATGGCGTTTGCTGGGTGGGGCGAACCCAAAGGTTCGCGCATATGCCGGCAATATTGACCTGAATTTCCCGGTCGATAAGCTGTTGGCCGGCGGCTTGGCCAGCGTCGAGGCTGGCTTCCGCTCGGTCAAGATGCGCCTTGGCCGGCCGACGCTGCGCGAGGATATCCAGCGTGTCGCGGCGATGCGCGAACACTTGCCGGACGAGATCGAACTGATGGCCGACGCCAACGAGGCGTGGCGCGTGCACGAGGCGGTGCGCGCCCTGCACGAATTGCGGCCCTTTGGCATGATCTGGCTGGAGGAGCCAATCTCGCCGGACGATACCGCCGGCTATGTGCACCTGCGCCAGCTTGGCCTGGTGCCGATCGCGCTTGGGGAAAATCACCACACGCTTCCGGAATTTGCGGCGCTGTTTTCCGCCGGCGGCGTAGACATGCCGCAACCGGACCTGACCACCTGCGGCGGCATCACGCCGTTTATAAAGGTCGCGCGCATGGCTGAGGCCTTCAATTTGCCGGTGCTAAGCCATGGCGCACACGACCTTCATATTCATTGCATGGCGGCTGCGCCGAACGCGGCGTATTTGGAGTGGCATGCTTTCGGCCTGGACCAGTTCATGAGTGATCCACTTAAGGTTTCGAACGGCTACGCTACGGCGCCGGAACGTCCGGGCCATGGCGTAGCGTTCGATTGGGACAGGCTAAAGGCCTTGCGGCCGGATTAGGCCTCGGCTGAGTGGCGCCGGATACCAGCAGCCAATGCAACGGCGCCACCCGCCAGTAGGGCGAGCGGTGCCGGGCTTGGCGTGGCGACGATGTTGACAGAGGTGGGCGAGTAGGCGCCGATGGTCTCCGGCACGTTGTACTCGAACGGACTGACGCCAACGAAATCCAGGAACATGCGCTGTGGTTGCGTACCGGAGCCGGGGACGAACGCGTAGAACAGGTTCTCGTCCAAGACGGTCGATGACAGTGGATCGGAATTTTGCTGGGAAATAAGGCGGACAGCAACCAACTGCGCTGTGCGAACCAGCAAGTTGGGAAGCTGCGTGGCATAGACCAGCGGGCCATTCGTCAGGTTGATCTGGAATTCATAGCTGTCAAACCCGGGAGAATCGATCAAGGCAATACTGCTGCTGGAGATATCCAACGGGCCATTGATCGAAACCGCAGGATCGCCGACCGGATCGGCAATGTTCAGCGAAAGGGCGGAGACAGTGTTGGTCGTGGTCTCGTAGGTGACGTTCACCGAAAACCCGATGCCGTTGATCAGTCCGAGGGTGCCGGTTCCGCTCAGATTCGCTTGAACCAGGTAAGCTTGCGCCGGGGCCGTCCAGGCGGCTGCCAGGACGAGAAAGAGGAGCTTTTTCAAGGAAAAACCATCCGCAATGCAGAGAATTGAAGAGATTCCAATCTATACAGCATTGCGGAAAAGCATCAAGGCCCGTTACCGCACAATAAGCGTGGGCAACATCCTGTTATAATTACCTTATTTCGGGTCAGGCAGCGCCGGAATGCTACGCAAGTACTTGATAATCGCCGACAGATCGTCCGGTTTCATGTGGGCATAGAAGCCGAAGCCCATTGGTGGGAACATTTGCGAGCCATCAGGCCGGATGCCTGCCGTAATGATCTTTGCCACCTGCGCATCGGTCAGGTCGCGGATGCCGTCCTCATGCGGTGTCAGGTTCGGCGCGACCGAGATACCCCACGGCCCCTCGAACTTCATGCCGCCGGCGCCAAGCGCATTCTTCCAGTCCGGCCCCATTGGCCCAGGTGTTGAATGGCACTCGACGCAATGTGCGACCGGGCCCGCCAGATATGCGCCGTATTCGACGGTCACGCCCGCCGGCACATCCGGCACATGGCCGACCGGCGGGCCATAGCTCGGTGGCAACGGGATACGGTAGACCGACTTCGGCATGGCGTTCTCGACCGGCTTGACCGTCCGCAGATAGGCGACCATTGCTTTCACGTCCGTGTCGGACAGGCCGCGGTATAGGGCAATCGGCATCGGCGGTCCGATGATCGAGCCATCCGGGCGTACACCCTCGCGCACCGCCTTGATGATTTGTTCGTCAGTCCAGGCGCCAATACCGGTTTTCTTGTCCTGGGTGATGTTTGGGGCAAAGGCGTCGAACGCTTCCTCTTTAATTACCAAGCGGCCGGAGAGGTCCTTGCTCATGTCCGGCCCATTCGGCCCGAACGGCGTGTGGCAGTTGCCACAGGCCGCAACCGCATTCACCAGATAGGCGCCGCGTTCCAGTGGCGTCTCCGCGCTTGCGGCCGAGCTTAACAGCAACACGCCTGCTGCAAAGAATTTACCAATCATTTTAAAACCCTTAGCCGGAACGGGTCAAAACGATGCGGACCGCACCACCAGGGCGAGAATCTACTCTCCTTTATGCGTTCTACAATCGAAAACTCGTTCGCCGCTGCCCGATCTGGTGGCGGACTTCACCGAGGGCCTTGTAGGGCGTGCGGATGGCGACGATAATCCAGATAACCGGTATGTGAAGGATTGCAAAGGCGCGGCGCATGAACAACGTTACGGAAATCTCGTCCCTCACCCCTCAGGCCCGCGCGACCAGTGTCGTTGCGCTGTTACGGGAGGCGGGACCGGAAATTGAGGCGAAGTGCGAATTGCCGGCGCATGTGTTGCGGGCTCTCCATGAGGCTCGGTTGTTCCGTATTACGCTGCCGCGCGCGGTGGGTGGCGAGGCCATCGACCTGCGCACTTTTGGTGAAGTGATCGAGATCATCGCCGGCGCTGACGCATCCACCGGCTGGGTGATGAGCCAGGGGGGCGGTTGCGCCATGGCGGCGGCATTTATGGAGCCTGCCGCCGCAAAGCGGATCTTTGGGCCATCCAATGCCGTGTTGGCCTGGGGTGCCGGCGTGCAGGGCAAGGCGATCAAGTGCGACGGTGGCTATCGGGTTACCGGGAAATGGCAATTCGCCAGCGGTTCGCGGCATGCGACGGTCCTTGGCGGGCACAGCTATGTGTTCGAGTCGGATGGAGTCACCCAATGCTTTCATCCCGATGGCCGCAAAGTCGACCGCACGGCAATTTTCGCCCGAGCCAAAGCGACCGTCCATGATGTCTGGAATACCATGGGCCTTTGCGGCACTGGGTCGGATACTTTCGAAGTTAACGACCTGTTTGTGCCTTGGGACGAGACTGTTGATCGCGAGGACCAATCGGCGCTGACCGATTCCTCCCCTCTCTATTTGATCAACACTTCCCTGGTGTACGCCGTCGGGTTTTCCAGCCTGCAGGTCGGCATCGCCCGCGCTATGCTGGAGGAGCTGCGGACGCTGGCGATGGACAAACGCCCGCGCGGTGCGGCTGCATCGTTGCGCGATAGCGCTGTTTTCCAGGGGCAGCTGGCGCAATTCGAAGCCAAGTTGCGGATGATACGCGCCTCTATTCTGTTCGTTGCGGATGAGGTCTATGCCAATGCCGAGCGGACCGGCAAACCCATCGATATGGAGGACCGGGTTGCGCTGCGTCTTGCCTGTACCAACGCGATTAACGAAGCCGTTGCGGTTTCGACCGACATCTATCGCGCCGCCGGGGCTACGGCGATATTTCCGTCGAACCCGTTCGAGCGGCGATTGCGTGATGCGCTGACCGCCAGCCAGCAGGTCCAGGCTCGCGCCGACCATTATGAAAATGTCGGCCGATATCTGTTGGGATTAGCACCAAACTCAACCATGTTTCTTTAATCGTCGCATCGCTTCTACTTGGAGATCCGCCCGCCATGTCCAAATTTG
>JAPOJR010000108.1 GCA_029978325.1 Alphaproteobacteria bacterium | reverse complement strand
GCGAAGCAAGCGGAGGAGCGCGCCGCGGGCATCCGCGCCGCGCTGGACGAGCGCCGCCGCGAGCTTGAGTGGATGCGCGGCGAGATCGACGCGCACCGCCGGTCGTTGGAGCCTCTGCGCCGCGACGCCGAGGCGGCGGCGGAGCGCGAGCGCGAGGCGGACGCCAAGGCGGCGCAGGGACAATGGACCGGGAAGATCGCCGCACAATCGTTGAGTGCGATCGCCGCAGACCCCGATCTCCTGCAATTTGCGGTGGCCGGCGGCAAGGCGGCTTTCGGCGATAATTGTGCGCCCTGTCATGGGTCCGGCGCCCAGGGATCGATCGGGTATCCGAACCTGAACGATGATGATTGGCTTTGGGGTGGCACGCTGGAGGATATTCACAAGTCTATCATGTTTGGCATCCGTTCGAACCATGAAGATACGCGGCTCAACGACATGCCGGCATTCGGCAGGGATCAAATTCTGAACCGGGCGCAAATCGGAGACGTAACGCAATACGTGCTGGGGATATCCAAGCAGGCCCATGACGCCGAGGCCAGTCAACGGGGCGCTGTAGTCTTTGCCGACAACTGTGTTGCGTGCCACGGCGAAGGCGGGGTCGGCAACCGGGAACTCGGCGCGCCGAACCTGACTGACGCATTGTGGCTGTACGGCGGCGATGCCGCTTCAATCGCGCGGTCAGTGACCCGTGGGCGGGTCGGCGTAATGCCGGCTTGGGTGGACCGGCTCGACCCGGTAACGATCAAAGAATTAGCGGTCTACGTCCACTCGCTTGGCGGCGGCGAATAGGGGCGAGTAGCCTATTATGCAGCAGGCCTCCCCACCCCTGGTCGAAACGGCCGATGTTGCCGCGGTCAACGCGAAGGCGTCACGCTCGCTTTACGCCGACCGTCCGCGGATTCACCCCAAGCGGGCGCGCGGCAACTTCCGTCGGATCAAGTGGATAGTGATGGCCCTTACGCTGGGCGTTTACTACGGGGTGCCGTGGTTGCGCTGGGACCGCGGGCCGTACCTGCCGGACCAGGCAGTGCTGATCGATATTCCGAACCGGCGGTTCTTCTTTTTCTTCATCGAGATTTGGCCGCAGGAATTTTACTTTGTTGCGGGCTTGTTGATCCTGGCCGCACTCTGCCTGTTCCTTATGACATCCATCGCGGGCCGGGTTTGGTGCGGCTATACCTGTCCGCAGACGGTATGGACTGACCTAATGATCGCGGTGGAGCGCTGGGTTGAAGGCGACCGCGCCAAGCGCATCCAATTGGATCGGGCGCCGATGAACGCCGACAAGCTGCGCAAGCGGATCACCAAGCATGCCGCGTGGCTGCTGATCGCGATGCTGACCGGTGGCGCATGGGTATTCTACTTCGGCGACGCTCCGACCCTGGCGATTGATCTGGTCTCCGGGACTGCGCCATACGTTGCCTATACGACGGTCGCAATCCTGACGGCGTCGACTTATCTTCTGGGCGGGTTGGCGCGCGAGCAAGTCTGCACATACATGTGCCCGTGGCCGCGCATCCAGGGCGCAATGATCGATGATCAGAGCCTGATGGTATCCTATCGGGCCTGGCGCGGCGATCCGCGCGGCCATCATCGCAAGGGCGATAGCTGGGACGACCGCGGCGACTGTATCGATTGCAAGCAATGCGTTGTCGTGTGCCCAATGGGCATCGACATCCGCGATGGCGCCCAGTTGGAATGCATCAACTGTGCACTCTGCATCGACGCCTGTAATGAGGTAATGGCAAAAATTGAGCGGCCGGCGAACCTGATTGCTTATGACAGCTTTCAGGGCCTTGAGGCCGCCGGGCATGGCGATGCCAGGCCGCGTCTGGTCCGCCCGCGGACAATCATCTATGCCGCGCTGATAGGGCTTGTCAGCGTGGCCATGCTGGCGGCTCTGCTGTTGCGCTCGGATTTTGACATGAGCATTCAGCGCGACCGAAATCCCCTGTTTGTCCGCCTTTCGGACGGCAGCATCCGCAACGGCTATACCGTGCATGTGCTCAACAAGACGTACGGCGAAACCAGGTTTAGCCTTGTTGTGCAAGGACTGCCGGGGGCTACGCTTTCCATCCTTGGCCAGGCCGGAGCCGGTATCCACCTTGTTCCGGACGATCTGACCCGCATCCGCGCCTTCATCACGGTTCCGGCGGCGGTCGCCAAGTCCGCGGCCCGGCAAAATGGAACGGCTCTGCCGATCAAGATCGCTGCCGAGCGGGCAGACGGCAGTCTGGCGGTTCGCAGCGCCACTACATTCCGATTGCCTGAGGAGAAATAGACATGGGTCCGATCAATGGCCGCCATGTGCTGTTCGGATTGCTGGGGTTCTTCGGTGTGATGTTTGCGGTCAACGGCGTGTTCGTCTATGTCGCGACCACGACATTTTCGGGGACCTCGACCGAAGACGCGTATGTCCGCGGCCTGCGCTATAACGAATCGATTGAGACGCATCGCGCAATAGAGGCAACGGGTTGGCGGCATGCTGCGACGATTGAAGGATCGCAGGTCGTGTTGACGGTCCGGCAAGCCGACGGGCGGCCTGTGTCGAGGCTGGTCATTGAAGGAAGAATCGGTCGTCCGGCCACCCAAGCACTAGACCTTGGAATTACCTTCGACGCCGATGGCGATGGTCGGTATGTCGCCGAAACCGGCGGGTTGGCGCATGGCCAGTGGCAATTGTCCGCAACGGTCCACCCAGGCGCCGGATACAGTCTTCCCACCTACGAAATGACGACACGCCTATGGTCCAAGCCCTAGCCCACCAACGCTTCGCCGAGGAAGTGTTATCGGTCGCCAACATGAACTGTGGCGGCTGCGTCCGGGGTATCGAACGCGCCCTGAAAAACACCATCGGTGTGCAGGATGCGCGGGCGAACCTCACGACCAAGCGGGTTAGGGTTCGCTTCGATGCCGGAGCGATCGACTCTTCCCGTCTTGTCCGGACCCTGGCAGAAGCGGGCTTCCAGGCTGCCCGGTTCGACGGCGCGTTGGCGGTCACCGACGGGGACCAGAAGCTGCTGTTGCGATGCTTGGCGGTGGCGGGCTTTGCGGCTGCCAACATCATGCTGTTGAGCGTCGCGCTGTGGGCCGGCCTGGCCCAGGATATGGATGCGGAGACGCGAAACCTGTTCCAGTGGATTTCGACGGCCATAGCGTTGCCCGCCGTTGCTTATGCCGGTCGGCCGTTTTTCCGTTCTGCCTGGACGGCAATCAGAGTGTTCCGGGTTAATATGGATGTGCCGATCAGTCTGGCCGTGCTGCTGGCGACCGCAATGTCGTTCTGGCAGACCTGGACCGGCGGCGAGGAGACGTATTTCGATGCGGCGGTCTCGCTGCTGTTTTTTCTCCTGATCGGTCGTTTCCTCGATGCGAGCGTTCGCGGTAAAGCAAGGGATGCAGCGGATAATCTGTTGGCGTTTGCCGCGGGTGAGGCATCGCTTGTGGACCCGGCAACTGGTGCGGTGCGGCAGGTGACGGCAGGAGAGGTGCGGCCTGGCGATTTGCTGCTGGTTGCTAGCGGGGCAAAGGTACCAGCGGATGGCAAGGTTCTTGACCGGTCTGCCTTGGTTGATACCAGCATTATCACTGGCGAATCTAAGCCGGCGGCGCTTCAGCCCGGCATGACCGTATTTGCCGGTTCGATCAATCTCGGTGATCCCTTCCGATTGGAGGCAGCCACGGCCGCCGATGATAGCGTGTTGGCTGAGGTCACGCGGCTGATGGAGGCGGCCCAGCAGGGACGGGACCGCTATGTCCGCCTGGCCGACCGGGCAGCAAAAATTTATGCCCCGCTGGTTCATGGGCTGGCCGGCATGACGTTCGCTGGATGGCTTGTGAGTGGCGCAAGCGTTGAGCAATCGTTGGTTGCTGCCATAGCAGTGTTGATCATCACGTGCCCCTGCGCATTGGGCTTGGCGGTGCCTGCCGTCCATGTTGTTGCGGCCGGGCGGCTGATGCGGCGCGGCATTCTGATGAAAAGCGGAGCAGCACTGGAGCGGTTTGCCCAGGTGGACCGGGTCGTTTTCGACAAGACTGGAACGCTCACTGTGGGACGTCCAGAATTGGAAAACGCCGAAGCCATTTCGGATGAGGCGCTCAAGCTTGCCGCAGGCATGGCATATGCCAGCCGGCACCCGCTTTCCCAAGCAATCGTCCGTGCAGCGGTGCAACGCTTTGGCGCCATGGCACCGGCGCGGGATGTTGAGGAGATTGCCGGCTATGGCGTAAAGTCCGGAGAGGACCGATTAGGGTCGCGCGCATGGTGCGGACTGCCGGCGCTCGATGGAGACGACGCCATCACTGTCGTATGGCTGGCGCGGCCCAGTCTGGAACCGGTTGCCTTTCATTTCAGCGATGCGCTTCGCCCCGACGCCGCCCAAGTCGTGGGCTACCTGAGACAGCTCGGTATTGGAGTGTCCCTGCTTTCCGGCGATGCGCCAGCGCCGGTTAAATCCGTCGCAGCCGCCGTTGGCATCGCCGATGCGCAAAGCCGCCTCACTCCTAAAGACAAAATTGACCGGCTGAACCGATGGCAAGCCAAAGGCGAGCGGTTACTGATGGTCGGCGATGGATTGAACGATGCGCCTGCGCTCGCAGCCGCCGATGCATCGCTTTCGCCCGCCTCTGCCGCAGATATTGCCCAAACCGCCGCCGATATGGTGTTTCAGGGCCAATCGCTGGCCGCGGTGCCGGAAGCTTTGCAAGTCGCCGCCGCCGCGCGCCGGCGCGTATTGGAGAATTTCGCCCTGGCGGCAATGTACAATGCGGTCAGCATTCCGTTGGCGATGGCGGGCATCGTCTCTCCACTGCTGGCGGCCATCGCGATGTCGACCTCATCGATTTTGGTCACGGTCAATGCCTTGCGATTGCGTGGGAGCCCCAAGCCATGGACGCACTGATCATCCTTATCCCGGTAGCGCTATTGCTGGGGGTTGGGGGCCTCGCCGGGTTCCTCTGGAGCCTGAACTCCGGGCAGTACGAGGATATGGATGGGGCGGGCGAGCGAATCCTGTTCGACAATCCGCATGACGACCGGCCGGACGCAGCTTGAAAAAGGCGTGCGCCGTTAGGGCTGGCTGCTATAGTGACGGTCGATTTTCTTGGCTCTATGGGAGAACGCCACATGACTGACGCCTTTATCTGCGACGCCGTTCGCACGCCAATCGGCCGCTATGCCGGCTCGTTGGCTGCGGTTCGGACCGATGACTTGGGCGCTATCCCCATCAAAGCGCTGATGGAGCGCAATCCGTCGGTGGATTGGAGCAAGGTCGACGACATGTCGTACGGGTGCGCCAACCAGGCTGGCGAAGACAACCGCAATGTTGGCCGGATGGCAGCGCTGCTCGCCGGGTTGCCGGATAGCGCTCCTTCCAACACGGTTAACCGCCTCTGCGGTTCGGGAATGGATGCAATCGGTTCCGTTGCCCGCGCCATTAAGACGGGTGAGGCCGATTTGTGCATCGGCGGCGGTGTCGAAAGCATGAGCCGTGCGCCTTTTGTTATGGGCAAGGCGGACAGCGCGTTCAGCCGTGCCGCCAAGATTGAAGACACCACGATCGGCTGGCGCTTCGTCAATCCGCTGATGAAGGCGCAATACGGCATCGATTCCATGCCGGAAACCGGTGAGAATGTGGCGGAAGAGTTCCAGATCTCGCGCGCCGACCAGGATGCGATGGCGTTCCGTTCGCAGATGAATGCGGTTGCGGCGCAGAAGAATGGCCGTCTGGCGATGGAAATCGTGCCGGTCGTTATCAAGCAGCGCCGCGGCGACCCGATTGTTGTCGATACCGACGAGCATCCGCGCGAAGGCACCACCCTGGAAGGCTTGGCCAAATTGCCGACGCCGTTCCGCAATCCGGGTACTGTGACGGCCGGTAATGCCTCTGGCGTGAACGATGGCGCGTGCGCCGCGGTGCTCGCGTCCGCTGCCGGTGCAGACCGTCATGGCCTGAAGCCGCGTGCCCGCATTCTTGGCATGGCGACCGCCGGCGTTGCGCCGCGCATCATGGGCATCGGTCCGGCGCCGGCCTCGCAAAAGCTGTTGGACCGCCTCGGACTGTCGATCAACGATATGGATGTGATCGAACTGAACGAAGCGTTCGCTGCCCAAGGCCTTGCTGTGCTGCGTCAACTGGGTGTTGCCGATGATGACAGCCGCGTCAATCCCAATGGCGGCGCGATCGCGCTTGGCCATCCGCTTGGCATGTCGGGCGCGCGTCTCATCACCACAGCTATGTATGAGTTGGAACAGCGGCAGGGGCGCTATGCCCTCTGCACCATGTGCATCGGCGTCGGCCAGGGCATTGCCACGGTCATCGAACGCGTTGGCTGAGGCGTTTCCCTGTTCCCGCATTCCCGGCACTTTCAATGACTGTGCCGGGGCGGTGAGGGATTAAACTCACAGCGCCGGCGCGCCCACGCGGTTATTGCGAAAGCCGGCGCCAGAAAAAAGACCCCAGCGATAGTGATATCGCTGGGGTCTTGCGTCTCAACCGGGCTTAGGTGCGCTACAGCGCGTCGTCGCCCGTCTCTCCGGTGCGGATGCGCATCGATCGCTCGACATCGATCACAAAGATCTTGCCGTCGCCGATTTGCCCTGTCTCTGCGGCATCCCGAATTACCTCCATCACCTGTTCAACCCGATCATTGGGTATGACCAGTTCGATCTTGACCTTGGGCAGGAACGCCACGCTGTATTCGGCGCCGCGATAGATTTCGGTGTGGCCTTTCTGGCGGCCGAAGCCTTTGACTTCGCTGACCGTAAGGCCGGTGACACCGATCTCGGTCAAGGCCTCTCGCACCGGGTCGAGCTTGTGCGGTTTGATCACCGCCATCACGAGTTTCATGGAATGACCCTCCTATCGGCCGATATCATAGCCGCGTTCGCCATGCGAGGCGAGATCGAGGCCTTCGATTTCCTGGTCTTCGCTGACGCGCAGGCCGCCGGTCAGGGCGCCCGTGACCTTCACGATGACGACCGTAAGGACGGCCGACCAAACCAAGGTGACACCGACGCCGATGGCTTGGACGCCCAGCTGGCCAACGGCCGTCTGGCCTTCCGCCAAGCCGTTGCCGCCGAACATCGCCAATGCCAGGAACGACACCAGCAGCGAGCCGAGGATGCCGCCGACGCCGTGCACCGCAAAGACATCGAGAGAGTCATCGATCTTGAGCGAATGCTTCACTATCTGCACCGCATAGAAGCAGACGATGGCTGCGGCGGCCCCGAGGATCAGTCCGCCCAAAGGCCCGACAAAGCCGCTGGCGGGGGTTACGGTCGCCAAGCCGGCGATGACACCGGTCACTGCGCCGACCAGGGACGGTTTGCCGAACTTGGTCCACTCGATGATCATCCAGACCATGCCCGCGGTCGCGGCGGCAATATGGGTCGCTGCAATCGCCATGCCCGCGCCGCCGTCGGCAGCCAGTTGAGAGCCGCCATTGAAGCCGTACCAGCCGACCCAAAGCATGGCGGCACCCGTCGCGGTCATGCCCGGATTGTGCGGCGGGCGAACCTGCTCCGGATAGCCACGGCGCGCGCCCAGCATCATGGCGATCACTAAAGCCGAAATACCGGCAGTTGCGTGGACGACGATGCCGCCAGCAAAATCCATGACGCCCAGGCCGGCCATCCATCCGCCACCCCAGACCCAGTGGCAAACCGGTGCATAGACCAACAGCAACCAGGCGCCGCTGAAAATCAAAACGCTGGAGAACTTGATGCGCTCAACATAGGCGCCAACGATCAGTGCGGGTGTGATGATGGCAAACGTCATCTGAAAGACCGCAAATACGATCTCTGGAATGGAACCACGCATGGCGTCTTTGCCAACGCCGCTGAAGAAAGCCTTGCCCAGGTTGCCAATCCAGCCGCCCGCGCTGTCGCCGAATGCGAGGCTATAGCCAACAACCAGCCACAGGATGGTCATCAGGCAGGCGATGCCGACGCAGTGCATGACGACCGAAAGCACGGCTTGGCTGCGCACGAGGCCCGCATAAAACAGCGCCAAACCCGGCAGGGTCATGAACAAAACCAGCGCGGTCGCCACAATTATCCAGGCGGTGTCTCCGGAATTCAGGGAATCTTCGGCTAATGCCGGCATAGGCAGCAGCAAAACGGCCAATAGGGCCATTCCATAACGGGCGAGGGGCAACATCGTGAGCGCACTCCATGCATAAATTGACGCCATGTGCAGTGTTGTGCGCACGGATTTTGCGCGACTCAAGCTAAACATGCCTTAAATTCGCGCAAAATCACTGAACTGACCAAAAAATCTACAGAATGATTATAATTTAGGCATTACTTGCTTATCTCGCACGCAGCCGCTCCAGAAAAGCCAGCAGGATCGCGCTCGCCGGTACAGTGTGGCTGAACGGCAGGCCATGACGGACATTTGGAAATACCCGCAAGCGGCCATCCGGCAACCGTGCGACTAAATCCCTGGCCGCCGCCAAAGGCACAAAAGGCGAGGCGCTGCCCGACAGCACCAGAGTAGGTATCGTAACCTGGTTCAAGACCGGCCGTAAATCTGACGCCAGCAACATATCGGCGGCGCCTAGCAAGGCTTCCGGTTCGGTCTGGCTCTGGATGTCATGGAACCAGGTCCAACGTTGGGCATCCAATGTACCGGACGCGAACCGATGCTCCATCATTTGCTGCGACCAGGCTACCATGCCCTGGGCTTCGATCAACGGTCGCCACGGATCAACATTCCGGATATAGCCGCCGACATGCCCGGTCGAGAGTACGGTCAGGCTCCGAACACGGCCACCAGCGCCTTCGCGGGCGGCCAATGCGAGGCAAGCGGTACCGCCGGCGCTTTCCCCGACTAAGTGGAACCGGGCGGTGCCGGTGACGTCGGCTATAGCGAGGATATCATCCCCCAGTCCAGCTAGGGTCCATTCAAAACCTTTTGGCGGCAGCGCCGACCTGCCGAAACCTCGGGTATCGAATCGTACGACCCGATAGTGCTGAACCAGCGCCGGCAACCACGCCGCCCAAATGTCGGCGTTGGTTGCGACACCATGGCAGAATATGATGGTCTCCCGATGCGTCAGATTCCAAGGCGCGCTTGCATCGGTGACGGTGTAGTACAACGCCCCGTTCGGCGTGTCACAAAATGGCATGGTCGAACCTCTGCAAGGGGGAGAGCCGTTCGCCGGCGTCAGGCAGCCGCTTTCTCGTTCTGGCGCGCGGCGGCCAGCACCATTTCCGCGCATTTCTCGCCAATCATGATACTGGGCGCATTGGTGTTACCGCTGGTAAGCGTTGGCATGATCGAGGCGTCGGCAACACGCAAGCCCTGAATACCGTGCACACGCAGCCGGTCGTCCACCACGGCCCGTGGATCGGTTGCCGGGCCCATCTTGCAGGTGCCGACAGGGTGGTAAGTGGTTTCCGCCGTGCTGCGGACCCATTCCAGCAATTCTTCGTCGGTCTGCTTGTCGGATCCTGGAGCAATCTCGCCGCCGACCCATTCGGCAATAGGGGAGGCTGCCATCAATTCCCGTCCCTTGCGGATAGCGGCGATGACGCCGTCGCGGTCGGCCTGGGCAGACAGGAAATTGAAGCGGATCGCCGGCGGCTCCGACGGATTGGCCGACCGGATATGGATCGAGCCGAGGCTTTCCGAGCGCAGCACGTTCAGGTTCATGGTGATGCCCTTGAAATTCGGTGAGACCTTTCGCTCGCGCCCGATCATCTCATAGATGAAAGGCAGGATGGAAATAGTGGCGTCCGGGGACTCCAGACCTTCCCGGGTTTTGAAATACATGCGCAGCGGCACGGACGTTCGGGCCATGAAGCCCTCTTTGAATAACGCGTACTTGGCCGCTTCGCGCACCAGCCGCCAGCCGCGTGCGCCATCGTTGAATGTGGCATTCGGCTCTGAGATCGCAAATTTGACCCGTGGGCTATAGTGGTCGCGTAGGTTTTCGCCGACGCCGGGTAGCTCATGCACGGCCTCGATGCCGAACGTGCGCAGCAGGTCGGTCTGGCCGATCCCGGAAAGCTCCAGCAATTTCGGTGAATTGATCGAGCCTGCGGAGACAATTACTTCGCGAGTGGCGCGGGCTTCGCGTCTATCGCCGTTGACCGTATAGCGCACGCCGACGCAGCGCTTCCCCTCCAATATCAGGCTTTCCGACATGGCGCCCTGTTGGATCGTCAGGTTTTTGCGGCCGCGGGCTGGATCCAGATAGCAGAATGCGGTGGACTGCCGTCGACCTTTGGCGATCGTCACTTGCGACATGCCAATGCCTTCCTGCGTCTTGCCGTTCAGGTCCGGATTGTAGGGAATGCCGATATTCTCCGCCGCCTGGATCAGGCGTTCCAGCAAGGGCAACTGACCGCGCGGCGTGTCCCTTACTTGCAAGGGGCCGTTGCGGCCGCGGAGCTCGTCGTCGCCGCCCGTATAGGTTTCCATTTTCTTGAAGACCGGCAGGACATCCTGATAGCTCCAGCCTCGGTTGCCCAGCTGCGCCCAGTGATCGTAGTCCTGCGCCTGCCCCCGAATAAATACCATGCCGTTGATGGAACTGGAGCCGCCCAGCATCTTGCCTCGGGGAACCTCGATTTCCCTGCCGCCGGAGCCTTCGTCCGGTTCGGACCGGTAGCACCAGTTCACCGCGGGATTATCGATCAGCTTCGCGATACCGACCGGAATGCGCGACCACATATAGTCAGACCCTTCTTTGCCCGCCTCCAGGCACAGAACGGTGTAACGACCATCTTCGGAAAGGCGGGTCGCAACGGCCGCGCCGGCAGACCCTGCGCCGACAACGATGTAGTCATAGGTGTTGGACATTATGGTTTGGCTCCTGGTCGCATTCGTACATATCAGCCGCCGCGGATCCGGCGCGGGACATTACTGAGAAGGAAGCCAGGGTGAGGCCTGATTGGCAAGTCCGCAGGGGCAGAGCCTCGGAAAAACCGTCATGAATCGGGCGTCTGAACGCCTCAGGGTCGCGATGATCCTGGATGGATCTGGCGGATCGCACTCGGGACAAGGCAGCAAGTTCCAATGCGATCCGTGCAGCGGGCAGGGGCTCGCCAAATGACAGTAGAGGGGATCTGGATCCAACCGGATTGGAGTCCGCTCTACTGCAATGGAAACAGCGACGACCTATTTTGCTTTCTTAG
>JAPOJR010000107.1 GCA_029978325.1 Alphaproteobacteria bacterium | reverse complement strand
GATACAGTCCAATTTCCCCATGGCGTCGATCTGGAGCGCGATTTGGTGGTGGCGGGAGGCGCGACGGCTGGAACGGCGGCATTGGTTCGAACTTTGGGGGATTCTGCGCGCCGGTTCCTGCGGTATTGTCCGGAAATTCTCGATGATGTGGCGACAATTCTGACCTTTCGGCATACCGAATCGGCGATTGCGCATGGGTTGCGGAATTATGGGATGCGGTTGGACTTGGTTCTCTGTATCCGCGCTGCCTATCGGGCTGGAGAACTGACAATGTTCAAAGGCACAGCAGCCATATCGGCCGTCGCAGCCGCTAAAATTTCGCCATTTCTTGCCCAGGGCAAATTGATGTTCGACGCTGCGCAAGCGGCGGGTTTCGATCCTCGGGCTCCGGACCACGTGCTGCTCCAGAACATCCGCAATCCGATCGTTTCTCGTGCCTTGCGAGAGTCATTGTTGCAGATCAAAGTGATGGTGGAGCAGCGCGGAGTTCGGCCGGAACGCATTCACATAGAAACGGCCGATGAGTTGGGGGCCAGCCGTATTCAGAGGGATAGACGCGCGGCGCTGCATCAGGCGGATCGCGTCCGCCGCGATGACGCCCGCATCGTCCTGGCGGGATTGGTTGGCGCCGCCAACGTGACCGAGGCGAAAATCGTACGCTATCAGTTGTGGCAAAGTCAGGAGGGCATTTGCCTCTACTCGGGTCGCAGTATGTCTGTCCGGCAGTTGATTGATGGCGTCAGCGTTCAGGTCGATCATATTTGGCCCCGCAGCCGAAGCGGCGATAACTCTCTCGACAATTGCGTGGTGTGTTTTGCCGAGCAGAACCAGGAAAAGGGTGAGCTGACGCCATACGAGTGGCTTGGAAATGACAAGAGCCGGTGGCAGGACTTTGTGGAGCGGGTTGGCCGATTACCGCTTTCCGTCGCGAAAAAGCGGCGGCTTTTGACCGATTTTTTCTCTGAACGGGAGGCCCGGATCCTGACGCGGAATCTAAACGACACGCGCTATGCGAGCCGTTGCCTGATTTCAGCGTTGCGGGCGCTTTATCCCGAGGGCGGCCATAGTAGCCGTTTGGTGGCTCGACCGGGACAGCTGACGGCTGAGTTGCGCAAAGCGTGGGGTGTGTCGAAGCAGGCAAATGACCCGCGTAACCATGGCCTTGATGCAATCGTCGTCGCTTGCGCCAGCCACAGGACGATGTCGGAACTGGCGCGCGCTTACCGCAACGGCGCCGGTGTGGCCGGTGTAGAATTGCCGTTGCCGTGGCCGACGTTTGCGGATGATGCCATGGCTGCGGTGGCCAATATTTGCGCCAGCCGCACGGAGAATCGCAGAGGCCGTGGGCCGTTGCATGGTATGACCTTGCACCGTGTCAGGGTGGATGCTGATGGCCGCCCGATGATCTTCGAGCGCCGGCCCGTATCGGAATTGCGCCTGCCGGATTTGGCTCGGATCCCGGATCCCCATGTCAATCAGCCGCTGATACAAGCCCTATCGCGTTGGTTTGAGGCAGGCCAGCCCAAGCACGATCCGCCGCGTTTGCCCTCGGGCGATGTCGTGCGGCGGGTCCGCCTGTTGTCATCCGGTTATAGCGGCAGGCCGCGTGAAGGAATGTGTGTTAGAGGCGGGGTCGCTGCCTTCGGGGAAATTGTACGGTTCGACCTGTATCAGAAAGGCCGACGCTACTATATCGCGCCGGTGTATTTCGATGACGTCGCCAACTTGCCATTGCCGCCGGACCGTTTGATCCGGCCAACGGAATTGCGACGCGACTGGGACATTGTCGATCAGGGTTATGCCTTTCATTTCAGTATCTACCATGGAACCCCGGTCAGGATCGTGACGGCAAAATCGGAAGAGAAGACCGGCTTCGTGCGGTCATTCGACGTCTATCGGGCCAGACTGATCCTGACGCCCTTCACCAATGTGGCAGTTTCTATCAAAGTCGGAACCCGGCTCGCCCAATCGATTTGCAAATTGAATGTCGACCGGCTTGGCCGGACAAGCGAGATTTACCGCGAGCCCCTGATGTGGCATGGGCGTGTTGTCCGGAGAAAGATTGCGTACGATCCGCCGGCCCCCCGGGTCCAGGTCCCTGCCGTCGCCTTCGCCCGTTCGAATTCGGGCGGTTTCCGATCAGATTGATCCGAAAATGCTCCGGGTGTGGGCCTGCAGTAGGTTGTCCACTCAGGTGCGAGCGATAAAGGCTGCAGCCTCACGGCGGAGGCTGCAGCAATTGTGATGGGAGTTCGTAGCAAAGCCGTGCTTGGCTTTTGTGTCGATTGTTTAGCCATTTTCGAGTCGATTATCGACACAATTAAAAATAAAAAAGATTCGATTTAAAACAACCAAAAATAGCATATCGTGACAAAGATTGGCATCCTGATTGGCCGCGCCTGGGACCGGATGCCGTTTCAGGTGAGCAGATATCGGATGTTGGCATCCAGCAGCATCAGCCCCTCCGGGGTTAGCCCGAACTTGCCTGGCGTCTCCCACGCGAGCCCTGAATCTTGCAGGGCCTGTCGCTTCTGAATTGCCAGAACCTGCCCGAGCGACTGTCCTGCGACATCGGCAAACACGGCTTTGTCGATGCCTTCTGCCAGGCGAAGGCCGGTCAACACCAGCTCTTCAGCCACTTCAGGCTGCGCGATGATCATGTCGGATTCGATGCCGAATTTTGTGGTTTCCGCTGCTTCCAACCACTTTTCGGGTGACCTGATATTGCTAACCGCGTGGCGGTGGGCGCCCTGTCCCAAGCGTCCATGCGCTCCCGGCCCCACCCCGATCCAATCGCCGCCGCGCCAGTAGACCAGATTGTGCCGGGCTTCGGCTCCGGGATGGGCGAAGTTTGAGATTTCGTATTGGGCAAGGCCGTGGTCCACCAGACGACCGACAGTGTATTCGAACAGGTCTGCGGCGGTTTCGTCGTCCAGCGCCGTCATGCGCCCGGTCTGCAAGGCCTGATAAAAGCGCGTACCCGGCTCGAAAGTCAGTTGATACAGCGACAGATGCTGACTGGCAAAGCTCAAGGCATGTTCGAGCTGCGGGCGCCACGATTCCAGGCTGTGGCCGGGAAGGGCGTAGATCAGGTCGAACGAATAGCGGGGAAAAGTCTCGGCTATGTGGGCCAAAGCCCGCTCGGCATCGGCGACCTTATAGGTGCGACCGAGAAAATCCAGGGCGGACTGCTCAAATGACTGTACGCCCAATGACAGCCGGTTGACGCCGATCTTGGAGAAATCGACGAACCGTGCCGCCTCGTGCGTGGTTGGGTTCGCCTCCAGCGTAATCTCGCAATCCTCTGCCATTGGCCACAGGCCAGCAATGTGGTCGAGGATGCCGGCGATCGATGCGGGCTTTAGCAGGGAAGGCGTCCCGCCGCCCCAGAATATCGTTTCGATCCGCCGGTCGGGCGTTTGTTCGCGCCAATGGGTCAGCGCACGCAGAAAGGCCGCCACCCAGCGCGGCTCGTCAATGCTGGGCCGGACATGGCTGTTGAAATCGCAGTATGGGCACTTGGCGCCGCAGAACGGCCAGTGCAGGTAAATCGAAAGTGGTTTCTGCCCGGTCATCGCCGAAAACAACGGTCGACCAGGGCCCGAAAAGCGATTCCCCGGTGGCTGAACGCGGCCTTTCGAGCGATGCCGGCGTCATCGACCGCCATTTCACCGAAGGTCTGGCTATCGCCGTCTGGCTGGAAAATCGGGTCATAGCCAAAGCCGCCGCTGCCGCGGGGCGGCCAGACGATCTGACCCCGGACTTGGCCTTCAGTCGTTTCGAAATGCCCATCCGGCCAAGCCAGGACCAGCACCGCAACGAACGCTGCCGCGCGGTCCAGCGATCCGGCCAATTCATTCTGCACGCGTTGCTGTGCCGCGCCAAAATCCTTGCCCGGCCCGGCCCAATCGGCGGAATATACGCCCGGCGCCCCATGCAAGGCCGCAACTGCCAGGCCGGAGTCGTCGGCCAGCGCCGGCAGGCCACTGGCTGCGACGGCGGCCCGCGCCTTGATCAGGGCGTTTTCGACAAAGGTCGTGCCGGTTTCCGCCGGTTCTGCCAGGCCAAGTGCGCCGGCGCCCACCAACTCCAGCGGGAAGGCAGCGAACAGGCGCTGAAATTCGGCCAACTTGCCGGGATTGTGGCTGGCCAATACCAGCTTGGGCTCGCGGAACGGCCGGGGCGAGCCGCCACTCACGAGCCGAGGCCGGACAGGGCGATGATCGAACGGCGTTGCAGCCGCACCAACTCTCCGCACCCTTTTTCCGCCAGATCCAGCAAGGCCGCAAATTTTTCCTTGGTCAGCGGGGCCTCTTCGCCCGTCGCCTGGATCTCGATGATCTCGCCTTTGCCCGTCATGACGAAATTGGCGTCGGCTTGGGCGTTGCTGTCCTCGGCGTAGTCAAGGTCGAGCACGGCATGATCCTGATAGAGCCCGCACGAGACGGCCACCACTTCGCTGGAAAGCGGGATGTCTTTGATCATTTTTCGGCTCTGCATCAGACTGCAGGCTTGGTACAGCGCGACATAGGCGCCGGTGATCGAGGCCGTCCGGGTGCCACCGTCAGCCTGGATAACGTCGCAGTCGATTTTGATCTGCCGCTCGCCCAAAGCCTGCAAATCGACGATTGAGCGCAGCGCCCGGCCGATGAGCCTCTGGATTTCCTGTGTGCGTCCGCTCTGCTTGCCGCGCGCGGCTTCGCGATCGCCGCGCGTATGGGTGGCGCGGGGCAGCATGCCGTATTCTGCGGTCACCCAGCCCTTGCCCTGACCACGCATGAACGGCGGCACCCGGTCCTCAACCGAGGCTGTGCACAGCACATGGGTATTGCCGAAGCGCACCATGCACGATCCCTCTGCATGCAGGCTGAAGCCAGGCTCAAGCGAAACTTTGCGCATTTCATCGTGGGCTCTGCCGGATGGGCGGGCGCTCATGGTCATCCTTTCAAGGGTCTTGATCGGGCGCGACGCTAAACCCGTGGCCTGGCGATGTCCAGGCAGGTTGACGAGGCTATCCGCTGCACCTACCTAGCAGGTGTTCCCCAGACCCGAGTTGATCGATTGATAGGAAGCGGTTTCGAGCGATGGCGGGCCCTTCACTGGCTGACCTGAACCAACGATCGCGTGAGATTTTGCGCTTGATCGTAGATGCGTACGTGGAGACCGGCGAGCCGGTTGGCTCCCGCACGTTGGCGCGCCGGCTGGAGCGGCAATTGTCGCCGGCAACTATCCGCAATGTGATGGCCGACCTGCAGGATCTTGGGCTGCTGCATGCGCCGCATACATCCGCAGGCCGTTTGCCGACTGGTGCGGGATTGAAGCTGTTCGTTTCCGGTCTGCTGCAGGCCGGCAACCTGACGGAGGCTGAGCGCCACGACATCGAAGCGCGTTGCGCAGCCGTCGGCCACAACATGCCGTCGATGATGGAACAGGCGAGCACCATGTTATCCGGCCTGTCTGCGCACGCCAGCTTTGTCATCGCGCCGAAGCACGCGCATACAGTTGCGCATATCGAGTTCGTGCGCCTGTCGGACGCTCGCGCGCTGGTGGTGATCGTCGATGATCACGGGCAGGTGGAAAACCGGATCATCGAGATTGCTCCGGGCATGCCGATGTCCGCCTTGGTCCAGGCCAGCAACTATCTGCGGACCCGGTTGCAGGGGCGGACGATCATGGAGGAACGGGACCGTATCCTCGATGAGCTGGAATTGCACCGGAGCGAGTTGGATGAGCTAACCCAGAAAGTGGTGAAATCGGGCCTGGCCGTTCGGCTGGATGACCCGGCGCCGGCGACGTTCGTGGTGAAAGGTCAGTCGCAGTTGCTCAACTCGGTTGGCGGTGTAGAGGACCTTGAGCGGTTGCAGGCGATTTTCGAGGTTTTGGAACGCAAGGAAGCGTTGCTGCAACTGCTGGAGGCGACCCAGCGCGGCGACGGCGTCCAGATTTTTATCGGGGCTGAGCATGATTTGTTTGCACTGGCGGGCTGGTCGATGGTGCTGGCGCCGTTCGGCACCAAATCCGATGGCAAAGGTGGCGAGCAGGTTTTGGGTGCGGTCGGTGTTATTGGGCCAATGCGCCTCAACTACGCCCGCATCGTTCCGATGGTAGACTACACCGCCCAAGTGATTCGACGTATCCTAGGTTAAGATTATGCAAGACAACGAAAATACCCGTCCGACCGACGAGACCGATGCCGATGCGGCGGCCAACGCGGCGTCCGAGCCCGGGGCGGCAGGTGATGCGCCGCCGGCGGCCGAGACTGACGCGGCAGTGATCGCGGCGAATTTTGCAGCGCTTGAAGCAGAGTTGGCTGCGGCCAAGGACCAGCAACTGCGCGCTTTGGCGGAGGTCGAGAATATGCGCCGCCGGGCGCAGCGCGAGCGAGAAGAGGCGCTGAAATATGGCGCGGTCAGCCTGGCGCGCGATCTGCTGAGCGTTGCGGATAACCTGGGCCGCGCCTTGCAGGCTGCGCCGCAGGACCCATCCGACAGTACGGTCAAAGCGCTTGTCGAAGGGGTTGCTATGGTCGAGCGCGAATTGGCCGGCGCGCTGGACAAGCATCAGGTCAAATTGGTCGCCGGCGTCGGCGAAGCGTTTGACCACAACGTGCATCAGGCGGTCGTCGAGCTGGAATCGGCGGATGTGCCGCCGGGCCATGTCGTTCAGGTGTTGCAGGCGGGCTATACCCTGCATGACCGGTTATTGCGCCCTGCCATGGTAGCGGTCGCAAAGTCGCCTGCCTGACGATTGCGGATCAAGCCTCGTCCGGAGTCCGCAGGTCCATGCTCAGCGCATGGACCTCTTGGCCCACCAGCGAGCCCAGCGCCGCGAATACCATCCGTTGCCGGGCAACCCGGTTTTTTCCCTGGAATGCTGTGGCTGTGACGATGGCGTGATAATGGCTCTGGCCAAACGGCCGGTCGCCGGCATGCCCGCTATGCAGGTGGCTCTGATCAATGATGATGAGGGAACTCGGAGCAATCGCAGCTTCGATTTTTCGCTCCAACTCGGCAATGCGCATGGGTGATCTCTCTTTCCGCCGGGGGCAAGCCGCATTTGCCTCCGGCTTTGTTATTTGAGGCAGTTGACGCGAACCGCGTACGCCTCCGCCGGGTCGGGGTTATTCGTCTCGTGGGGAATGCTAACACCGTTCGCCGTAAGGAACGTTACCAAATCGGTGGCCTTGGTGGCCAAGGTAATGTCTGTCGCCGGATTTAACAGCGCCTTGCCATTGTGCGGCAGGATTTTTCGGGGATCCATTTTGGCGAACACCACCCCGATGACGCGGCCATCGTCATCCAGCACCGGGCTGCCGCTCGACCCGCCGGCGACGCGGGCGCCGATCAGCAGGATATCCACACCGGATCCGTTGTCCCGAACGCCGTTGAACTGTCCGGATGCGCGAAGCGGCAGGCGCCTGGGACGCAAGCTGGCTGGAAAGCCGACAACTTCGACGTTTGCGCCCACCGCCGGCGAGGTCGGGGTTATAGTGGCGATGCTTTTGGGCCTGGCATTGGTGGCAAGTAACGCCAGATCGTACTGGCCGGACGATGACAGGACGCGGGCGTCATAGGTCTTGCCGTCCGGCGTCAAAATCGAGACGTTGCCGCAAGTTGCAATCACGTGGTTGTTGGTCACCACGTCGCCGGCCGAACTGACGAAAAAGCCTGAGCCTGTGCCGGAAGCGGCGGGGTTGGGTTCGATTTCAATGGACTTGCGGACATATTCGTTCCGCCGATGCCGGATCGCATCCGCTTCCGCGTCGGATATTGCCCGATGCTTGCAGTCGTAGTCGTCTTTGCGCTGGATGAGATTGCGCGCCGGGTCATAGCAATTGACCACCTTGGCGGCGTTCGCGCCCTGTGGCGCGGCCCCCCCTAACGCGGCGGCAAAAGCGATAGCGGCGGCAATAGTCATGGCGGCGGTCTTAACTGGCATGTCGCTCCCATTCTGGCTTCCCGCCGGGCGCTATGGGTATTACTGGAGGTAATAGGGGTCTTTTGATCTTTCTATTGCGCGGGTCATTTCGCCTGTCAAAGGGGCCAAAAAAGCAAAAGCAACGGCACACCAGCCGCCACGATCAGAACTTCCAGCGGCAGACCCATGCGCCAAAAATCGCCGAAACGATAGCCGCCAGGCCCCAGAATCAACAGGTTATTCTTGTGCCCGATTGGCGTAAGAAACGCGCAGGATGCCGCGACCGCGACCGCCATCAAAAACGGATCGGGATTGACCTGCAATGTCGTAGCCACGTCTACGGCGACTGGCGCGGCAATCACTGCCGTCGCCGTATTGTTCATGACATCGGACAGGGTCATCGTCACAGCCATCAGAATGGTTAACACCACCCAGGGTGAGAACCCTGCCGAAATCGTGACGATGCCATCGGCGATCAAGGCGGTGCCGCCGCTGGCCTCCAACGCAGCGCCAATGGGCAGCATGGCGCCCAGCAGCACGATGACCGGCCATTCCACCGATGAATAGATATCTCCCGGCGGCACGATACCAAACGCCAGGTAAGCGATGACCACAGCCGCCAACGCCATCGGCAAATAAACAAGCCCGGTGCTTGCCGCCAGGATGGCGACAGCAAAAAGTAGGACGGCCAGCCCGGCTTTCTCGCGACGAATAACCTGCAATCCGCGCTCCGCCAGTTGCAGTGCTCCCATTTGGGCAATGGCGTCGGGCAACGCGTTCTTGCTGCCGAGCAGCAACAGGATATCGCCGGCAAGCAGCGGTATATGGCGAACACGATCGCGCAGTTCTCTCCCCTGCCGGGCCAATCCCAGCAACCGGACGGCGCTGAGCGACCCGAAGTTCAGGCCTGCCGCCGTGCGACCCGTGGCGGCTGCGCCTTCCGGCAGCACGACTTCGGCCAATTGCAACTCTCCGCCTTGCAGAATGTCGTCGGCTTTCCATTCTTCCGGGTATTTCAGACCCAGCTTGCCGCTGATGCCGTCGAGTTCAGAGGGGCCGGCCTGGATGATGATCAGGTCCTGCGGCTCCAGCTTGGTATAGTCGCCATATACGGGAATGCGGGCGCCCTGGCGCAACAGCCCCAGTATCTGGCCATCAAATTCATCGACAGTCGAGCGTACCTCAGTCCAGGTCATTCCGACCGCAGCGCCGTCTTCCCCGACCTGAAGCTCGGCCACATAGTCTTCTACATGCATTAACGTGTCATTTGCGCCGTGCAGACCCGCAGCCTTAGGGATCAGCCGCCACCCGATTAGAGCAACGAACGCCACCCCCAGAATGGCAAGCGAAAGGCCGACCGGAGCAAAATCGAACATGGCGAACGCATCGCCCAGGGCATTTTCGCGGTAGGCTGCGACTACAATATTGGGCGGGGTGCCGATCAGGGTCACCATTCCCCCCAGGATCGATGCGAAGGACAGAGGCATCAGCGTGAGCGCAGCACTCCGCTTTGCGGCTTTAGCCGCCTGGAGGTCGACCGGCATCAGCAAGGCCAGGGCGGCGACATTGTTCATGACCGCCGATAGGGCGGCTGCGAGCATCGCCATGATCGCGATATGCGCGGAGAGGATGCGGCCGCCCTTCACCAGATAACTGGCCACCAGCTCGATGACGCCGGACGCGGAAAGGCCCCGGCTAACGATCAGCACCAAGGCAATGATGACCGTGGCGGGATGGCCGAAGCCGCTAAAAGCCTGATCTGTCGGAACCACGCCGAGCAGGACGCAGGCGACCAGAGCTGCAAATGCAACGACGTCATAGCGCCAGCGGCCCCAAATCAGGAGCACGAACACTATCCCCAATATTCCGAACAGGATCGCCTGGTCGCTCGTCACGCTCAAATCCTGGCTTGTCTTTCGGCTAAACACGCATTGCCAGTGTAGCTTAATTGGCAGCTGAATCTATGGGGTATGCCAATGCTGTAATAGGTTGTGTTGTCGGCGCGTATTGCGCTTGACGCTGCGTCGTTCCGTCCTGTCTAATTGCGGCGGCCATCATGCCCGGATGGGTCTTTGGCGGCCTCAAACTCAAAAATATAGAGGAATGCTCATGACATTAGCGGCTTATGTGAGAACAGCGGCATTCGCGGTGATTGCCGCATTCGGTGTCTCAAGCGCTTATGCAGGCTGCGCTGAGGGCGACTGGAAGGACTGCAAAGGCCAGCCTTGGGTTGATGGCGACGTGATGGAGACGCCGCTCGGCTCAAAATGGTGGCCACATCCCCTGTGGGGAGCCGGCGACGAGGCTGGATCGACCAATTGGTATAAAAAGCCAGACGTGGTGAAACGCGCGCTCGGGACGGTGGAAAAAGGCATGACCCTAAAAATCGGTCATGAGTACACAGCTAACATGCCCTTGTTCGGCGAACGGAAGTTTGCGTTGCGCATTCCCTGCAAGCCGACGGGCGGTCCGTTCGGCGGCGTCAAACTGATGTACAATGACGAATACCTGGCGACTGAAATTGGCCAGGTCGGCACACAGTTTGATGGCCTAGGTCATATCGGCGTCGCTATCGGCGCGCAGGGCGACCTGAACAACATGCGCTGGTACAACGGCTTCACCGCCGAAGAGATGGGCGGCGCCTACGGTTTGAAAAAGCTGGGCACTGAAAAGCTGCACCCGATCACGGCGCGAGGCATCCTGCTGGATATCGCGGCGGCGCGTGGTGTCGAGAGCATGGAGGCCGGCGAAGTCATTACCATGGCTGACGTCAACAAGGCCCTCGAAATGCAGGGCATGAAGAACTACAAGTTCATGGAAGGCGACGCCATCATCTTCCGTACCGGTTGGGAAAAGTACTGGATCAAGGACAACGCCAAGTACAACAACGGCTGTCCCGGCATTGGCATGGAAGTGGCCCGTTGGATTGCCGAAGACGTCAAGGCCGGCGTAACCGGCGGCGACACCTGGCCGGTCGATGCGGTCTGCGGCGCCGGCACCAAGTGCGAAGTGCCACCGGGCTGCATCTTCTGCGTCCATGCCTACCTGCAAACCCGCCATGGCATCGTCAACCAGGAAAACCTGAAGTTGAAGGAATTGGCTGACGCAAAGGTGTACGAGTTCGCTTATTTGTACACACCAGTGCCGATGAAGGGCGCTACCGGCTCGACGGGCTCCCCGATCGCGATGTGGTAGGGCTTGTTTGAATCGGTGCTATGGCAGCGCTGGTTCTGCTCCAAACCCCCATGGCTTCCCTTGCTGTGGGGGTTTGTTTCTTTTGCGCCTGCTGTGCGGACAGGATTTCCGCAATGTGGGCGCGAAGACAGTAACGCACATTTGACTTTGTTTACCTGTTGGCGTTGATAGCGTCTGGATTCACCCCGCGAT
>JAPOJR010000106.1 GCA_029978325.1 Alphaproteobacteria bacterium | reverse complement strand
TGACAGCGATGAAATCGTTCAGACTTCTGCTTGTGTCAGTGTTGTTCGGCTATGGTGCAAGCGGTTTTGCTTCATGGAGCTTGTCGCCGTTCATGCCGCATTCGGCGTTGACGATATTGCTGTTCTTTGTCCTGAGTGGCGTCATTTCGCTATTAGTGGTGTGGGTGGCTAATTTGGTTAGCCCTGAAGCAGCTGATAACGGCTCTTCCAAAGCCAATACCCAGAAAACGGCAGCCGGGAGACGCCCCGTTCGCGCCGAATATGCATCGAATGTAAGCAATTCTGTTCGTTGACATAACTTTGCCGCCGGCCGGCCTGGCGAATATGACTGGCACCGCCGTTGTATTCGACTGAGGCGGGCGCCCTTTGGGGATGGCGTTGACGATACCAAGCAGCATGCCGGAGCCGCTGCCTCTGGTGATCGCTGCTCAATAGGGGTTTTCCAGCCCCTCCACCATCCGCCGTAGCACGTCGCGGATTTGCGCTTCGTCGGCGCCCATGATGATGGCGTCTTCGAGGGCGTCCTGGGCCATCTGTTGCAGTTCTTCCAGGTTCTCGTTCAGCACCTTGATCTTCTCGCGGCAGGAGAGGGCGGTGCCGTCCGGGGCGTGCCAGACTTTCGGGATTAGCGGAGTATCGGCTTCGGAAGGGGGCATGGCGCGGCTCTCGGTTGGCAGCGGACGTGTTTCCGGGGCAATATGAGGGGAAACGGGCACAACTTCCAGCCCGCGTTAGCTCCCAGCCTGAAGGAAACGCCGCCGATGCGCGTTGCAACAACCATCCCGCAAGACAATCTGCGCAAAGTGCCGGATGCGGCCCGCGCCATTGAGGCAGCCGGTTTCGATGCAATCGTCACCCTGGAAAACAAGCACGATCCGTTTCTGCCGGCGGCGGTCGCCGCCTTGGCGACGCAACGGGTGGAGTTGGCCACCGGCATCGCCATCTCCTTCAACCGCTCGCCGATGAGCGCGGCCAATGTCACGTGGGACCTGTATGAGGCGTCGGGAGGGCGGTTCGTTCTGGGATTGGGCACCCAGATCCGGGCGCACAACGAAAAGCGCTTCTCCGTGCCGTGGACGCCGCCGGCGCCGCGCATGCGCGAATACCTCCAGTCTTTGAAGGCCATCTGGCGGTGCTGGGAAACCGGCGAGAAACTGGACTACCAGGGAGAGCACTACACCTTCACCCTGATGACGCCGAACTTTGTGCCAGAGAACACCGTACCCGGCATGCCGAAGGTCACCATGGCCGCGGTAGGGCCGGTGATGATGCGCGTGGCGGCGGAGGAGGCGGATGGCGTGCGCCTGCACCCGCTCTGTACCCGCAAATACATGGAGGAGGTCATCGTCCCCCGCATCACGCGCGGCCTGGCCAATGTCGGCCGGGCGCGCGAGACGTTCGAGATTTCCGGCGGCGGCTTCGTTGCAACCGGGCCGGATGACGAGAGCGTCGCCAAGATCGCCGAATGGGTGCGCTACCGCATTGCCTTCTATGGCTCCACCCCGGCCTACTACCCGGTGCTGGAGGCGCACGGCCTGGGCGACTTGGGGCCAAAGCTCAACCGCATGACCAAGCAGGGCCAGTGGGACAAGATCGCCGGCGAAATCTCGGACGATCTGCTGCATCTCTGCGCCGCCATTGGCCGGCATGACGAAATCGCAGGCAAGATCGCAGAGCGCTTCGGCGGCATCAGCGACACCATCAACGCCAGCGCATCCGCCGAGATGGGCAGCGACATGCCGCCCGATCTGCTGCAGGACATCCAGCGCATCCCGTCGGCCTTCAGCGGCCACTAATTCCTGTTGAGAAGCGCGCGGCTTGCCGGTCAGGTCGCGCGCTTGAGCCGGAACGAAAACCTGCCCTGCAGCGAAATCGGCTTTTCAACGAACAGAAACAAAACCGCGCCACCGACAACGGAGATCAAAAAGACAGGCCCCAGGCCAACCCAGAATGCGAGGTTGGCCCAGCCCTCTGGCAGCCGAGGCAGAACGACGTGGCAGGTGATGACCACGGCGAAGGCGTGCACAAGGTAATAGGAATAGGACATATTCCCGAACCAGCGCAGCCAACGATTGCAAAGGATTGCGTCGGTAGCGCGTCCGCCGGCCAAGGCGGCCCAAACAAACGCCAGAAAACCGAAGAACAGAACCGCCGCAGTTGCCCAGGATGGCAGGCGGAGCCCTTCGCTGACCAACAGGGCAAGGACGGGCGCTGCAACGCCGATGATCTGTCCGGGCGCTTTTATCGGCAGGCGCTCGAACTCGACCAGCAAAATCCCAGCGAACAGGCATAGCCCACGCACTGGCGCCCCTTCAAAACCCATTGCAGAGAGGGCGACCAGGGCTGCCGCCGTTGCAAAAACGCAGACGATGCGCGTTGTCGCTGGAAGGGTCTTAAACCCCATGTACCCAACGATCAGGATAGCCGATATGTAAAACCACCATTCATAGCTCAGGCTCCAGTTGACAGCGAACAACGCTTCGATCGGAAACAGTCCCGGAAGGAAGGCGACGTTGGCAGCCAGGTAAACCGCTGCTCCGGTAAAATCGGACGGGATAGCCGGCGTCGAACGAAACGGATCCAGCGCGATGCCGATCAGCAGCGCGACCAGGAAAGCCGGGTACAGGCGTTGCGCTCGCCGCCCTACGAAGGACGAAAACTTCGGGTCGCGCGTCAGCAAAATCTTGTAGATCAGGTAGCCGCTTAGAACAAAGAACAACTCGACGCCGCGATTGCCCGCGCCGGAGAAGAACTTTGCGATGTGTCATGTGACGCCGGAAACATCGGACGTCGAGACGAATTGCATGCCGTAGTGCTGCAGGAAGACCAAGCCGACCGCGATGCCGCGCACGCCTTCCATGGGAAGCAGCCGGCCCGAGCCGCCAAGCTCGAACGCAGCCTCCAGTCTTTGCATGATTTGTGGCATGAGTTTGGAGCTCCCGATGCGCGCAGCATAAACTGTAAATAGCAATACATGCTTTAGCAGGGAAGCTTAGCGAATTTCTGTTGTATGGCGGGTGGCAATGGGTCGCCAGAGGCGCAAATGCCTATTGGCTGGGCGGAGTTACGGCCATTTTGCTTCTGGCGGCATCGACATCAGGATTGCCTCGGTGTTGCCGCCGGTTTTCAGGCCGAAGGCGGTGCCGCGGTCGTGGATCAGGTTGAACTCGACATACCGGCCGCGCCGCACCAATTGGTGTTCGCGGTCAGCCGCGGTCCAGGGATCGTGCATGTGGCGGCGCACCAGCTGCGGATAAATCTCCAGGAATGCCTCGCCGACGGCCTGGGTATAGGCGAAGTCCGCCTCCCAGTCTCCAGTGTTCAAGTAGTCGTAGAAAATGCCGCCGACGCCGCGCGCCTCGTTGCGGTGCGGCAGGAAAAAATATTCGTCCGCCCATTTCTTGTGTTTTGGGTAGTAGGCCGGGTCGAACCGGTCGCAGCAATTCTTCAAGGCGGCGTGAAAGTCCGCCGTATCCTGGTCGTCCGGCACCATCGGCGTCAGGTCGGCGCCGCCGCCGAACCAGGATTTGGCGGTGTGGATGTGCCGGGTGTTCATGTGCACCGCCGGAACCTTGGGCGAGCGCATGTGCGCGACGAGGGAGACGCCGCTGGCCCAGAAATTCGGGTTTTCCGCGCCGCCTGGGATTTCGGCGGCGAATTTCTCGGAAAACCGGCCATAGACGGTGGAGACGTTGACGCCAACCTTTTCGAACACCCGTCCGCGCATCACGGCCATGATGCCGCCGCCGCCCGGGCCCGAGTCCGGGTCATCGTTGACGGCGGTGCGGGTCCAGGGCTTGCGCTCGAACCGGCCAGGCGGCAGGTCCTGGTGTGGCCCGTCGGCAAGCTCGTCCTCGATCCGCTCGAATTCGGCGCAAATGCGGGTGCGCAGGTCTTCGAACCAGTCGCTGGCGCGTTGTTTCTGAGCGTCGGGTGAAGTCATTGCGAGGTCGGGTCCTTGGGTAAGAGGTCGGTCTGGCGCAAGGCTTCCCCCAACACCAGCGCCGCTGCTAGCGCCACGTTGAGAGAACGCATACCATGAACCAGCGGTATGCGCACACGCAGGTCGGCGCTTTGATGTACGTCAAGCGGCACCCCGGCGGATTCACGACCGAGCAGCAGAGTATCGGTCGGGCAAAAGCTGGCGTCGGTATAGCGGATTGCCGCTTGCGTGGTCAGTAAGACGAGGCGGCCGGGCCGTCGGTCGGCCTGAAATTGCTGCCACGACCGGTGGCGGACCAGGTCAACCAGGTCAAGATAGTCCATCCCGGCGCGGCGCAGGCGCTTGTCGTCCCAGATAAAGCCGCATGGCTCGATCACGTCGGCGCCGACGCCCATACACGCCGCCAGGCGTAATATGGTGCCGGCATTTTGCGGGATGTCCGGTTGATAGAGGGCTAGGCGCATGCTTCGGTGGCCTTGGCGCGGTCAGGCTGTCAGATCCAACACGATCTTTCCGGGTTCCGCCCGGTCCAGCAGCATGGCATAGGCCTTGGCAAATGCGGTGGCGGGCAGGGTCGCGCGGATCAGCGGCTTCAGCGCGCCGGCGGCATGCATGCGGGAAAGATCGGCGAACGAGTCGCGCAACAGGTCCGGCGTATGGATGAAGTGGGCGTTCCAGAACACGCCGACCGCGGCAACGCCTTTGACCAGCAGCAGATTGGCGGGGATATCCTGGATGCGGCCGGCGGCAAACCCGACGATCAGCAGGCGGGCGCCCCAATTGACGCATCGCAGCGCCTGGTCGAACAGGTCGCCGCCGACAGGATCATAGACGACGTCCGCGCCCTTGCCGTCGGTCAGCGCTTTGACGGCGTCGCGCAGGTCTTCGGTTGCCGTATCGACAAACGCGTCGGCTCCGGCCCTGAGGGCGGCTTCGCCTTTCGCTGTGCCGCGGACCTGGGCAATAACGCGGGCGCCCAGGGCCTTGCCGATCTCGATGGCGGCGAGGCCGACGCCGGAGGTTGCGCCCAGCACCAGTAGCGTCTCTCCCGCCCGCAGGTTGGCGCGGTGCACCAAAGCGATATGGGAGGTGCCATAGATGACCGGCCAGGCTGCCGCGGTGACAAAGTCCATGCCGGTCGGCAGGGGAAACACCCGCTGCCGCGGTGCGATAATCCGGCTGGAAAGGCCGCCGTATTGCAGGGCGCAGAATACCTGGTCGCCCGCGCTTATGTTCTCGACGCCGGGACCGACGGCGGCGACCGTGCCAGCGGCTTCAAACCCCGGAGAGAAGGGAAAGGGCGGCTTCACCTGATATTTGCCGGCGATCATCAGGGTGTCGGCGAAATTCAGCGCCGCGGCTTTTGCGTCGATGGCGACCTCACCGGGCCCAGGCGCGGCCGCAGGCGGTTCGCCAAGCGTCAATGACGATGGTTCGCCCCAGGACTGGCAATACACGGCAACCATGGTGATCCTCTCTTGCGACGCGGAATGCGCTGAAATGAAAAGGCCCGCAGGCAGAGCCATCTGCCGGCGGGCCTTCAGTGTGCGCTGTGGCCTAGGCCGCCAGCGGGAACAGTGGCGCGACGACGGTTTCGCGCCGGTGCAGGTTGGCCGCGAATTCCTGCGGGAAGGTCTCATGCACCGAACCGACGACCGTTTCGGTCGCCATCAGCGTTTCGGCCCATGCCTTAACCAGCGGATAGCCGTTCAACAGGCCGCTTTGCAACTTGGCTTCCACCGCCAGGAACCGCTGGAAAAACGGCGCATAGGCGGCGTCGACCAGGGAAAGTTCCGGCCCGTTGAAGTACGGCCCGTCATTGCCGCGTTCGCTGCCGATGGCCAGCTCCATCGTCTCCAGCGCCTCTTTCGCTTCCTCAAAGCCGGCAGCCTGATCCTCTGGCGTCGTGGCGTAGTAGCACGACGACAGGGCGCTGGCGAATTCGGGCACGAAATCGGTCCAGGCGCGGTTGCGGGCGCGCTTGATCGGGTCGGCGGGATGCAGGCGCGGCTCCACCGTTTCCTCGATAAACTCGGCGATCGCGTTGGATTCGAACAGCGGAGTGCCGCCGACTTTCAGCACGGGCACCTTGCCGTGCGGCGAGATCTCCATGAACCAATCCGGCCGGTCACGAAGATTGATATAGGTCACGTCGAACTCAACCCCTTTGGCACGCATTACGATCACGGCGCGCTGAACCCAGGGTCAAGTGACGGAGCTGATCAGATGATAGCGCTCTGTCATAGGGTTATCCTTGATGATCCATCCGGCTGGCATCCGCCAGCCTGGCCGGACCATAGCCTGAATTGCCGCCAGCGCCAAGATCGCCATGGTACTATGGCGGCTGCGGCGGGTCAGACCATCGCGCCGGCCGATAGCCCCAAGGCCAGCCGGCCCTGGATCTCCAGCGCGGCATCGAAGTCGCAGATAGCGTGGTGGCAAGCGGTGTTGATGTCGCGGAACCATTGTTGCAGCGGGCTGGAATCGAACGTGGCGTTTGCGCCTGCCGCGGCATAGACCCGCTCGGTAGCGCGGCGGCAAAGCTCGACGGCGTAGACGGCGTTCCACCGGATTTGGGCGGATCGTTCGACGCTGAGCGGCGGTTTGTTTTCGGCCATGGCGGCGTCGAGCAGGGCGCAATTCTCTTCGACCAGCATGGCGGCCAGGCGAACTTCGCCCTGGGCTTCAGCAATCCGCATTTGCACGCTGGCCTTTTCGGACTTCTCCCGGCCGCTATAGGCCTCGCGCCTGGCCTTGGTGATATCGACGAACTGGCCAAGGCCGCGTTCGGCGATGCCAACCACCGTGGCGGCCAGCATTGAGGCCAGACCGCCCATCACCGGCAGTCGGTAGAGCGGGCCGGCGTCGCCCACAAAATCGCCGCGGAACAATTCGCGCGTCGGCATGGCGCGATGGGCCGGGACAAAAACGGCGTTCGCGGCCAGGTCCTTGGAGCCTGTGCCGCGCATGCCGAGCGTGTACCAAGTGTCGATTACCTGGATGTCCGCGGTGGGCACCACCAGGTGCAGCGGCGGCAGCGGCTTCTCGCCATCGCCCGCGACCGCCATCGCGCCCAACAGCAGCCAGGGGCCGTGGTCGACGCCACTGCCGAACTGCCAGCGGCCGGACAGTTCCCAACCGCCCTCGACCTGGCGTGCACGTCCCTGCGGCGCCAGCGTGCCGGGGATTAATACATCCGGCGTCTCGCCAAATACCTCCTGCAGGCATTGGGGCGGGAAGCGACCGACGACATAGGTGTGAGCGGCGCAGACCATATGAACCCAACTGGCGGCAGAATATCCATGCGCCAGCGTCCGGCAGGACCGAATGTGTGTGCTGACCGGTGCTTCGTCGCCGCCAAACGCTTTCGGAGCCAGAAGACGGGAGAGCCCAGCAGCGCGAATTGCCGCCATGGCGGCGGGTTCGACCCTGCGCGCAGATTCAGATGCGGCGGCTGCCGCGTCCAAGGCCGGATTGACGCCGGTTGCTATGGCTAAGGCATCGTATTGCGGCTTGGGCGTGGTCACTCTCGACACCTCCTATTCGGCACTGCCGCCGCGGTTGCGGCAGCGCCCAAGGTTCGGATTGGCCGCTGCCCTTGTCAACAGCAGTCCATGGGGCTGTGGAGCAGGACTAGACCAGGAACTTGCGCAGACGGGCTGAGACGATGTCAATCACCATCACGGCGACAACAACCACCACGATGATGGCGCCTGCGCGGTCGTACTGAAAGGCGCGGAAGCTCTCGTAGAAGGTAAAGCCGATACCGCCAGCGCCGACAATGCCCAGCACCGTCGCCGAGCGCACGTTGGTTTCGAACCGGTACAGCGTCAGGCTGGACCAGAGCGGCAAAACCTGCGGAATGACGCCATAAATGATCTCTTGCACCCGGGAGGCGCCGGTGGATCGCACGCCTTCGACAGGACGGGGGTCAATAGCTTCGACGGCCTCGGAAAACAGTTTCGAGATAATGCCCAGGTTGTGAATGAAGATCGCCATGACGCCGGCGAACGGCCCCAGGCCGACTGCGGCAACGAACAGGATGGCGAACACGATCTCGTTGATCGCCCGGGCGGCGTCCATCAGCCTGCGTACGGGCTGCACCACCCACCAGGGCGCAATATTGGACGAACACAAAAGTGCGAATGGTACCCCGAAAATAATCGACAGAAAGGTTCCCCAGAGAGCGATGTAAATCGTCTCGATCATCTTATCGAGAAAAATGCGCCAGTCTTCGAAGTTCGGCTCGAGGAAGTCGGCGATGAACGTCGCCATGTTGGCGGCATCGGTAAACAGCAGGGTCCAATTCTGCACCTCAGCCGGATAGTAGGCTATGCTCAGGAACGCGGCTACGACCAGGGCGGTGGCGCTGTAGGAGATGAAAACACCCCATCGCGGCCGCAACTGCGCCTGAATTTCCGGAGATAGAGCCGGTTCGCCGGTCTGTGACGTTGTCATGGTTTGTGCTGCCTTTTCATACGAAAACTGCCGGCGACCGTTTCCGATCACCGGCAGCACCATTGCCGTTAGCGGGCAGCCCTAGTAGCCGGACTTGCCGATGACCTTGGCCAGCTCAGCCAGACGGGTCAGCTCGGCGTTCGCCTTGGCGACGCCTTCGGCATCGTTGGCGCGCTCGGCTTTGATTTTGGCCTTGAACGCCTCGATCTGGCGGACGTCCAGAAGCTGTGCGTCCGAAGAGGCCAGGAACGGGCCCCAGCCGTCTGACACATTCGCCAGCGTCTCGCGCTCGCGCTTGACCTTAGCGGTATCGCCGAACCGGCCATACTGCATGAAGAAATAGTAGATCTTCTCTTTGGCCGCCTGAGACAGGTCTTTGCGCCAGACCATGGGATCGGACGGGATCAGTGGCGAGCGCCAGATCTCTTTGATTTTAGCGGCGGCTTCCGGGTTGTTTTTGCCAAGCCGCGCGTAGATGGATTCGGTGTTGTTGGTGGCGACATCGACTTTGCCATTGGCGACAGCCAGTGCGTTGCCCTCGTGGTTAGAGGAGGTCACACGCTTGAAGCAGTCTTCCGGGGTCTTGTTGTTCAATGCCCAGACGTAATACCCAGGGATGGCAAAGCCGGAGGTCGAGTTCGGGTCGCCATTGCCAAACGTCTTGGTCTTGTCGCACTTCAAAACGTCTTCCAGCGAGTTGAGGTCGCTGTCTTTCTGGGTGATCAGCAGCGAGTGATAGCCCTTGGAGCCGTCGTCCTTGATGGTCTGGGCAAAAACTTCGCCGCCGGCCCGGTCGACGGCCTGGATGGCGGATTTGTTGCCGAACCAAGCAACGTCCACCTTCTTGAAGCGCATGCCCTCGATGACGCCGGCATAGTCAGAGGCAAAGAACGCCTTGACCGGCACGCCCAGGGATTTGCTCATGTCGGCAAGGAACGGCCCGAATGACGCTTCCAGTGCCGAAGCGGATTCGGTGGAGATGATGCCGAAGTTGACCTGCGCCGGCATTTCCGCCTTGGCAGCGAGCGTACCAGCGGCGAGCATTGCCGCTGCTGCAATAACCGATTTTAGCATGTGCCAATCATCCTGATATTTTAGGAGGCTGAGACGACGGCCGAAAGCCGGGCCTGCTGGGGGAGATCAGGCCGGGGCCCGATCGTTTCGCGCGCGGCGTGGCCATTCGGCCGGACGCCGGACGATTCTGCGGCGCCGCTCATGGCCGACATGTCCATGCCATAGAGCGCGCTCAAATCCTGCGGTGTTACGTCGGCGGTCGGGCCGTCGAACACGACCCTGCCATCCTTCAAGGCGATGATGCGCTTGCAGTGCTTGAAGGCGTGGTCGATCTGGTGCAGCGAGACAACCACGGTGACACCGTCTTGACGGTTGATGTCGGCCAGGATTTCCATGACCAGGTCGGCTGCGGCGGGGTCCAGCGAAGCGATGGGCTCGTCGGCGAGGATAATCTGGGCTTCCTGGGTCAGGGCGCGGGCAATCGCGCCGCGTTGCTGCTGCCCGCCCGATAGTTGCGACGCACGCTGGTGCGCGAACTCGACCATGCCGACCCGTTCCAGGCTGCGCAGCGCCCGGACTTTGTCTTCATGCGAGAACAGGCCGAGCGTGCCGCGCCAACCCGGCGCTCGCCCGAGCCGCCCGACCAGGACGTTTTTCAGCAGGGACAGGCGGCCAACCAGGTTGAATTGCTGGAAGACGACGCCGATTTCCCGGCGCAGCCGGCGCTGCGTGCCCAGGCGGCGGCCGTTGACCTGCGTTTGCTGACCGAGGACGGCAATGGTGCCGTTATTGGAGTCTACCCGCTCCATGCCGGCAATCAGGCGGATCAGCGTCGACTTGCCGGAGCCGGACGCGCCGATCAGCGCGACCAGTTCGCCAGCTTCGATCTTAAGATCGATTCCCTTCAGAACCGGCGTATTGCGCCGGAATGACTTGGAAACGCCAAAGATTTCTAGTACCGCGGCCATGACCTACCGTCCTTCGTTGGACGGGACCATGGCCGGGCAATGTTACACCGACGTGTCGGTTTTGAGACAGTTTTGCAAGGTGCGACCACCCGCGCCTACATAGCGATAGTGTCGGCTAGGCCGCTGCCCTCAATATCCCAACTGCGCGTTCAGCTTCGCGAGCAGATCCTTCGCTGCGGGGGAGGCGGTGGAACGGCATGTTGTCGGGGATATGCGGCCCGGCCCCGGGGAAGTCGCCGACTAAGCTGAAACAGTCCCTCCCGAGCCAGTCCAAACTGGGACGGCCGGTTGAAGAAGCATAAGGGGGCGGAGGGGCAGTAACCAGTTAAGTTAAATTCAGGGGTATTCAAAACTCGTCTATGATGCTATGCGTTTTGACGCGACGACATAAGAATAGATACAGGAGAGTGGTCGATGGTCGGTTTTGCGAAAGCCTTTGCAGGGGGTGTGCTTCTTTTGGCGCTGGGCCAATCCGCGCTGGCAGCCCCGTTGGAGATTCTGCCAGGCGACACGTTCGCTAATAATTCGCCACGAACCATAGATGGCGCTTCAACGAACGGCGGCACGCTGATCAACGACGGCATACTCGACATCGCCGGCGGCTCGACTGTCGGAGCAATCGGTTAGATCATCCAATCTTCGATATAAACCGGCTGTTTCAATGGCCTGATTTGCGCTGGATCGTGCGGACGGTGCGGCGATCTCAACGGACATCAACTTTAGTTAAGGAACGTGACCATGAAACTTCCCTCACACGCGGCCATTGCCGGATTGATCCTGATGGCAGCCACCCAGTCGCCGCTCGCCATGGAACTGATCGTCGGCGCGGGTGAAACGGTAGTGCTTAATAGGGACAGGATCCTTGGCGCCAATTCATCCATCGCTGCCACCGGCACGCTGGAAAACAACGCCCGGCTGACGAACGGGTTAGAAGATGGAATGAGCATGCTGGAAAACTCTGGAACGCTGAATAACAATGACACGCTGGAAAACA
>JAPOJR010000105.1 GCA_029978325.1 Alphaproteobacteria bacterium | reverse complement strand
GGACTGGGGAACCATTCGATACTTCAAGTTGAAAACCTATCACAATCAAGCAGCTTAAAACACAGAGAAACTGTATTGCTTTGGCTTAAGCAGGTATGCTTGTCGGGCGAGGCGTGACGGCCCGGCGGGACTAAAGCGGGTTCGGATCCGGTCGGAAAGGGATCTGATGAGAAATTCAGGTCATAGGCAAAAGCGAAAAAGCCAGCCCGGGCACCCCGAACTGGCTTTTCGTTTGATCAGGTTGAAATTGCCAGTGCCGCTATGCCTTGCGGCGAGCCAGCACAGTGATGCCGGCTATGCCGCCCAGGATCAGGGCCAGTGCGCCCGGAACTGGAGTCGCTGTCGGTTCGACTGTCGGCAGGCTGCCGTTGAATGCGCCAAAGTCGGTTAGGGAAGTGCCATTGTAGGGGCGTACTTCGGCATTCTGGTCCAGATTGTAGGAGACCAGGGTCGCAAACATGCCGCCGCCGTTCAGGGTGACGGTGGCCTTCGGCGCCAGGATCGAATAGTTGAACGTGGTGTTGATGGTCAGCGACGTCGCCTCATAGAAGTTGAACAGCACATCGCCTTTGTTGCTGTTGTTGTTGGCGTTGATGCCGACAGTCGGGTTGGCGCCACTGACGTTGATGATCGTGGTCACGCCGGCCGGGCTGGTGATGTCCGTGATGTTGCCACCTGACAAAACCGCCGACGAAATGTTGAAGAACTGGATCATATCAGCGTCGCCGGCGCCGCTTGCGAAGCTCACCAGGTTCGGGTCGCCCGTGTTTGCTATGCCACCCGGTGTGGTCGGGTTGGTCGCCAGTTCCATCGACAGCATCTGCAGCAGGTTGGCAATGGCCGCCGTCGGGATGCCGGCGACGCCGGTGTTGATCGTGCCGCCGCCATTGTTGTTCAGCGTCCCAGTAATAGCACCCCCGATTTGCGCATCGCCGAATTGGAAGTTCAGCACGTTCTGCACATTGCCGCCGACGACTAGGCTGCCGGCGATACCGCCGCCCAGGTCGCCGTTCGGCTTGTGGTCGGAGTTCACGGTGTAGCCGCTGCCGCTAATGTTGCCGCCGACATACAGCGTGCCTTCGGTCTCGGCGCTGGCGTCCAGGTTGTTCAGCACGATGTTGTTGAACTCGTGCAGCAGGCTCTGCGCCGTGTAGGCGGATGCCATAGAGGTAGAGGCCACCAGAATGGCGGCAGAGATCAGAAGCTTTTTCATACGCTCACGTCCGGTACGATTGTAATGTGACGGCGGTGCCGTTAGCACCAATATGTAAGCGGTTCAATAAGAACTATCTTGAAATATCCGAAAATTATGGAGGTTGAACCAAAGAATATATACATATGCATACGGATACAGATACAGAGCGGCCTGCAGTGCCGGTATGCTTCCGGCTTCATGAGCGCACGGTCTGAGCGTAACGGGCCAGACGCTGCGGTATTCGGCGTGGCCGCAATGTCTGCCCCGCCGCGCGCAGGCGGTGGCGTATCCGTTGTTTGGCCCGGCCAGTGCGGTGATCGCAGGTCAGCGACAGCGGCGTGTCATCCGATGGCTGCGCCCGTTGGGGCTCAGTCCGCTTCGTAGCCCAGGTAGAATTTGTCTACCGGCTTCAGGTTGGCATCGAGCTTGTAGACCAGTGGAACGCCGGTCGGGATTTCGACCAGTGGAATTTCCTCGTCTGACAGCCCATCGAGGTGTTTCACCAGCGCGCGCAGCGAATTGCCGTGCGCCGAGATAATCAGCCGTTTGCCTTCGCGGATTTTCGGCGCAATCTCCGCTTCCCAATACGGCAATACCCGCTCGATCGTGATTTTTAGGCTTTCGGTCAGAGGCACGATTTCTTTTGGAAGGTTGCGGTAGCGCGGGTCGTTGATCGGGTAGCGCTCGTCGGTCGGCTCCAGCGCCGGCGGCGGAATGTCAAAGCTGCGGCGCCAGATAAAGACCTGGTCCGCGCCATGGATTTCCGCGGTTTCCGCCTTGTTCAACCCCTGAAGCGCGCCATAGCTGCGTTCGTTGAGGCGGTAGTCCTTGGTCACCGGCAACCATAGGCGGTCCATCTCATCCAGCACGATGTTCAGCGTGCGGATCGCCCGGGTCAGTACGCTGGTATAGGCCGCGTCGAAGTCATAGCCGCCCTCGCGCAGCAGCTGTCCGCCGCGGCGGGCCTCCTCGCGTCCGGCTTCGGTCAGGTCGACATCCTTCCAGCCGGTAAAGCGGTTTTCCAGGTTCCACTGGCTCTGGCCGTGGCGAATCAAAACGAGGGTGTGGGTATCGGCCATGGTGGCGCCTCCGCAGGTCATCAGATTGCGGCGGAGCCTATCCACCGAAAACGACGGCGCAACGGCGCCAAAGGCCGCAAAGACTTTAGCACCGGGGCGGTGCGTGGTTATACTTCGACCATGCAACCCATTCTGACCATTCCGCTTGCCGACGAAGCCGCGACCCATAGCCTGGGCGCGCGCCTTTGGCCTGTGCTGGCTGCTGGCGACGTTGTGGCACTGGAGGGTGATCTGGGGGCGGGCAAGACCACTCTGGCCCGTGGATTGATTCAGGAGGCGATGCGGTCCGGTGCGCCTGTGCCCAGTCCGACCTTCACCCTGGTTCAGGTCTATGACCCGCCGGCAGGCCCCCGGATCTGGCACTTCGACCTTTACCGCCTCAGCGACGCTGAGGAATTGGTTGAACTCGGTTGGCAGGATGCCTTGGCTGACGGCGTCGTTTTGGTTGAATGGCCGTCGCGCGCCGGCGATGGCCTGCCATCCGAGACTCTCTGGGTCTACCTGGACGAAGCGGGGCAGGGGCGTACCGCAACGTTTGAGGCGGATGCCGGAACCTGGGCCGCGCGGCTGACAAAAAGGCTGGCCGCATGACCCGGGACGCCATCGTTGCCGCCTTTCTCCGCCGCCAGAGTTTTGCCGGCGCGGCGCACGGGCCGCGCTCGGCCGACGCGAGCTTCCGCAGCTACATCCGCCTGACCGGCGGCCCCTACCCAGCCTTGTTGATGGATGCGCCACCAGACAAGGAGCAATTGCGCCCGTTTATTACCGTGGCTGCCCACCTGCGCGGGCTAGGTTTGTCCGCGCCCGATGTGCCGGCATATGACTTGGAAAGCGGTCTGGCGCTGGTCGAGGATTTCGGCGACGCAACATACACGAACCGGCTCGACGCCGGCGACGATCCGCGCGCGCTGTATGCCCAGGCTGTCGATACGCTCGCCGCCATGCAGCGGCATCCGGACAATGCGCAGATTTCCCTCCCCGCCTATGACTGGTCGTTTTTCGCGAACGAAACCCAACTGTTTCTCGATTGGTACTGGCCGGCACTGCGTGGCGAAAAGCCCGCGCCGGCGGACCGTGCGGATTTCCTTGCCGGGTTGGAAGCGATTCTCCGCCCGGTGTTGACCGGCCCATGCGTCCTGGTGCACCGCGACTTTCACGTCGACAATCTGATGATCGTGCCGGGCCGCAGCGGTGTGCAGGCTTGTGGCCTGCTGGACTTTCAGGACGCCCTGATCGGCCCGCCTGCGTATGATCTGGTCTCGTTGTTGCAGGACGAGCGCCGCGATGTCGACCCCGCCCTGGCCGACGCCATGCGCGCCCGCTATGCCGCGACAGCGCCTTTGCTGGCGGACGACTTTGCATACTGGGCCCTGGGATTGCAGCGGCATCTGAAAAACCTGGGCATATTTGCGCGCCTGTCGCGTCGCGATGGCAAGCATCGTTACCTGGCGCACGTCCCGCGCATGTGGCGGTTGATTGAACTGTGCCTCAGTCGCGAGCCACGACTGGCGCCGATGGCGGATTGGCTGGCCAGGCATTGGCCAGAGTCGACCCGCCTACCCCCAGCTGTTCCGGAGATTGCGTTATGAGCCTGACGCCACCGCCACATCGCGCCATGATTCTGGCTGCCGGGCGCGGCTCACGGCTTGCGACCCTGACCGCGACGACGCCTAAGCCGCTGATCCGCGTCGGCGGCTCGGCCATGATCGACCTGGCGTTGGAGCAGGTTTTGGCTGCGGGCGTTGGCGAAGTCGTCGTCAACACCCACCATCTGGCGGAGCGTGTGGAAGACCATGTGCATCGCTGGCGCTTGCCGAACCTGCGGGTATCGCGAGAGGCGGACCTGCTGGATACCGGCGGCGGCGTGCGGCGGGCGCTGCGGTGGCTTGGCCTAAGCCCCTTCTATGTGGTGAACAGCGATTTGGTTTGGCTGGACCAGCCGGGCTTGGCGCTGCGGAGACTGGCGGCGGCTTGGGATGAGTGCCGAATGGACGCGCTTTTGCTGTTGGCGCCAACCGTCAATACCAAGGGCTATAGCGGCAATGGCGATTTCGTCATGCAGCCGGACGGCCGCTTGCTGCGGCGGCCGGCGTCGACCATGGCGCCGTTCATCTTTACCGGCGCGCAAATTCTGGCGCCCCGAGCATTTGTCGGCACTCCACAAGGCGCATTCTCTTTGAACCGGATTTATGACCGGGCTGCCGAGAGGGGCCGGCTGTTCGGCATCCGGCACGAGGGGGACTGGATCGATGCCGGCACGCCGGAGCGGTTGCATCTGGCCAGCGAAGCAATGATCCACGTCCGGCAAGGCAAGCTCTTGTGACCGATTTCGCTGCGAAGGGGCTTTATACGATCCCGGCGGGCGTGCCCTTCCTGGATGCATTGGCGCATGGGCTGTTGGCTTCGTTGGGCGATGACCCAGCGCGGTTGAGCCGGGCGAGAATTTTTCTGCCGACCCGCCGCGCCTGTCAGGCCATGGCGGACGCTTTCCTGCGCGTCAGCGGCGGCAGGCCATTGCTATTGCCCCGGCTGGAGCCGCTCGGCGATCTCGATCCAGAGGATTGGCATGCCGATCCATTCGGCGCGGCCAGCGCCATCGCAGACCTTCCGCCGCCGATCGCGCCGGCCCGCCGACAATTGTTGCTTGCCCGCCTCATACTGGGCCGCGACGACGGCGGTTCGCCGGACCAGGCGCTGAAGCTGGCGGAAGCGTTGGGCCTGTGGCTCGACCAGATCCAAATCCACGGCCTCGACCCGGCCGCCCTGGCCGACCTGGTGCCGACGGAATACGCCGAGCATTGGGGCAGGACCCTGCAATTCCTGGAAATCCTCACCAGGCATTGGCCCGAAATTTTGAACCAGTTCGGCGTCATCGATCCTGTCGAGCGCCGCAAGGCCGTGATCGATGCACAGGTGACGGCATGGCGCGCCGATCCGCCGGATGCCCCGGTGATTGCTGCCGGCTCCACAGGTTCCTTGCCGGCCACGGCGCAGTTGATGCGGGCGATCCTGGAACTGCCCGCCGGTGCGGTTGTCCTGCCGGGACTGGATTTGGAACTGGACGATGCAGCCTGGGACTGCCTGCCCGAAGGGCACCCGCAATTCGGCCTTGCCAATTTGTTGACGGCGCTCGACCGGCCGCGCGCAACGGTCCAAATCTGGCCGAAAAGCTTGGAACCGGATGCACCTACCGCCCGCGTTCAGGCATTGCGGGCCGGCCTGTTGCGCCACGCACTGCGCCCCGCCGATGCGCCACCGCCGTCGGGCGAAGGGCCGGAGGGCCGTGCATGTTTGGAAGACCTGACAGAGGTTGTCGCTCCCGGGCCAGAGGCAGAGGCCCGCGTGATAGCCTTGGCGCTGCGTAATTTTCTGGAACGCGATAGCGATCTCACCGCGGCTTTGGTCACCGCTGATCGCAGCCTCGCCCGGCGGGTGGCGGCGGAATTGGCGCGATGGCAGATTGCGATCGACGATTCCGCCGGCGAGCCGCTGTCTGAAACGCCGCCAGGCGTCTTTCTGCGGCTGGTGGCTGAGGCGGCTTGCAGTGGCCTTGCGCCCGTGCCGCTGTTGGCGATGCTGAAACATCCGCTTGCGGCAGTCGACCCCGCCCAGGTCCGTATGTTGGAGCGGTTGGGCTTGAGGGGGCTTCGTCCCGCGCCGGGGATGGCGGGTTTACGGGCCGTGGTCGCAGGCCTGAAGCCGAATTTTGCCGAGGCCGCGGCGGCCCTCAAGCCTTTGCTCGATTGGATTGAGGCTGGGCTTTCGCCATTGTTGGCACTGGCCGACGCGGGGGCCGCGTCGCTCACGGACTGGTTGACCGCGCATATACAGGCTGCGGAGCGATTGGCGGCCGTCGAGGCGGGCTGCGAGAATGCGTCTGCCGGTGAAGAATCGGCTGGCGCTGACCGCTTATGGGCTGACGAAGCAGGTGAGGCTGCGGCGCTGGCGCTCGACAGTTTGTTGGCGGCGTCCGATGGCTTTACGGACCTGGAGGCGCAGAGCTATGGGCCGGTGTTCGAAACCCTGCTGTCCAGCCAGACCGTGCGGCCAAGATACGGCAAGCATCCGCGGCTTGCTATTCTCGGCCCGCTGGAGGCGCGGCTCCATTGCCCGCAACTGGCCATTTTGGGCGGCTTGAATGAGGGCTCGTGGCCCCCGGAGCCCGAGCGGGACCCGTGGATGGGGCGCCATATGCGCCAGGATTTTGGCTTGCCGCTGCCGGAATGGCGCATTGGCTTGGCGGCGCACGACTTTGCCCAGGCGCTGGCTGCACCCGAGGTCATGCTGACCCGGTCGGCGCGGGTTGGCGGCGCGCCGACGGTGCCCGCCCGTTGGCTCGCACGGCTGGAATTGACTGCGCGTGCCGCCACCGGCGCCATTGCTGCCGACACGCCGAACCCGCTTCAGGCCAAAAGCGCCAGCTGGCTTGACTGGGCCCAGCAACTCGACCAGGCGACACCGGCACTGCCCGATCCGCCGATGGCGACACCGCCACTAGCGGCGCGGTTTCGCGATCTCTACGTCAGCGATGTTGAGCGATGGGTTCGCGATCCTTATGGCCACTATGCCCGGCATATTCTTGGGTTGCGGGCGCTCGATGCCATCGACCAACCGCCGGACGCGGCCGAGCGCGGGGAGCGCCTGCACAAAATTCTACATGAATTTGTGGGTGGCCTTGCGCCCGGCAAGTGGCCGGACGATGCGCTGGAGCGACTGTTGGCGCTTGGCGTTAAGGCTTTTGCAGAACTCAGTGATCGCCCTGGCGTGCATGCATTTTGGTGGCACCGTTTCCTGCGGATGGCCGATTGGTACACCCAGCACGAGTCCGGCCGCTGGCCCGAGGTGGTATCGACCGCAACCGAACACAAGATGGGGCAGCCGATTGAGGCCGCCGGCCAGAGACTCCAATTGAACGCCCGCGTCGACCGTCTGGACCGCATGCAGGACGCTGGATTTGTCGTCATCGACTACAAAAGCGGCGCATTGCCGGGATTGGAGCCGGCCGAAGGCAAAGACTGGACCGCCAGCGCAGCAAAGTCTTGGTCCCCGCAATTGCCGTTGGAAGGCAAGCTGCTGCGGCTACATCATCCTGGGGCCGATCTGGAATCGTTGGAGGCTTGGGCGGTCGGCGGCGGTGACCGCAATGGCAACGGTGAGGCGAAAGACCTGACCAACAAGACCGATCCGGTGGCGGTTGCCGACGAGGCCTGGAGCGGCCTGCAACGGTTGCTGGCCCAGTTCGCCGATCCATCCATGCCTTACCTGGCTGCGCCGAGGCCGATGCTTGCGCCGCGCTATAGCGATTACCGCCATTTGGCCCGCATCGGCCAGGAGGAGGGCCAGGATGGCTGAGACTCGCATCGTCCTGTCTAACGTTCCGCCCGATCCGACCGCTTCGCAGCGCCTAGCCGCTGACCCAAGCGTCTCGGCCTGGGTGGATGCCTCTGCCGGCTCGGGCAAGACCAAGGTGCTGACGGACCGGGTGTTGGCCCTGCTGCTGGACGGAGCCCGGCCGCACGGCATTCTTTGCCTGACCTTTACCAAGGCCGCGGCGGGCGAGATGGCGAACCGCGTCGCCGACCGTCTGGCGCTGTGGGCGCGGACGGACATCGGCGATCTGACCCGGCACCTTGCCGATCTGCTGGGCCAAGAGCCGGACGCCGCAACCATCGACCGCGCCCGCCGCCTGTTCGCCCGGGTGCAGGAAGCCGCGGGCGGTGTGCGCATCGACACCGTGCACGCCTTTTGCCAGGGTGTGCTGCAACGCTTTCCGGTTGAGGCGGGCGTGCCGCCGCATTTCGATGTGCTGGATGATCGCGACCAGCGCCTGCTGCTGAATACCGCCCGCGATGACCTGGTGCGGGCGGTTGCTGCCGAGCCTGACAGCGACCTGACCGTTGCCTGGGGGCGCGTGTTGGAGCGTCTGTCCGAAACCGGCTTTGCCAATCTCGCGGTCGAGATCATTGGCAAGCGGACCCGGCTTGAGAAAATGCAACCGGCCCAGGTCGCCGGGCTGCTCAATACGCCGCTGGATGCGACGCCCGAAACCCTGTTGCGCGCGGCCTGCGCCGACGATGCATTCGATGCGGCGGCGTTGCGCCAAGCGGTCGGCCGACTTGCTGGTGCATCGGGAAAGACTGCGCCGAAGTTGGTTGCAGGGATCGGCGAATGGCTCGAATCGCCGGCGTACAAGCGGAATTTCGATGCACATCGCCAACTGCTGATTACCAACGACCTGACGCCCAGGAAGTTCGGAAAGCTATTCGACGACGCCGTCGTGGCGGATGCAATTGGAGCGGAAACCGCCCGTATCCTCCGCACGGTCGAGGAGATCGCCAAGGCCAAGGCACTGCTGGATACGACGGCCCTGCTTACCGTCGCCCGCCGATTGATCGCCGACTACCGCCGTCTCAAGCATAACAGGTCCTTGCTCGACTACGACGACCTGATCCTTGGCGTCGAGCGGTTGCTGATCAATCCCGGCGCTGCCTGGGTGCATTATAAGCTGGACCGCGGCATCGACCATATTCTGGTTGATGAGGCGCAGGACACCAATCCGGACCAATGGCAGGTGGTGGCGCAACTAGCGTCCGAGTTCTTTGTGGGCGACGGGGCACAGCCTGCCACCCGGACCCTATTTGCCGTCGGCGACCCCAAGCAGTCGATCTATAGCTTCCAGGGGGCTGACCCGCAGGGATTTATCGACAACCGCGGCAAATTCCGCGCCGCAGCCCAAGGCAGCGGGCAGGAATGGCGCGATGTGCCGCTGAACGTCTCGTTCCGCTCCGCCGCGCCGGTTTTGCGCCTGGTCGATGCAGTATTCGACTGTCCGCAACGGCTCGGGGTCGGCGATACGCAGGTCGTGCACACCGCTCACCGCCGTAAGGCGGCTGGGCGGGTGGAGGTTTGGCCGTTGCTGCCGCCTGCCGATGTCGATGCGATCGGCGATCTCTGGGAACTGCCGCGCGCCTATGACAGCGTTCTTGATGCGGAGGATACGCTTGCCCACGCCCTGGCGGAGCGCATCCGTGACCTGATCGCCAGCGGCGAAACCTTGGACGCAACCGAGGGGCGGCCGATCCGCGCCGGCGACATCATGGTCCTGGTCCGCCGCCGTCGCCGCTTTGGCCGCACGTTGGTGCAGGCGTTAAAGCGCCTGGGCGTGCCGGTTGCCGGCGTCGACCGAATGGCGCTGGCCCGGCAGTTGGCGGTGCAGGACCTGGTCGCGTTCGGCCAATTCCTGCTGCTGCCGGATGACGACCTGACGCTTGCCGCCGTCTTGAAAGGCCCGTTCTTCCAGTGGAGTGAGACGCGCCTATTTGACCTGGCCCATGGTCGCGACGGTACGCTTTGGCAGGCGTTGCAGGGCTCCGAGGCGGCGGCGAACCGGGCTGACGCCGGGCGTCTCGCCGATTGGATTAGGCTGGCGGGCGGCATCGCGCCATTCGCGCTCTACAGCCGCTTGCTGACCGAACAGGGCGGGCGGGCGGCCATTCGCGGTTTTTTGGGACCGGAGGCGGACGATCCGGTCGACGAATTCCTGGCGCTGGCCCTGGAGTTCCCCCGGCATGGCCCGCCGACGCTGCAGCATTTCCTTGAATGGGTTGCCGCCGACGATGTTGAGATCAAGCGCGAACTGGACACGGGAGATCGCGACGAGGTGCGGCTGCTGACCGTGCACGCCGCCAAGGGATTGCAGGCGCCCATCGTCTTTCTGCCCGATACCATGCGAGCGCCGGAAGGGGGAGGCAACCAGCGTCCGCAACTGGTGTGGAGTGACAACGTTGGTGTTTGGCCAGAGGGGCGGAGTGAGAAGCGCGACCCGGTTTCTGCGGACTTGTTGCGCACCGGCGGTGGCGACCTGCGGGCGGAGGAGGCGCGCCTGCTGTACGTGGCGCTGACCCGCGCCGAGGACCGGCTCTATATTTGCGGCTGGCAGGGCAGGCAAAAAGCCAGCCCGGATTCCTGGTATGAACTGGTAAAGGCCGCCTGTGATAGCCTGTCCGTCGCCGGTGAAATGCGGCCGCAGGATTTTACCATCGGCGGCCATACCGGCCCTGGCTTTGTCATGGGACAGGAGCCGACAGTGGCCTCCGCATCAGCCGACACCAAAGACGCCTGCCTGCCGTCTCTGCCCGATTGGGCCAGGGTGCCTGCGCCGCCGGAGTCCTCTCCCGGCCGGCCGTTGGCGCCGTCGAGGCCCAGCCCAATCGCGCCGGCCTTGCGCTCGCCATTGCGCGATCGAGCGACCGCCGAGCAACGCTTCCGCCGCGGAACGCTGCTGCATCGCTTGTTGCAGCACTTGCCTGGGGTGCCTCCTGCACAACGGCAGGCTACCGCATTGCGGCTGTTGCGGGATGCGGAGCTTAGTGATGAAGTGGTATTTGGATATGTTGCAGCCATCGCGCCGGTACTGGATGATCCGCAATTCGCTGACGTCTTTGCGAAAGACGCCTTGGTCGAGGTGCCGCTCACCGGCCTGATTGGCGGCGCGGTGGTCAGCGGCACAGTCGACCGATTGTTGGTCATGCCGGCAAAGGTGTTGATTGTCGATTACAAAACCAACCGCAATCCACCGCGCGACCCGGCACGGGCGCCAGAGGCTTACGCCAAGCAGATGCGGGCCTATGCTGCGCTGCTGCGCGGGATTTATCCGGACCGGGCCATAGAGGCTGCGCTGTTATGGACGGAACTGCCGCGGCTGGATTTGGTCCACCTTGCCGATTGATCGCGGTGGCGACCGATTGACGAATGGCCTCTGGCTTCCTAGCTTCACTAATGACGTAAACAATTGCCTTAGACCTTACAAAAAAGGATGCCCCCAGATGGCGACTACCCCTGTTACCGACGCTTCATTCGAAACCGACGTGCTGAAATCTGACACTCCAGTGGTCGTGGATTTTTGGGCGGAATGGTGCGGCCCATGCAAGATGATCGGCCCGTCCCTTGAGGAAATCTCGGAGGCCATGGGCAAAAAGGTGAAGATCGTAAAGATCAACATCGACGAGAATCCCGGCACACCCAGCAAGTATGGCGTGCGTGGAATTCCGACCCTGATGGTGTTCAAAGGCGGAGCTTTGGCCGCGACAAAGGTCGGGGCTGCCCCGAAAGGCGCATTGCAGCAGTGGGTCGAAGACCACGTCTAGGTCTTCAAACCCGGGCGGCTAGAAGGCCGCGCAAGTAATTTTCCAAGAAATACAACACC
>JAPOJR010000104.1 GCA_029978325.1 Alphaproteobacteria bacterium | reverse complement strand
AACCGGGGCTTCTACGATGTGATTCCGACTGGAACCGATGTCCTGGCCATGGGCGTGGGAGCGGACGATAACTTCATCATTCGCAAAGCGGTTGGAAGTGGGTTCATCCTGGCGATTGCTGACACGTACTTTCTGACCGATAACATCTTCAACTCGACCGGCGTGCAACTGGTCCTGAATGCGGTAGACGCTGCGGGCGCTCAAGACATTTCCGCCCCCCCTGTGGCGCTGCTGGCATTTGGCGGCGTCGTCGGCGTATGGATGTTGCGCGGCCGGTCCGGGCGGCGGCGCAGTTGACGGCGAGAAAAACGCCGGTGCGGTGGGTATAAGCCGGCTCCACCACCCGGAGCATCGCGACGATCAGCAAAGCGCACATGCTGTAGCCGGCTTGCCTGGATCAGATGTCCATCTGTCGGGCGGGTCGTCCTGGCTTTCCTGGTTCACCATGGCTTGGGGGGCCGTTGCTCACGGCGGAGGCATTGCGTCTCTGCTGGCGGGGCGGGCGCTGGCTTGCTAGCTTCTAAGCCCACCAAGCCTTTCCCCTTCCGCGAGAGACCTTTGCCATGCCGCCAGCCCTTGAAGTCGACCTGATCAGCGATACCGGCACCCGCCCGACAGCCGCCATGCGCCAGGCCATGGCCAATGCCGAGGTCGGTGACGAACAGGCGGGGGAGGACCCGACCGTCAACCGCCTGCTGGAGATGGCCTGCGACCTGACCGGGCATGAGGCTGCGGTCTATCTGCCGTCCGGCACCATGTGCAACGCGATTGCCTACCGCCTGTATTGCCGGCAGGGCGACGGCGTGATTCTGGACGAACTGGCCCATCCGATCCATGCGGAGGCGGGAGGGCCGGCGGCTTTGTCGGGCGCGATGATGATCACGGTCAAGGGCGAGCAGGGCATCTTTTCGGGCGAGCAGGTTCATGCCGCCATCCGCCCCTACAAGCATAATCGCGTGGTCGCGAAAGTGGTGTCGGTTGAGCAGACTTCGAACTTCGGTGGCGGCGCGGTCTGGCCTTATGCGACCATGCAGGGCGTCGCGGCCGCGGCGCGCGAGCGAGGCCTCGCCATGCATATGGACGGCGCGCGGCTGCTGAATGCGGTCGCCGCCAGCGGCGTTTCGGCGAAGGACTATGCGCAGTTGTGCGACACCACCTGGATCGACCTGTCCAAGGGCCTGGGCTGCCCGGTGGGCGCGGTTCTGGTGGGCTCCAAAGACGCCATTCACGAGGCCTGGCACTGGAAGCACCAGTTCGGCGGCTCCATGCGGCAGGCGGGCATTATCGCAGCGGCAGGGGTTTACGCGCTGGAGCATCATGTGGAGCGCCTCGCCGACGACCATGAGAACGCCAGGCGGCTGGCCCGCGGCCTCGCCCAGATCGAGGGCATCGAACTCGACCCGCCGGAGATCGCCACCAACATGGTGTTCTTCGATTGCACCGGCCTCGGCATCTCCAATGTAGAGATGAACCAGCGCCTGCTGGAGCACGGCGTGCGCATCGGCGCCGGCTACGGCCCCAGAGGCCTGATGCGCGCGGTCACCCATCTGGACGTGGACGAGGCCGGCATCGACAAGGCGCTGGCGGCGGTCAAGGCGGTGGCGCGGGAGGTGCGCTCTTGACTGCCGTGAAGGAGAGCCTGGAGGACTGGGTCGCGCTCGACGCGCGCGGACAGAACTTTTTTGCGATCGACCGCGGCCTGCAGGATGGCCTGAAGCAGTACATGGATGGCCAGTCACTGCTGGCGCTCTGGCCGCATCTGGAGGAATTGGGCGAGGTCGCCGGCAACGAGTTGGATGCGCTCGCCGACCAGGCTGAGAAGCACCCGCCGGTGCTGCACCACCGCGACCGGTTCGGCCGTGGCGCGCAGTGGATTGAGCAGCACCCGGCTTACCGCGAGATGGAGCGTATCGCCTACGCCCGTTTCGGCATCCACCGCGCGAGCCATGCACCCGGCCAGTTCGGGCGGGACCGGCCATGGACGCCGCTGGCGAAGTACGCGCTGCAATATCTCTTCGTCCAGGGTGAGTTCGGCCTGATGTGCCCGGTCAGCATGACGGACAGCGGCTGGGCATTGATTGATGCCTTCGCCGATGAGGCTCTCCGCGAGAGGCTGCGTCCGCATATCCTGGCCGACAATGTCGATGACCTGTGGCGTTGCGCCCACCTCATGACGGAGAAGGGGGCTGGCTCCGATGTTGGCAACCTGGAGACGCGGGCAGTGCGCGCCGCGGATGGCTCTTGGCGCATCCATGGCGACAAGTGGTTCTGCTCCAATCCCGATGCAGAGGTGATCCTGCTGTTGGCGCGGCCGGAGGGTGCGGCGGCCGGCACGCGCGGGCTCAGCATGTTTTTTGTGCCGAAATGGCGGGCGGATGGCTCGCGCAACGGCTACAAGATCCAGCGCCTGAAGGAGAAACTCGGTACCCGCGGCATGCCCAGTGGTGAGATTGTGTTCGAAGGCGCGGAGGCTCATCTGATCGGAGAGCAGGGGGCCGGCATCAAGCAGATCATGCGCACGGTCAACTTCTCCAGGCTTAGCCATGGGGTGCGGGCCGCCGCCATGATGCGCCGCTGCTGGAACGAGGCGAAGGCCGCTGCCCAAAGCCGCGTCGCGTTCGGCAAAGCCACCGCCGAGATGCCGCTGATGCGCCGCCAGCTCATGAAAATCCTGGTGCCGACGGAACAGGCCTTGAGCGCGTTCCTGTTCAGCGGCTGGCTGATGGAGCAGGAGACACAGGGCGACGCTCGTGCGAAGCGGGCTCTGCGCATCGTAACGCCGATCTTCAAGTTCCGCGCCTGCCGCGACAATCTTCCGGTCGCCACCGGTGCAATGGAGGTGCGCGGCGGTAACGGCTATATTGAAGACTGGGTCAATCCCCGCCTGATCCGCGATGCCCATGTCGGGCTGTTGTGGGAGGGAACGAGCAACATCAACGCGCTGGACGTCGTGACCCGCGCCATACCGAAAGAACAGGCGCATGTGGCGCTGGGGGATATTCTGGCCGAGAAAATCGCTGCGGCTGACGGGTTGCCGGCGGCGTTCGGCATCCAGTTGCAAGCCCAGGTGAGCCGGGCAGTGTCCTTCGCCGGTGAAGTCGCGAGCCGGCCCGATGCCACCGAGCGCCATGCGCGGCTGGCCGCCGGCGCGCTCTACCATGCCATGACCGCGGCGCTGCTGGCGGTTGAAGGTGCCAATGCCGGTGCAGAGCCCGGCGGCGACGCCCGCCGCCTGCTGCTGTCTCGCATGGTGGTCGAGCATCGGCTCTCGCCGCAGGACCCGCTCGCCATCACCGATACCGCGTTCGACGAGGCGGCGGAGACTTTGCTTCTATCCGATGACCCTGCGCCGCTCGCCGCGGTCGCCAACGTATTGGCCCTGTAGAGGAGGTTGCCCTGATGACCGACGCCGAACGCATCGCCGCCCTCGAAGCCCGCCTCCAACTGTTGGAGGACAAGGAGGAAATCCGCCATCTGCGCGATTCCTACCACGCCTGCATTAACGACGGGCGTTATGGTGAGATCGTCGACCTGTTCACCGACGACGCTTTCGTCCGGCTCGGCTATCTGGCCGAATACCGGGGCCGCGACGCCATCAATGCCGGCTTCTGCGGCATGGGCGAGCGCGAGCGGTTTTTCATCAAGCAGTACATTCACAGCCACCGCATCTTCGTCGATGGCGATACCGGCACGGGCCATTCCTACTTGCAAGCGACCTATGGCCGGTTCGGCACGTCGTACTGGGTGGTGGGCCGCTATGATGACAAATACCGCCGCACGCCGGATGGCTGGAGGTTTGCCGAAATGACCATCGAGTTCGACTACACGGTTCCGACCGGTGTCGGTTGGAGCGGCGATGCGCTGCACTACCTCGACCCGCAAAACCTGCCTGTCGGCATCCGTAGGTCCTAGCCTCGGACAGTCTAGGGGGCTACATTTGCTGCTGCCCTTTGTTGGAGATTGTTGTCATGACCCGCATCTACGAACCGTTCGGCGGCCCGACCCAGCCGGACTTGCGCACAAAGGCCTATTTCCGCACCACGCTGACCGCACCGGCGGAGCCTTTGATTGCGTTGCCCCGAACGGTGACGGAAACCAGCGGTCCGGTATTCGGCGACCAGGACCTGTGTGGCGTCGGCGTCGATATCTCGAACAACAACACCGTGTTGGGCTCGTTGATGGTGCTGGCCGGGCAAGTGCTGGACGAGGATGGCAGGCCCGTACCGAATGCGCTGGTCGAGGTCTGGCAGGCCAATGCCTCCGGCAAGTATCCGCATGAGGTAGACTCGCGGCCGGCGCCGCAGGACCCGAACTTTACCGGCGCGGCCCGTCTGCTGACGGATGCCGAGGGCCGGTATAAAATTACCACAATCCGCCCGGGCGCCTATCCGGTGCCGAATACCGGCAACTGGTGGCGGCCGCCGCATATTCATTTCTCGCTGTATGGCGACGCATTCGCCAGCCGGCTGATCACGCAGATGTTTTTCCCTGGCGATCCGTTGAACGACCTGGACGGCATTCTACAAGCCATCCCCGATGCAGACGCCCGCAACCGTTTGATTGCAAAGCCCGACTCCAGCCTGGATATTCACGAGCACGCGTTAGGCTTCCGCTTTGATATTGTCCTGCGCGGCCGGAACGAAACGCCGATGGTCGATTAAGCCCAGGGGACGAAAGACAGTACCATGACCAAACCGACCGCATCCCAAACCCTGGGGCCGTTCTACAACTACGCTTTTCTGCGTCCCGGCGAGCATGACCTGACGAAAGGTGGCGAGCACGGACCAGCGATTACCGTCACGGGAAAACTCTATGACGGCGAAGGCAACGCCCGCCGTGATTTTCTTATGGAGTGGTGGCAGGCCGATGCCTCCGGCCAGTATGCGACCACCGCCAACGCGCCGTTCCGCGGCTTTGGCCGTTGCATTACGCAGCCGGACGGCTCGTTTACCTTTCGGACTATCAAGCCCGGCCCGGTCCCGTTCAACGCTGGCCAGGGCAGCAACGCATGGCAAGCGCCGCATGCCGCCCTTGGCATTTTCGGTCCCGGCCTGATGCGCCGCATCGTGACCAGGATCTATTTTGCCGACGAAGATAACAGTGCCTGTCCGGTGCTTTCGTTGGTGCCGGAAGCGCGGCGAGGCAAGTTGATCGCGAAGGGCGATGGCAGCGGCACTTACACCCTCGACATTCGCATGAATGGCGAGGGCGAGACGCCATTCTTCGCCGAGTAGAGGTGAGGGAGGCGCCGGCGCGCCTTCCCCACTTTCAAGCCGCCTGAGGTGCGGGGGTTAGCCCTCATCGGCCGGTAGTACGTCTACCTCCAGGTAGCTGGCCCTTTCTCCGCCCAGAACCAGAGTGTTGCGGGCCAACCGCCAGTCCTGTGTAGCAACAGGGTCTTCGCCGGTTTGCGGGTTCACGTCGAACAGCGGGAAGTTGGAGGACTGAACGTCCAGCCGGATGCGGTGCCCCTTGGCGAACCGGTTCGCGGTCGGGAAACAGCGCACCTCCACCTGGTAGGTCTCGCCTGGCTTTAATGGGGTTGGGCGGTCCCAGGAGTTTCGGAATTTGAGCCGCAGAACACCGTGCGATAGGTTCATCGCGAAGCCTTGCGGGTAGTCAGCGCTGGGCGGATAGACATCTATCAGCTTGACATGCAGGTCCGTATCCGGCGCGTTTGAGCGCACGGTGAGCCGAGCCGACACCGGCCCGGCTATGACCAATTCCTCGGCCAAAGGCTTTGTCTGAAAGACGCAGACATCATCGCGCGCGGCGAGCGGCAGGTACGGCGGGCGGCAACCGAAGAATCGCTCTCCCTCGACCTGGTCATAAGCGCCGGCGCTCATCACCGGTTCGCCGGACGAAAACGCGCCGCCGATTGTTGGGACCGGGCGCTTTGGGTCGCTGACATAGGTGAGCGTGCTTTCCTCCAACGCCGGCGAAAAGGAGAGGCCGCCCCGGCGCTCCAGATAGAGCCGTGCATGAATGGCATCCGGCAGAGGCCAGTCGCCGGACGAAATCCAGTCACCGCCATGGTCCAGTCGGCCTTCTGCGGTCTTGCGGCCAGAGCCGCCACCCATGACGAACACCCGGACCGGCGGTTCATCGGCGACGCCGTTCGCCTCGCCCTTTATCCAGCAATCGAACCAGCGTTTGCGGATTTGCAGAAAATCCTCGCCATAGAGTGCATCCAGGGATGCGTCGTTGCCGAAATCGACATCGCCGGCGTAGGTCAGGGTGCGGTCGCCGTGGGTCCAGGGGCCGAGGATCAGGCGCAGCGGGCCGGCCTTCCCCGCAGCCTTCAGGCCGTTGTAGTTGTCGGTCGCAGTCCGTGTATAGGGATCGAACCAGGATGACATGTGCACCTGGGGCACATCGGCGAAGTCGGGCCAGTGCGCCTCGGCGCATATGCCGGCCTGTTGCCAAAAAGGCCCGTATCGGGTTTCCCGCCATTGCTCGAACAGGTAGTTTTCATAGTCGGGATGGTGCCGCAACGGCGAATGGCCTGGCTTCCAAGGCAAGCGGGTGAACCAGGCTTTGATATCCTCTTTGGCCAATGCTTGTGCGAGGATTGGGTCTGTCTCCGCTTCCGGGCTGAGGCGGGCTTGCTTGTAAGCCCAGGTCGCCTGCTTTAGCTCGAAGGCTCCGCCCTGACGGATTCCGCCCTTAAACGCATTGGAAAAGCCGCCGCAATCCAGCCACATCGCCGCCAGACCAGGCGCATTCAGGCTGGCGAGCGCGGCTTGGGTGTGGGCGCTGTAGGAGAGGCCGAAGGTGCCGATTTTGCCGTTGCACCACGGCTGTTCAACCAGCCACACGCAGGTGTCGAAGCCGTCCTCAGCATCGTCCAGGTACTTGCGATAGCGGCCTTCGCTGGCATAGCGGCCGCGCTTGTCCTGAAAAACCACTGCGTACCCGGCATCGGTGAAGGGCCGGGCGAATTCGGCCCGGCTCATGGGGCGTTCGGGGCTGGCGAGGGTGATTTCGCTGCGGCTGGGCAGGTGCTTGCCGTAGGGCGTGCGCTCCATCAGCACCGGCCATGGACCGTCGCCGTCGGGCTTGTAGATATCGGTGGCGAGGCGGATGCCGTCGCGGGCGGTGATCATGACCTGTTCGGGCGTTGGCATGGCGCTGTCCCTGTGTTCGCTCGGAAACCGGCACTATAGCCGATTGGCATTGATCCCAACCGTGGAAACCTTACGATAACGGTATTGGCGATGATTGGTTGAGGCTGAGAAGTGTTCAGATACCTTTGGGGTCTTTTTGTGGTGCTTGGATTTGGCGGCGCGCTACTCGGATGCAAGACGACAGGTCCAACTGGCAATTGGATGTGGGAGAGCCGGAGCGACGTTGAGTTTCCCATCCTGTTCGATCCGGGCGCCATAGGCGGTAGCCGCGGCAAGGCTTTGCAGGTTGCCATTCCGGAGTACGAGCGCCTGGTGCGCGTCGATGCCAACCGATACCGCCTGACGTTGAGCCAAGGCCCGCACAGGCTGGTTTACCTGTACGCACCGTCCAACCCAGGCTATGGCTGGGCGCCCACCAAAGATTTGGCGGCGACAGCACGGGAATTATCTGGCGACCGGGCGATATCGGTTGAGTCAAAGGGCACGGTATCGATCGGCCCAGCAGTTGGCCACTATATCGTATGGCGGGTTCCGGGGCGGTCGTGCCTATTTGTTGAAGGGGCCTTCGGTGACATTATGGCAGATAATCGCAACGATTTCGCGGGCGAGAACCGGATGACTGCGTTCTATTGCGGCCCGGCTTCCGGAAATGCCACGTCCGCAACCGTTGGTGAAATCGCGGCCGCGGTGTCGATCCGCGGTCTCTGATCTGTGCCATAGCAACCGGGCCCCTTGTCTTGGCCAGCCGGGGCAGCCTAGGGTGAGACCCTTGATCCTATGCCCAATTCTAAAAGGACACTGACCCATGGCAATCGAACGTATGGACATCACCACCGGCCCCGGTCCGCGCATGAGCCGCTGCGTCGTCCGCGGCGACACGGTGTATGTCTGCGGCCTGACCTCCAGCGACACAAGCCTGGATATCAAGGGCCAGACCCAAAACATCCTCGACAAGATCGACGACTACCTGAAGCGTGCCGGCACGACCAAATCCAATCTGTTGCACGCGCAGCTCTGGATCACGGACATGAAGAATTTCAGTCAGATGAACGAGGTCTGGAACGCGTGGGTCGATCCCCAGAACCCTCCGGTCCGCGCCTGTGTCCGCGCCGATCTCGCCCGCCCGGAAATCCTGGTGGAGATCATGGTGACGGCAGCCAAGTAGGCTTAAAACGTCACCGCTGAACGCAAAACTGCCCTGGAATTCGACGTCGGATTCCAGGGCAATCCATTTTTGCAGCTTGCCTAACGATCAGTTGGCCGTCGTGGCGGCCTTACGCTTCCGCCAGGAGCGGACACCGGCGGCGCCAGCCGCCAACAGGGCGATGGCGGGCAGAGTCGAGGCGGGTTCCGGCACGGCGGCACGGGTGCCGACATGGATGCCGCCATTCGGACTCTCGGCAGAATTCGTATTATATGTCCATTCGTCGATGGACAGCGACGTTGGCGACAGGCTCAGCACGCCCCAGCCAACGTGTGGTCCATCAAATCCGAAGAAAGCAAATGCGAAATTGTGAGTTCCGAACGAAAAAGGGGAGCTGCCGAAATCGGTTCCGGTCGCGCTGACCAATGCTCCTGAAGCCGTCGAGCGGATGCCAGTTCCGGCTGCCAGGGCACGAAGGAAATCTCCGCTAAAGGTACCAAATGGTCCATTGCCGAACAAAACCAGCGGCGCGAAGGAATATCCTGCGGGGTAACTTCCGGGATTGACCGCCACGCTAGTCGGTACCGCCAGATCATTGGTAGAAGCGGTCGTCTTGCCCAGTCCGACGACCAAATCCGAAAGAATGCTGGATTTCTGGGCGAAGCCCAGGTACCCGAAAGCTAGGCTGCCCGACGTAGCCCTGCCGCCGATAGCGAATAGGTTCATATTCGCATTGCCGTCGCCATCGATATCCCACGGCGCATACAAAATGGACTCGCCAAGCCCCGGCGCAAAGTCAAACTGGCTGATGCTGACCGCGGTGGTTTTTGTAACCAGTGCCGCATCGGCGGTTGCCGGCACGGCTGCCGCCACGGCGCTGCCCGCGGCCAGAGTCAATTTTTTCGTAAATTTGTATCGCGTCTGCATGGTCCAGCGCTCCTGATCGCAATTAGTCCTTAGCCTTATACGGAGAACAACCGTAGTCAATACTATGTTGTGCCTATGGCTTGTATTTTTGTAGTTCGGGTCTGGGTAGGTTTCCGATCGAATCGGCTCAAACAAGGCCAATCGGCGACCGGAAACCGGAGGAGCACCCGGCCATTGAAGCTGCGCAGCGTTCAAATGGCCGGGCTACCGTCAGCGGATGCTGGGAAACATGTTCCGCATGGCTTCAGCGTCCATTTCGGCCTTAAAGGCATGTCGGTCCTTCAGGGCCGCGGCGCGCTGGCCGGCCGGGCGGGCGCTGAGTTCGTCGACCAGGCGCTTCAGGTTGGGCATGCTGGGCAGCGCATCGTCACCAAGGACCACGGGCAACAGCCGCGCCCAACCCCAGACAGCCATGTCGACAATGCTGTACTCGTCGCCCAGCATGTACTTGTGATTTGCCAGATGGGCATCCAGGATGCCGTAATGGCGGCGCGCTTCGAACATGTAGCGGGTGGTCGGGTATTCTAGCCGATCTGGCGCGTGGTGGCGGAAGTGAACGGACTGGCCGCTGTAGGGGCCGATGCCGGTGGCGACGAACATCAGCCAGGACAGCATCTCGCCGCGCTTTTCCGCCGGTCCGGTGAATTTGCCGGTTTTTTCCGCCAGATACAGCAGGATGGCATTGGAATCGAACACCCGCTTGCCGTCATCGACAATGCTGGGGGCCTTGGCATTCGGATTGATCGCCTTGTATTCCGGCGTGTGCTGGTCGCCTTTGCGGCCATCCACTGGGATGGCCTCGTAAGGCAGGCCTGTCTCTTCCAGGAACAGCGCGACCTTCATTGGGTTTGGGCCGAGGTTATAGTAGAACTTCAACATGGGCGTCAGGCTCCTATTCGTCAGGGTAAGCAATCCGGGCGGACCCTGAGCCAGAACGCGGCCGGACGCAAGCGAACATCCCACTGTAAGAGTGTTGCAACAAGCGCATGACCAAAGCTCCCCCTTCGTCCGCTCCCGTCATCATCGCCGGCGCCGGGCCCGTCGGCCTGAGTCTAGCCGCCTGTCTGGCTGAGGCGGATTTGCCTGTTCTGGTGCTGGAGGCAGAGCGGCAGTTGCCGACGAACTTGCGCGCCTCGACCTTTCATCCGCCGACGCTGGATATGTTGGACCGCTTTGGCGCCACGGCAAAGCTGATCGCCCAGGGGTTGATTGCGCCCACGTTTCAATACCGCGACCGGTCTGGCGCGATCCTGGGAGAGTTCGATTTCGGGCAGCTAGGCGATTTGGTGCGCCATCCCTACCGGCTGCAATGCGAGCAGTTTAAGCTGAATTTTGCGCTTGCAGATTATCTTGCAGAGCGTCCATCGGCCAATATTCGCTTTGGCGCTGAAGTCACAAGCGTGTCGCAATCTGCGGACGGGGTGATGGTCGCACTGGCCGGTGGCGAGACCGTGGCCGGTTCTTACGTCGTCGGCGCGGATGGCTCCCGCAGCGCTGTGCGGCAGGCGCTTTCCATTCCGTTTGAAGGGTTTACCTGGCCAGAGGCTTTCTTGGTGGTTTCAACTGATTTCCCGTTCGAGGACCATCTGCCCGGCCTGTGCTGGGTCAATTATTTCGCCGACCCAGAGGAGTGGTTCTTTCTGTTACGCGCGCCGGAGGTGTGGCGGGTCATGTTCCCGGCGGGCCCACAGGAGCGTGAGGCGGATATTTTCGACGCTGACAAAATCCAGCGGCGATTGAACCGGGTCCTCCCCCGCAGAGAGTCCTATTCAGTCAAGCACACGACGCTCTATCGCGTGCACCAACGGGTCGCGGAACGGTATCGGCAGGGGCGGACGTTCATCGCCGGCGACGCGGCGCACATCAACAATCCCCTGGGCGGCATGGGCATGAATGGCGGGATTCACGATGCCTTTAATCTGGGCGGAAAAATGGTTCAGGTGTTGCGCGGCGAGGCGCCGATGTCGCTGCTGGACAGGTATGAGTTGGAGCGGCGGCCAGTGGCCTTGCAGTACGTGAACGAGATCACCATCCGCAACAAGCGCAACCTGGAGACCCGGGACCCAGTAGAGCAGGCAGCCTTCCGGCGCATGTTGCGCGAGACGATGGCCAACCCGGAGAAGAACCGCGCATTTTTGCTGAGAGCCTCAATGCTGGCGAGTTTGGGTTTTGTATAATCCTAGGGCGATTTCGGTTTGTGCTGGATCGGACCGCTCTCTCCACCTTCACGCTGAGGTGACGCTTGCAGAGTGCCCATCTCAGCACACAAAGCCTTTGAGGCTCGCTCCGCTTGTGCCTCGGGCTGAAAGGATATGG
>JAPOJR010000103.1 GCA_029978325.1 Alphaproteobacteria bacterium | reverse complement strand
ATAGCGTCGTCATTGTGCGCGACAAGGATACCCTGGCGAAGCTGGCGCCGGTGACCGGCAATCAGAAGCACGTTGCGAACGCGCCGGTGTTCCTGGCGTTCTGCGCCGACATGACCCGCATCGAACATGCGATGGTCACCAACAACGCCAGTGTCGACAACAACAATTTCGAGATGGGCCTCGTGACCTCTGTCGACGCGGCGCTGGTCGGCATGTCGGCCTCGCTGGCGGCGGAGTCGCTGGGCATCATGGGCGTAATGATCGGTGCTATCCGCAATAACGCGGCCGAAACCGCCAAAATCCTGGGCCTGCCGAACCGCGTCTATGCTCTGTTCGGCATGGTGCTGGGCTGGCCGAAGGATGTGCCACCGCAAAAGCCACGCATGCCCTACGAAGGCATGGTGCATCTGGAGAAGTTCGGCAACCATCCGGGTGGGGTCACCATGGAACAATCGCTGGCCGAATATGACCGTCAGTTGGCCGACCACTACCGCAGCCAGGGCCGCCAGACCAACGACGACTCGTGGACGGCGGAATTGGTGGCGAAGTTCGCCGTGCAGCCGCGGCCGAAGCTGCGCGACGAGGTGGCGAGCCAGGGTTTCGATTTCCGGTAAGCGCCATCGCAGTGAGTCGCAAAACGGCCGGGCAATCCACCAGGGTTGCCCGGCCTTTCTGTGTCTGGCCGATGGCGCAGGATATTCAGCCGAATTTGCCGGTCGCCGGTGGGCCGACCGCGCCCGGAAGCCGAAGCGCTTTCCCGGCCGGCTTGCGGCTCCGGCCAAGCAGAGCATCGCGGCAGCCGGGATTTCGGCTCATGCGGAGAATTCCTGGCGGATTTTGGCGCCGTGCTCGTCATAGGCGGGAGAAGGGCCGTAATCGTCGCGCGGCTCGCCGCGAATGGTCGGGGGCGCCGGGTGGGTGATTTTGCCGTTCGGCGTTCCGATGGTGATCCGCCGCAGCGCGCCATGCACCGAAAGCTCTGGCATGGTATTGACCGCGCCAAAGGCGATATCGGCTTTACGCAACCGCGCGTGGAATTCTTCGCGGCTGATATTCTTGGTGACCGATTCGATTTTGCCTTCCACGAATGGCCGGTTGGCGACCCGGATCACGTTGGTTTCCGCTTGCGGATGGCTGGCAAAGTCTTTGTCCAGCAGGACGTGTTCGCAGAACCGGTGCCACTCGCGCTCGGCCTGGCAGGCGACCAGGGTCTGCGACCCGTCGTTGGCCGGGAATGCGCCATAGGGGCACATAACCGGATGGCGCAGCGCGTTGCGCGGCCAGATCACTTCGGATTGTTCATAGGCGATCAGCGGGGCTGTCAGCCAGTCGGCCATGGAGGCAAACAGCGACGCCCGCACGCCCGAGCCCTTGCCGGTGATGCCGCGGTGAATCAGCGCCTCCAGCACGGCGGTATAGGCGTTCAGCCCGGTGGTCAGGTCGCAAATCGAAACGCCGACGCGGCCCGGTTCTTCCGGCGATCCGGTGATGGACGTCAGGCCGCTTTCGGCCTGAACCAGCAGATCATAGGCTTTCATCTCGTCATAAGGCGGGCCGGCGTCGCCGTAGCCGGAAATATCCACCGTGATCAGCCGCGGATACATCTGCCGCAGGGTGGCAGAGCCCAGCCCGGCCCGCTCCATCGCGCCAGGAGCGAGGTTTTGCACCCAAACATCGGCTTTGGCCAGAAGGCGGTGCAACAGCGCCATGTCCTCTGGCTTTTTAATGTCGATGGCCAGCGATTCTTTGCCCCGGTTCAGCCAGACGAAATAGCCTGATTGGCCCAGCGCGTGCTTGTCATAGCCGCGGGCAAAATCGCCGGACCCGTCGGCGCGTTCCAGTTTGATGACGCGGGCGCCGGCATCGGCCATGCGGCAGGTAAGGTGCGGGGCGGCGACGGCCTGCTCCAGGCTGACAACGAGCAGGTTCGAGAGAGGTTGGGACATGAGGGTATCGACTGCTAGGCATTGGGAAAACGAGGCGGAACTCTAAGCCAGCCGCCGGGGGAGGGCAATGGCAGGAGGGGGCTTTCGCCTGCAAATCCATGTGGTCGCAGCACTGAAGCTCAAGGCCTGACAGTCGTCCTGTTGCCGCTGGTTACCTTTGCAGTTTTTTGCGCAGTGCCGATTTGAACGGTGTAAAGCCCGGCTGGCAAGATAACCGGCGGATCGCCGGCCAACCCTGCGGCGACCAATTCTCCCCCCTGGTCCAGAATTCGGAATGGGGGCGCGGTTGCTCGCTGCAACGCGGCGCTGAGTTGTCCCGCGTCCGCCGCTTCGAAATATTCGCCGCCGCCTGCCGCAGCCCAGGCCTCGAAGGTGCTGGCCAAATTGCTGTCGTCTATCGCATAGCCGACGATATTGACGCGAACGTCAACACCAGCCGCCCGCATAGCTTGGATCACCTGCCCAGGGTCGCCACCGCAGGTTTCTTCGCCATCGGTAATCAGTATCAGCACCCGCTTGCCGCGAACACCGGACAGGTCTTCCGCAGCAAGCGAAAGGGATTGCGCTATCGGCGTTTTGGCAAGGTTGACGGCATTGATTTTGCCGATGATCGCCGCCGCTTTCGCGGGGTCGTGAGCGCCCAGCGGAATCTCCAGGTCAGTGCGGCAAGCGTTTGCCTCGCGATTGCCGAATACCCGCAGAGCGAATCCGATACCCGGTGGCACCGTCGCGGTGACCAATTCGGTCAAAGTGCGCTTGGCAATCGCAATCCGGCGCTCGCCGTTCTGTTGCTGCAACATGCTGCCGGAGGCATCCAAAATCACCTCGATTGCGTCACCGGGCGCAAAGCCCGACCCCGCCGCAAATTCCACTTCGATCTGACCGGGATCGGCGGCGGCGGGCGTAACGGCAATCGGCCGTCTAGCCAATTCCTTGCCGCCTCTGGAAAGATAGACCAATTCATACGGGCCCGCCGCTTCGGGCGCATTGATCGAGACCGTTTCACGCAATGGATCGATGTACCGGTAGATAGAGCCCGTGGTTTCGCCGGGCTCTACAATGATGATGCGGTCTCCGCCATTGCCCTGGCCGTACCAGGCAACATTGAATTTGAGCAATGCCGGCACCTCGTCCGATGCCGCCAGGCGCATGGAAACCGGCAAGATTTCGACCGGCGCCCGACCGATCACTCGGTTGCCGGAGATATAAACAACATCATAGCTGCCGGACGCTTCGAATGCCCGCAAGGTTACCTGCTGGTCCTTGGCATTGCCGGTGTAGACGTAGCTCGCGGGGCGGATCGGGGGGCCATTGCGGGCAGCAAAGGTAATGATGTCGCCACTATTGTTCGGCCCAATGAATTTGACGGCGAGCGGTGACCCAGCCGGCACCTCTGCCTGAGTTGAGAGTGTTGCTGAAATTCCGCCGATTGAAATCGGCGTGCGGGCTAACACAGTCTTGCCGCTGACATAGACGATCTCATAGGACCCGGCATCTTTCGGCGCCTGAAGCTGGACGGTGCCATCCTTGCTATTGCCGACATAGGCGTAGCCGGTGCCGCGGATCGGGGCGCCACCAGGCGTAGCAAACGTCACCAGATCGCTGCGGTTATTCGGGCCTTCCCAGGAAACGGTCACAATAGCACCGGCGTCGGCTTGCCCGGCGGCGCTCAAGCTGGCTTGGGCAGGCTGAACCGTCAGCGGTTGCGAGGCACGGTCCTGACCGCCAAAAATCAGGACCAGGACGTACTCGCCAGGTTTTTCGGGAGCGACAATCGTTGTGGGATTCTTGATTGTGTAGGCATAGGCGACCCGCTTTGCTGGTTTGCCGGCGGGGCGAATTTCGAGCAGCCCGCCTTTGGCCTGCGGCGCGGTCCACCGCACATCGAGATTACCGCGCATGCCGACGGTCGCCGCCGCCTCCAGCGCGAATTCCTGGGCGAATGCGTATCCGTTCAGCAACAATACGCCGAGCACCGCTAAAGCTAATCGCATGGTTCCGCCTGTGTCTTTTCGATGGGTCAGCTACCTTAATCCAAAGTCAGGCGAGCGCGCCAATACCCGCGTACTATTCCAGAGATTTCAGATACGCCACGATCTGAAGTACTTCTTCCTCCGAAAATTCAAAGGTGGGCATGTCGGGATGACCGACTTCGATACCTTCCGCCAACGCTTCGGCCAAAGCTTCAGGCGGGTAGCGTTTCACGATCTCAGCGAATGGCGGTGCGTCGCCATGTCGGCTGACGCGGCTTGGCAGGATTGCATGGCAACCGCCGCACCGCTCGGTTACCAGTACCCGGCCTTTGCCCAATTCGGCTGTGCTTCCCTGCGCCATGGCTGGGCCAGGCGGTGCGGCAACGGCGAAAGCAGAACAGAAGAAAACGGCCAGTAGGCGCAGCATGTCAGGTCCTTTGCAGAAGACCGCGCTATCCTAGCTGGAATTCCGTCGGTCGGCCATGCGACCCCGCATTGGATTCGGTAGCATTTGCACACAACATTGTTAACCTGATGCGCGAGGAGGACCGTCGATGCGTTTTATCGCCGTCGTGAAAGAGGATTGCCCGACCTGCCGTCTGGCCGTGCCGGCTCTGGCAGAGATGCGCTCTGCCGGGCTGGCATTGGATGTTGTGACCCAGGACAACCCCGCTTTCCCTGATGGATTGGCGCCGCGCCACGACGCGGACCTGCTGGAAAGCCACCGCCTGGGCGTGGAGATTGTGCCGACGGTGGTCGCCTACGACGACACCGGCACGGAGACCGCCCGCATCTATGGCTGGAACACGGCGGAATGGCGCGCGCTTTCCGGCCTCTCTGGCCTTGGCGATGGCCTGCCGGAGAACATGCCGGGCTGCGGCGCGCTCAACGTCATGCCGGGCGTGGCGGAGCGGCTGGCGCTGGCGGCAGGCGACCTGAAGCTCGCCTCGCGCGAGATCGCAGTGGCGGAGGAGGCGGACCCGCACGAGGTCGCCTATGACCGCGGCTGGACCGACGGCCTGCCGGTCATCCCGCCGACGGACCTGCGCATTGCCCGCATGCTGGCCGGAACCAGCCGCAAGCCGGACGAGGTGGTTGGCCTGGTGCCGCCAAACCTCTCGCCACTGACGGTGGAGAAGGCGGCCATCAACGCGGTCATGGCCGGGTGCCGGCCTGAGTATATGCCTTTGCTTCTGGGCGCGATCGAGGCAGCGCTGGAGCCGGAATTTGCCATGCACGGGCTGTTGTGCACGCTGGCGTTCTCAGGCCCCCTGATCATCGCCAACGGTCCGGTCACCCGTCGCATCGGCATGAATTCGGGCGGTAACGCGCTGGGGCAGGGCAATCGCGCCAACGCCACTATCGGACGGGCCTTCCAACTCATCATCCGCAATGTCGGCGGCGGCCGTCCGCAGGAGATCGACCGGGCCATTCTGGGCCAGCCGGGCAAATACACCTTCTGCTTTGCCGAGGACGAGAGCGACCCTGCCTGGCAGCCCTTGGCCCAGTCACGCGGCGTGCCGGCAGGAAAATCCGGCGTGACCATGTTCCATGCCGATGGCGTCACCGGCTTCGTCGACCAGCAGAGCCGCACGCCGGAGGAACTCTGCCGCTCGCTCTCCATGCAACTCTGGAGCGTCAACCATCCGCGCCTCGCGCGTTGGGCGAATGCGGTGCTGGTGCTCTCGCCGAACCACTATGATATCTTCAAGGCCGCCGGCTGGGGCCGGGCGGAGGTAGAGGCCGGGCTGATCCAGGCCCTGAAACGCCCGGTCGAGACCAAGCTGCGCGGCTATGACGGCCACCCGCTCGGCATCACACCGGAGCAGGCGGAGATGTATGCCGACGAGAATGGCATGATCGACAAGTTTCACCCCGGCGGCCTCTATGTCGTGCGCGCCGGTGGGCCGGGCGGCCTGATGTCCGCCGTTATCGGCGGCTGGACCGGTGGCCGCAACAATGCCGAAGTCCGCCCGGTTACCCGGGCCTTACAGGAGGAATAGCCATGGCTTCCTACACCATGCGCGACCCGACGGCGGAGACCTCCGCCGTTCTGCGCGAGCGACGGCCGCCGCCGGCGGTGCTGGCCGGCAAGCGCGTCGCGCTGCTTTCGATCTCGAAGGAGCGGTCCGACGAGTTCATGGATGCGCTGGAGCCGCTGATCCGCGCGGCCGGTGTCGAGACCATCCGCTTCAAGAAGCCGACTCATACCAAGCCCGCGCCGGAAGCCATCCTGCAAGGCATTGTCGAGCAGGCGGACCTCGTCGTCGAAGCGCTGGCGGACTGAGGCTCGTGCACGTCGTGCAGTTTGCATGACATACACGCGCTCGACAGCCGCGGGATTCCTGGCGTTGCGACCGCAACAGTTGAATTCCAGCAGGCGGCTGCTGCGCAAGGCGGCGCCTTGGGATTTGCGCCTGCGATTGTTTGGACGCCGCACCCGATCCAGAACCGCACGGCGGACGAGCTAAAGGCACTGGCGGCAAAGGCTGCGCCCGAGATATTGGCGATGATTGGGGGATAACGGTTGCTTCGCGTTAGGACCCGAGGATGGGGCAGGGTGTAGCCTATGTCCCCCGCCCGCCTTGTTTTTTTGGTGTGCACGGCCCAGGTGCTGGCCCAGGTTGGGGCCTACGCCTGGCCCGCTTTGCTGCCCGGCTTTGTCGAGCGCTGGGGCCTGACCAACAGCGAGGCCGGCTGGATTACCAGCATGCTCTATGCCGCCTACACAGTCTCTGTGCCGATTCTGGTGACATCGACAGACCGGATCGACCCGAAGCGGATCTATCTTCTGGGAGTCGGCTTCACGGTCCTGGGCCATCTGGGCTTTGCCCTGTTCGCCGATGGCTTCTGGAGTGCGATGGTCTGCCGGGCGCTGGCCGGCATCGGCTGGGCCGGTACCTACATGACCGGCCTGAAACTGCTGGCGGACCGTGTGGACGCGCGGCTGCTGAGCCGGGCCACGGCGGGCCATGCCGCCAGCATCGGCATCTCTGGCTCGGCCTCGTTCCTGGTGGCCGGACAGGTGGCGAGCATCTGGGACTGGCAGACGGCGTTCTGGCTCAGTGGCCTTTGTGCGCTGGCGGCCTGGCTGATCGTCGCGTTTGCCGCCCCCTGGCAGGAGCCGAAGCCGAAGAACGGCGCGAAACTGTTTGATTTCGGCCCGGTGTTCCGCAACACCTCCGCGCTCGCCTACAGCCTCGCCTATTGCGTCCACACCTGGGAGATGAACGCCATGCGCGGCTGGTGCGTGGCCTTTCTTGCCTGGGTGGCGCTATCGACCGGGACGGACGACTCCTGGTTCCCGCCGACCGCCGCGGCGACGGTGATGGGGCTGTTGGGGACGGGTGTCAGCGTGTTCGGCAACGAGATGTCGATCCGGCTCGGGCGGCAGCGGCTGGTCGCGCTAGCCATGGGCCTCAGCATACTCTGCGGGCTGACCATCGGCTGGTTTGGTTCCTATTCCTACGGCTTGGCCGTGGCATTCATCCTGGGCTATGGCGCAGTGATCTGGCTGGATTCCTCGTCCTTGACCGCCGGAGCCGCTGGCGCTGCCGACCCGGCGCGCCGTGGCGCCACCCTCGCGGTGCATTCCATGCTGGGATACGCAGGTGGCTTTGTCGGGCCTCTGGTCATCGGCTTCACCCTGGATGCTGCGGGCGGCATGAGCCAGCAGGGCTGGGGCATTGCCTTCGGCACCCTTGCCGCGGCCATGCTGGCGGGACGGATCGCCTTTGTCCTGATGCGGCCGCGTGACTTGGCCGGCGACCGGGTGAGGGGCTAGGCTGCCTTCGCCGCGCCGTTGCCGAAATACCGATGATACATGTCGTAACAATCGGTTGCGAGCGTGCGCTTCATGTAGAATGACAGGAAGTGCGCCCAGAACTCGAACAGGATGTCCTTCCGCGACGGACTTGCTGTGTTGAGTTGGTATTCTTCGATCACCGACGTCGCGTTGCGGAAGATATGGGCGTCGCCCTGATATTTGCCGGCGCAGTGGGCCAGCATGCGGATCAGCGGCTCGCGCGAGCCCTTCTGCTCCGCCGGATGTCGCCGGTTCCACTCGCGCACCAGTGCGACGGCGCGGGATGGGTCTTGCGCGAACACAGAGTCTTCCAGTTCAGCCAGCAGCCGGTCGGTCGCGATCCCCTGGGCCCACTCCCGCTGGCTGTCCGGGTCCGGCTTGGTCGGGCCGGGGAAATCCGGATAGGAGTCGATCTCGTGGATCGTGTCGGTCACGAACCAGGCAGAGAGATAGATGGCCTTCGCCTGTGCTGGATTCTTATAGTTGCGCAGCCAGTAGTTTACGACGTTCGCATAGTCGAAGCTGTGCATCGGCACGGTGTAGGCGATGGGCGAGCGCAGGCGCGTGACCGAATGCGTTGCGTGCGCGATGTTGACGACGTTGGAAATCTCCAACGGCGCCACGCCCTGTTTCAGAAAGCCGGTGATCGCGTCCGCCACCGCGGTCGTGTCGCCCGAAACGATCAGGTCGCGCAGGCGGTCCTGGTCTTCCTCCGGCAGCTTGCCGGTGTTGCGGTCCATGATGTGGAACTGCCCGCCCTTGAACGCCAGGTTCAGCAGGAACGAGGCATGGTCGTAGAGCGAGTGGAAGATCGGCGCGTTGCAGACATCCGGCACGCCCAGATAAAAGAACGGCTTTGCCTTGTCCCAGCCGACCCAGTCGGCCAGGTCGAACATGGCGCGGGTGCGGATCGCCTTGTGGCCGATATGGCGGACGCGGCGGAAAGAATTATATTCCTGCTGGTCGATGATCGAGGCGAACAGCAGCGTATCCTTCAGCCGCTGCCGCTGCTCCGGCTCGGCAGCGAGCCCCAGGAAATAACCATAGCTCTTGGCCTTATCGCCCTGGGTGAGTGCCAGGAACATCTTGTCGAAACGCTCGTCCACGCTGCCGTCGGTCAGCGGCTCCTGGTCTGGGAAGTGGACGTTGAGCGTGTGGCCGAGGTCGTCCTCCGCACATTTTTCCTGCTCGCGCGCATAGTGACCAGGGAAGCCGCATTCCAGTTGCGACCAGACGTCCAACCCCTGCGGGATGTAGTACATGCCCTGAAGAATGCCGAGGTTCTTCTCGGTATCGGAAAGCCAGGGCGAGAGCTGCATGCCGGCGCGAATGCCCAGCATGGTATGGTCATAGTTGACGTTGCGGAACTCACCATTGGGCAGCAATTTTTCATGTGCTGGCACATGCAGATACGGCGCGGCAGTGCTCATCGCGTGCAGCGCCAGGTCCTTGAAACTGTGCCCGTCCTTGGCGAGGCGGCAGAAGGCTTCAGTGGCGTCGTGAAACTTGCCGTCCAGGATCAGCCGGTCCATCTCTGCGAGCGTTGCGGTGGCCATTGAACGGTACTCCCGGGATAGTTGGTACAAATATTTACCGGGATGCTGTTGTCTGGGATCGGGGTGCGGCAATGATTTGGATCAAATCGGGTTTCGGTGGCAGTTCCCGCCAGAGCTCCGCTTAAAACATGCCTCCGTTCACGGCAGCGCAATCGTCGTCCGCTGCATCAACCGGCGGTATTTGACGGTGTCGTAGGCGGTGGCGCGGTGCAAGGTGGCCTGATTGTCCCAGATCACCACGTCGCCAGGCAGCCATTTGTGGCTGTAGATCCCGGTTGCCTCCGCCCGCGCGTTCAGCGAATCGATCAGCTGGCGGCTCGGTTCGTCGTCCCAGCCGGCGATGCGCCAGGCGTGGATGCCGATCAGCAAAGACTTGCGGCCATTGTGCGGGTTGGTCCGCACCAGCTTGTGCGGCGCAGTCTGGAAGTTCTTGGCTTCCTGCTCGGTATATTTGAAGCCGGTCAGGCCGCGGGAGTAGCGGATATCGTGCTCGATTGTCAGGGTGTCGAGCTTGGACTTTTCCGCATCGGACAGGCTTTCGTACAACAGCCGGGTCGAACAAAACTCGGTGTTGCCGCCCTCCGGCGGCACTTCGCGGGCCGACAGGATCGAGCAAAGAGAGCTGCGCTGCTTGAACGAACTGTCCATGTGCCAGAGATAGTTGCCTTTCTGGTATGCCATGCGCCGGTCATCCGGCGGGATGAGGCCGCCGGACGCAATGTCAATGTTCGATTGCCGCGAGAATTTGGTGCCACTCGAAGGATTGGCGCCCAGCGAGACCTCGACCTCGCCGAACACCTGGCTGAATCGCACCTGGCTGTCGTCGTCCATGAAGACGTTGCGCAGGACCACAACCGAATGATCGTGGAACGCATTCAGCACCATGGTCCGGTCGGCGTCCGAGAGGTCGCGGTTGGCGTCCAGGCCGTCGATTTCAATGCCAAAGCCTGCCGGCAGAGGTTTTGCGGTGATAGCCATAGCGATACTCCTTGCAGGTTTACGCAAAGCGGCGGCGCAGCATCTGAAAGACGCCGCGCATGCCCTGCGCCTCGCCGCCGCGCGGGCGACCGGGTTTGGTGCTATTGTTCCAGGCCATCATGTCGATGTGCGCCCAGGCGGTCGACGTCGACACGAAATGCTCAAGATAGAGCGCCGCTGTAATCGCGCCGCCAAAGCCGCCCTCCGAAACATTGTTGAGGTCGGCCACGTCGCTCTTCAGCATGTCTTTGTAGGGTTGGTGTAGTGGCAGCCGCCAAGTTGGGTCGCCGACCTGGTCGCCGGCACTCAGCAATTCTGCGGCAAGGCTATCATTGTTGCAGAATAACGCCGGCAGGTCGGTGCCGAGCGCCACTCGGGCCGCGCCGGTCAGCGTCGCACAGTCCAGCAGAATATCCGGCTTTTCCGTATCCGCCTCGGCCAGGGCATCGCAGAGGATCAGGCGGCCCTCGGCGTCTGTGTTGCCGACCTCGACGGTCAGGCCCTTGCGGGTTCTCACCACGTCCAGCGGGCGCATGGCGTTGCCGCTGACGGCGTTCTCAACTGCCGGGATTAAAACACGCAGGCGCACCGGCATATCCGTTGCCATGATCATGTTGGCCAGCGCCAGCACGTTAGCGGCGCCGCCCATATCCTTCTTCATCCGCAACATTCCACTGGCCGGTTTCAGGTCAAGGCCGCCCGAATCGAAGCAAACCCCCTTGCCGACCAACGTGACCTTCGGCGCATCCGCCTTGCCCCATCGCAGATCCACAAGCCGGGGCACGCGTGTCGCGGCCCTGCCGACCATATGGACAGTAGGGTAGTTCTGCGTCAGCAGGTCATCCCCGACAATCTCACTGACCTCTGCACCAAACCGCTCCCCTAAAGCCCGTGCGGCCGCGCAGAGTTCCTCTGGGCCCAGGTCGTTGGCCGGTGTGTTGATCAGGTCGCGCGCCAAGGTAATACCGTCGATAATTGCTGCAGCGACCCCACGGTTCGCACCCATTGGCCAAGCCAGGCGGGCTTGAGCCGGCTTGGCATCCTTGTAGCGCCCAAACTGATAACCGCCGAGCGCAAAGCCGACCGCGATGTCGGTTGCCTGAGCTTCGTCCCATAGATCGGCAAGACGGTAGGTGCCTCCCGGCAGCTTGGTCGTCAGCGCGCCGGCGGCCCACATCGGCTGCTCTTCTCCCATCCCTGCCAGCACCGCACCGACGGTACCGTCACGTGCAGGCACCAGGCAGACACTGCCCGCTTTGGCAGAGAAGCCAGCAGCTTTGGTCCAGGCCTGCTCGCTATCGGGTCGGTTGGCAATCCATGCTTCCCAATCACTGGCCGGCAGCAGATGCAGTGGGGTTGCGCCGGCGGCATCGTCTACCAAAAAGTCGTTCATCTGATTA
>JAPOJR010000102.1 GCA_029978325.1 Alphaproteobacteria bacterium | reverse complement strand
CTTGGTGTCGGTTTGCGTGGTGACCATCACCATGCTGATTGCCGTGCCTTCGGCATTTGCGCTGTCACGGATGAAGTTCTGGGGCTCCGGCATTCTGGCAACAGGCGTGTTCCTGACCTACCTGGTGCCGGAAACCTTGCTGTTCATCCCGCTGTTCAAGATTTTTGCCGAATTTAAGGCGCTGACCGGCATTGAATTGATCAACCATTGGTGGGTGTTGTTGATCCTGTATCCGACGCTCACCGTACCGTTTTGCACCTGGATAATGATCGGCTATTTCGCATCAATTCCAAAGGAGCTGGACGAGGCAGCGCTGATCGATGGCGCGACCTGGATCCAGACGCTGACCAAGATCTTTATCCCGGTGGCGCTGCCCGGCATCATCGCGGCGACCATCTTTGCCTTCACTGTGTCATGGGCGCAGTTCCTCTATCCCTTGGCGTTTACGACTTCGATCGATCAGTTGGTCCTGCCGGTCGGTATCACGACGACACTGATCAAGGGTGATGTTTTCAACTGGGGCCAGATCATGACCGGCGCATTGTTGGGCGCTGCGCCGCCGCTCGTCATCTATGCCTTCCTTATGGACTACTACATCGCCGGTCTCACTTCCGGCGCGACGAAAGGGTAATCCCGTGGCCGAAGTTTCGTTGCACAAAGTCGTCAAGAAATATGACGAGGTGCTCGCGGTGCGCGGCATCGACCTGACCATAGCCGACCAGGAATTCGTCGTGCTGGTCGGGCCGTCGGGCTGCGGCAAGTCCACCACGCTCCGCATGATCGCCGGGCTGGAGGAGATCACCGGCGGTGCGATCAAGATCGACGATACCGTCGTGAACGACGTACCGCCGAAGGACCGGGACATCGCCATGGTGTTCCAGAACTACGCGCTCTACCCGCATATGACGGTGGCGGAGAATATGTCGTTCGGGCTGCGCCTGAAACGCTTCGCGAAGGAGGAAATCAAGAAGCGCGTGGACGAGGCTGCCCGTATCCTGAATATCGAAGACCTGCTGGACCGCAAGCCGCGCCAGCTTTCCGGCGGCCAGCGCCAGCGCGTCGCGATGGGGCGCGCCATCGTGCGCAATCCCAAGGTGTTCCTGTTCGACGAGCCGCTGTCGAACCTCGACGCCAAGCTGCGTGTGCAGATGCGGACCGAGATCAAGCGCGTGCACCAGAAGGTGCCGGTTACGACCGTCTACGTCACCCATGACCAGGTCGAGGCTATGACCCTGGCCGACCGGGTCGTCGTGATGAACAACGGCATTATCGAACAGGTCGGCACGCCGAACGAACTGTACCACCACCCGGCAACACGGTTCGTTGCTGGCTTCATCGGTTCACCCGCCATGAACTTCATCCCCTGCACCCTGGAGAAGGCGGGCAGTGGTCTGGTGGTTCGTTTGTCCGGTGATATCTCGCTGGCTGTCCCGGCGGACCGGACAGGCGCTTATCGCGACCATGTCGGCAAAAAATTGGAGTTCGGCATTCGCCCGGAGCATTTGACCGAAGTGCGGCACCCCCGGGAAGGTGAGTCGGTTGCGCCGATGTCGGCCGTGCTGGACGTTGTCGAGCCGATGGGTATGGAGACGCTGGCGTATTTCACGATGAACGGGGCCGAAGTTTGCGCCCGAATGGACCCGAGCGCCAACCCGCAAGCCGGCCAGAATACCGCGCTGTCGGCGAATATGAGCCACATGCATCTGCTCGACCCGCAATCGAGCAAGGTGCTTGGCAACGCCTGAGGCGATCACTTCAGGCTATTGTCTTATTCTAGGCCCCGATCCATCCGGATTGGGGCCTGGTTTGCTTCCGGATAGGAGGATGCTTACGGCACGGCCACCTGAAAGCGGTGATCGTCGTCGGTGGCCATCTGGTTGACCAGATCGATTTCCCAGGCGAGATACTCGCGCATCGCGTCCTCCCGGTTTTGGCCACGCTCGCGGGCGGACAGCCAGACATCGTCAGCCTCGTCCGCCATATGCGTGTGGCCCTGCTCCAGCGGCAGGCCGGCAGCGACCCAGGCCTCGGTGCCGCCTGCCAGCACTTTCGCTTCCGGAGCGATGCCATCGGCGGTGGCCAGACCGGCAAGCGCGCCGTCGGGCGAGGTGAAGACCAGAGTACGGCCTTTTGGCAGCTTCGCCAGAGCCTGTCCCAGCCGTGCGCGCGTCGAGAACCAGGCGCCGGGGATGTGTCCCCGGCCATAACTGCGGCTGTCGGCGAAATCGACCACGACCGCGGTGCCGGCGTCCAGAGCCTGCTTCAGATCGGCGGCGGAGATGCTGCCGACGGTCCCCGCATCAAAGCCCAGCGCCTTCGGCACATGCCGGCCCTTCACCAGCGCGCCACCGGACCCGCCGAGCGCGTCCATCTTGAGGATCGCAACGTCGGCCCAGCCCATCTGCTTCAGCCAGGAGGCCGTCATGGTCGCGCGCACGCCGTTGTCATCGACGATGACGGCACGCGCTCCCCAGACAGCCATGTGGCTGTCAGTTTCCTGCACCAATTGCCCGCCGGGGGCCGAGCGCACGCCGGCCAAGTGCCCGGCCTCGTATTCCTCGGGCGTGCGCACGTCGATGACGTAGGTGGTTTTCGTCGCCGCCTCGCCGCGCCACTGCTCCAGCGTCGCGAAGTCGATCTCCTGCACATCGCAGAGCTGGCGGACCCGCGCTGCACCTTCGAACGCTGCCTGCCGGCCCTTCTCCGAGACGTCGGGCGGGCGGCGGGTTGCGCCGTTCACCACATCATAGCCGGCCAGGTGCCAGGCCATGGTGCCGTCTTTCATCGACACGATCTTGTTCTTGAAGCCCGCATTGATCAGCGACTGCGCGCCGATGATGGAGCGCGTGCGCCCGCCGCAATTGACGATCACCAGCGTGTCTTCGGAAGGCGTCAGGTCGGTGAAGCGGTAGACCAGCTCCGCGCCCGGCACGCTGATCGCGGTCGGGATGCTGTTGTTGTTGTATTCCTCGTAGGAGCGGCTGTCGTAGATGACGACGTTGGCGTTCGTGTCGATGAATTCCTTGATCTGTTCCGCCGTTACATAGGGCGTGCCGGCCTCATGCTCCACCACTTCCGCAAAAGCTTTCGAGGGAACGTGCACGCCGCTGTAAATGCGATAGCCGGCGGCCTCCCATCCCTTTACGCCGCCGGCCAGGACGGAGACGTTGGAATAGCCAAGTACTGCCATGCGTTGGGCGGCGGTTTCGGCCAGACCTTCGCCATCGTCGCACCATACGATGCGGGTATCGCGGCGCGGCACCAGGTCATCCACCATCAGTTCCATGCGCGATAGCGGCACGCACGACGCCAGCAGCAGGTGCCGCTTGCCGAACGTCCATTCTTCGCGCGCATCGAGCAAGGCGATCTCGCCGCCATCGTGCAGCCACGCTTTCAAATCCTGGGCGGAGGTTTGGGGCTTGGGCTGGTTCATTTGGCAACTCCGGTGTGTTTCGATCGGCTGGCGTGCAGTCGGGCATTGTCCTGGCAGAGGCTACGCAGCAAACTGCCGTCGAGCAATCCGCTTCCCGAAAAATGCGCCTGACGGCACGGACCAGATGGCGTGCGAAAGTTCTCCGTACTATGTCCGAAAATCCTTTTCCTCCGCCCGGAAGTGTTGAGCGGCAGTGGGCGACTTTCGCTGCAGACCTGCGGTGGGCCGATATCCCGCCGGCTGTCCGCCACGAGGCCAAGCGTTCCATCCTGAATATTTTCGCCACGGCGTTCTCGGGTTGTCGTGAACCGGCTGTGGAAAAGGCGCTGGCGACCCTCATGCCGTTCTCCGGCGCCGGCACCGTGTCGCTCGTGGGCCGGTCCGAACGCTGCGATCCGGCGTTTGCGGCCTTTATCAACGCCATGGCCGCCAATATCTTCGACTATGACGACAATCACCCGACGACGATTATCCACCCGGCTGCCCCGCTCGCCCCGGCCTTGTTTGCGTTTGCCGAGCAACGCCCGGTCTCTGGATTGGCTCTGCTGCGCGCCTTCGTACTGGGCGGGGAGATCGAATGCCGGCTGGGCAATGCGGTCTCGCCCTACCATTACGCCCGTGGCTGGCACATCACCTCCACCTGCGGAGTTTTTGGTGCGGCGGTCGGCGCTGGCGCGCTGGCGGGACTGAGCGCGCAGCAGTTCGTCTGGGCCTTGGGCAATGCGGCGGCGCAGGCCGGCGGGATCGTCGAGACGCTTGGCACCATGTCGAAGAGCCTGAGTGTCGGCAATGCGGCCCGGCTCGGCCTGCTGTCGGCCCTGCTGGCTGAGGCGGATTATTCCGGCCCGCCAGCGCCGCTTTCCGGCGAGCGCGGCTTTCTGAAGGTCTATGCCGACAACCCGAACGCCGCTGCCTTGACCGGCGGCCTGGGCGAGGTGTGGGAGATCGCCAAGAACACCTACAAGCCCTACCCAGCCGGGATCGTGCTGAACCCGGTGATCGATGCGGCCCTGGCCTTTGCCCAGCGTCCCGGCTTTGACCCTGCTGCGGTGACGGCCGTCGAGTTGCGCGGCAATCCGTTCCTGCGCCAACGCACCGACCGGCCGGATGTCGCGACCGGCCGCGAGGCCCAGGTCAGCGCCCAGCATGCCATTGCCATCGCCTTCCGCCGCGGCGAGGCCGGGCTGGATGCCTTCAGCGATGCCGCCGTTGCGGAAACCCTGCGCGAGGGCCGGCCCGCGCTCACCTTCATCGACGACGCAGCCATGGATATCGCTGCGGTGCACGCGACCTTCCTCCTGGCCGATGGCAGCCGCGAGACGGTTGAAATTGAGGCGGCGCGCGGCTCGCCGGAAAACCCACTCACCGATGCCGAACTAGAAGACAAGCTGCGCATGCTCGCGGCACGGGCCGGCTTTCCGAAGCCGGTGCAACCGCTGATCGACGCCGTCTGGGTCCTGGACGAGGCCACGGACGCCGGCGCGGTTTCGCGCCTGGCGGCGGCCTGAGGGGAGGCCGGATACCATGCTGAAAGGCAAAAGCGCACTCGTCACCGGCTCCGTCGGCGGCATCGGCTTCGCCATCGCCGACAAGCTGGCGGCGGAGGGAGCATCCGTTGTGCTCAACGGCCTCTGCCCGCCCGGCGAGGGAGAAGCGGCAGCCGCGCGGATTGCGGCGGCGCATGGCGGCCAGGCCGTGTTCGACCCCGCCGACCTCCGCGACGTCGCCGCTATCGAGGCGATGCACGCCCGCGCGGCTGAGCGCTTTGGCGGCGTCGATATCCTGGTCAACAACGCAGTGGTGCGGAACCCCGGCCCAATCGAGCACATGCGCACCGAGGATTGGGACACGGCGCTGGCCGTCAACCTCTCTTCCGCCTTCCACGGCGTCCGCCTTGCGCTGCCGCATATGAAGGCGCAGGGCTGGGGCCGCATCCTAAACTTGGCGTCGGTCTACGGCTTTCGCGGGGCAGAGAACCGGGTCGACTATGTCACCACCAAGACAGCCCTGATCGGCTTCACGCGCGCTGTGGCGCTGGAGACCGCGGCGCATGGCGTTACCTGCAATGCGCTGGCTCCCGGCAGCGTGCCCAGCCCCGCCATCCTCGGCAAGATCGAGGCGATGGCGGCGGAGCAGGGCGAGCCGGTGGAGGCGGTCACCCGCCGCTATGTCGGCGAACGCCATCCGACCGGGCGCTTCGTCGATCCGGCCAATGTGGCGGCCCTGGCGGCTTTCCTTTGCAGCCCTGCCGGCAATGACATCACCGGCGCGGTCCTGCCCATCGACGGCGGCTGGACCGCGGCGTAGCGGCAGCCCGCTGAACCGGTTGCACCCCGGAGCGTTCCGGGGCAGGCTGCCTGGACGTAAAGATGAGGAGTCCCCCCATGAGCCACTGCATCGTCATCGTTCAGTTCGACCTGCCAAAGCGCAGCCACGAGCAGGCCATCGCTTCCGGCACAGCCTCCGCCCCGACCTATCGCGCCCTCGCGCCCAAGGGCCTGATCCGCAAGGACTACCTGAATGGCGATGCCGGCGGTGGCGGCGTCTATCTGTGGGAGAGCCGGGCGGCCGCTGAGGCTTGGTATACCGACGAACTGCTCGTCAACCTGACCAAGCGTTTTGGCGTCAAGCCGCGCCTGACCTGGTACGATACGCACGTCACCGTCGATAACCTCAAGGGCGAAACCCGCGTGGATGGAATGCCGCTCAGCGAGGCCGTTGCTGCGGAATAGGCCGGTTCAGGCGTTGGCTTCCGGACGCAGCACGGTGCCGTCCGGGTATTCGGCAAAGCGGCCGGCGTCGCGCGGATGCGCGGGGCCGGCGTCGGACCATTGCCAGCCGCCAAACCGGGTGCGGTTGTAGTCCTGGAACGCCTGCTGCAATTCCTGGCGGGGATTCATGACAAACGGCCCATGTTGCGCCACTGGCTCGCCGATCGGCCGGCCTTCGAGCAGCAGCAATTCGCCTTCCGCATCGCCGTTGGCGATCTCTACCGCCGTGCCCGGAGTAAGCGTTACGCCGTGCCCTGCAGGCAACCGCCCTTCGGCGAATGCCAATTCCTGACCGCGGAAGAAATAGAGCCGCCGGTTACAGCCGGCGCCCGTTGCCGGCACCGTCCATCGGGCTCCTGCCGCCAGCCGGACCGTCCATACCACCACCTGGTTGTTTGGCTGTGCCGCCCATGAGGCTGGTGGCGGCGACGGCATCTTGCCGCCGTTTGCGAACGCACCGGCGTATGTCACCACCTCAATGGCGCGCCCCTCGGCGTCTTTGAGACGATGCCGCGGGATATCGTCCCGCCAAAACATGGCGAAGTGCGGCTCGGCCATCTTGTTGCGCGCCGACAGGTTCAGCCAGATCTGGAACAACTCCGTAGGATTGCCGGCGTTGCGGTTCAGCAGCGGAAACATCTCGGAATGCACCACGCCGCGCCCGGCAGTCATCCATTGCAGATCGCCCTCGCCAAAGCGAGCCCTTGCGCCCAGCGAATCCGAGTGGTCGATATAGCCGTGGCGCGCCACCGTCACGGTCTCGAACCCGCGGTGCGGGTGTTGCGGAAAGCCCGGAACGCGGTCGCCGTGGTACATGCTCCAGCCATCCTTGCCGCTGAAGTCCTGGCCGATTTGCCGCCCCGCGAGGCTCGCTTGCGGTCCCATGTTGTCTGCGCCGGCGGGATAGCGGTCGTCGTGGTGCACGCAGAACAGGAACGGGTCCAGGGTCGGCCAAGGGCCCTTCGGTAGAGCGAAGGCGTCGATAATCGCGTTGGGCATGGCTGGCCTTTCGTTGGTCCGGTCCTTCAGACCCATCAGCTAGAGACGCAACATCTGCTTCGCAATGACGTCGTGCTGAATTTCGTTGGTACCGCCCATGATCGAGTTGGCGCGGTGGTTGAAATACCGGTCGCTCGCGTTCATCGGACTGGCGTCCATCGGGCCGCCCGGACCTATATTTTCTCCGCCCGAGGCGCGGCCCCAATGGCCGAAATAGCCGACGGCCTCCATCGCCAGCTCGGTGGCGTCCTTGTTCATCTCGGCGCCCAGCAGTTTGATATAGGAGGAGTTCGCACCTGGGCGCCCCCCTTTCGTTGCCCGGTCCAGAATTTTCATTTCCGTCCAGGCTACCGTTTCGGCCCGGACTTCCAGGTCGGCATAGCGGCGGCGGAAATCGGCGTCATCCCAAACGCCGGACCACTTTGCGGCCCGCTTTGCCCGGTCTAGCCCTGCGCGGATGCGGCCCGAGAGGAAGTTGCCGCCGCGCTCGAACTCCAGCAGGTATTTTGCTATCTCCCAGCCCTGGCCATCCTTGCCGATGCGCATCGACACGGGCGTGCGCACATCGTCGAAAAACACCTGATTGAACTCGTGAACGCCGGAGATATAGGGCAGGGGCCGGACGGTCAGTCCCGGCGATTTCATGTCCAACAGCAGGAAGGTAATGCCCTCCTGCTTCCGGCCGGAGTTATCGGTCCGCGTCAGCGCGAACATAAAATCGGCCTCATGCGCCAGCGTCGTCCAGATTTTCGAGCCGTTCAGCACATATTCGTCGCCCTGCAATTCCGCCTTTAACGATAGCGCCGCAAGGTCCGAACCGGAGCCCGGTTCCGAGTATCCTTGGCACCAATAGTCATCGGCTGACGCGATCCGGGGCAGGAAGCGCGCTTTCTGTGCTGGCGTGCCGTACTGCATCAGCACTGGCCCGATCATACGCGGTCCGGCATTCGGCGGCGGCGGCGCGCTGGCCAGGGCAGTTTCGATCTCGAACACATAGCGTTGCATCACGTCCCAACCGGGTCCGCCCCATTCCACCGGCCATGTCGGCACCGACCAACCGCGCTCGTGCAGGATTTTTTGCCAGCGCACGGTATCGTCCCGGTTGGCGAACAAGACATTGGGCGTTTCCTGCCAACGGTCGCGAATATCGTGCGGCAACCGCTGGTTCAGGAATGTGCGGACTTCGTTCCGGAAGTCTTCAAGTTCAGGGGGGAGGCGGGCATCCATCTGGCCAATTTCCCTTAAAGCGGTTCTTGTGTGCGGGCCTGTATTAGAAACAATGGGACGGTTCGGGGCCTTGTGCCAAGCTGGCGCGTATGGTCGTTCTATCCGAAGCATGCCCGGACCGACGGACAATGCCCAGCGGATATTGCAGAAAGACGAAATGCGGTTGGACCGATGCCCCAGCTCCTGATTGTTTATCATTCGCGCACGGGCGGCAGCCGCCAGATGGCCTCGACCGCCGCTGCCGCAGCGGCTTTAGAGGCGCCTACAGTGCTCAAAACTGCTGTGGAGGCCGGGCCCGACGATCTGCTGGCTGCGGACGGCTATCTCTTTTGCGCCCCGGAAAACCTTGCGGCCATTGCCGGCGTCATGAAGGATTTCTATGACCGCTGCTATTATCCTGTGCTGGGCCGTATCGAGGGGCGTCCCTATGCGCAAATGGTGTGCGCCGGATCGGACGGCCAGAATGCGGCACGCCAGACAGCGCGCATTGCCACTGGCTGGCGGTTGCGCGAAGTTCAGCCGCCGTTGATCGTCTGCACCCACGCGCAGACCACCGAGGCCATTCTGGCGGAAAAGAGGCTGTCTGCGGAACAGCTGAGTCCTTGCCGTGACCTGGGGGCGGCGATGGCCGCCGGTCTCGCGCTCGGCATTTTTTGACGCGTAGCCGCCGGATTGCCGGGTTAAGATTGATTTAGCACGGCGAAAGGCTCCATACTTCCCCGCAATGGGCTGCGGCTGCAATGCGCCGGCACCCGCTCCTTCAGCGAAGGCCTGAAGGCAATCTGGAAAGGAATCCTATGACCAGTCAGTCGGAAATCGACGCGGCGATGGGCTTTGCGCCAGCCCATGACGCGCCGATACCGTATATGCAGCGACTGCGGGACTATTATCTCGCACTCGGCTACGGCAATCCCTACCGGTGGGCGCAATACCGGGACGTTCCGTTTACGAAGCTCGCCAAGCCGCTGTCCGAGACCAAGGTCGGCCTTGTCGTCACGGCGGCGCCCTACCAGCCCGGCAAGGGCGACCAGGGGCCGGGCGCGCCTTATAACGCGGCGGCAAAGTTCTACCGGGTCTATACCCAGTCGATCGAGGGCGAGCCGGATGTGCGCGTCTCTCACATCGGTATCGACCGCAAGCACACCACCGCTGCCGACATCAACAGCTACTTCCCGCTGAAGGCGCTGAAGGCGACAGAGGCGGCTGGCCGGATCGGCAAGCTCTCCGAACGCTTCATCGGCACCCCCACCAACCGCAGCCAGATCACCACGGTTGAGCAGGATTGCCCGGACGTGCTGGCCGAACTGCGCAAGGATGGGGTTGAGGCTGCTGTTATCGTTGCTGCTTGACCGGTGTGCCACCAGACCGTGAGTCTGACCGCACGCTATCTCGAAGCACACGGCATCCCGACCGTCATCATGGGCTGCGCAAAAGACATCGTTGAGCACGCTGGCGTGCCGCGCTTCCTGTTCTCAGACTTCCCGCTCGGCAACGCCGCCGGCAAGCCGCACGAGCCGGAATCGCAGCGCCAGACGCTGGCTCTGGCTCTTGACCTGCTGGAGAGCGCCACCCACGCGCGGACCACGCTGCAGAACCCGCAGCACTGGAACGACGACGCGGACTGGAAGCTCGACTACCAGAACCTCGACCGCATCCCGGCCGAAGAGATCGCCCGCCGCCGGGCGGAATTCGATGAGGTCAAGCGCGTCGCCAAGGAACGCCGCGAGGCGGACGGCAGCGGCAAAGCCGTGGCGGCTGAGTAGCTCCTAGTTCGTCATTGCGAGGAGCCCCCGAAGCGTAGTGAAGGGGTGACGAACCAACCCAGGCCGATGCAAGCTGCAAACTTGGCCTGGGTTGATTCGCTCCGCTCGCAATGACATCAGAGGATGACGCCGCTCGCACCACAAGGAACAAGAAGAAAATGACCGAAAACCTGCCCCTTTCCGGTATCCGCGTGATCGATATCGGCACGCTGATCGCCGGCCCCTTCTGCGCCACCATGCTGGGCGACTTCGGTGCGGAGGTGATCAAGGTGGAGCAGCCGGGCAGGGGCGACGCGCTCCGCGGCTCGCCGGTGAACGGCAAGGCCAACCGCTCCGGCAACTGGCTGGTGGAGGGGCGGAACAAGAAATCCGTTACCCTGAACCTGCGCGTGCCGGAGGGGCAGGCGATCCTCAAGGAACTGATCGCCACCGCTGACGTGCTGGTCGAGAACTTCACCCCCGGCACGCTGGAAAAATGGGGTCTGGGCTGGGATGTGGTGCACGCCCTGAACCCGAAGCTGATCATGACCCGCGTCTCCGGCTATGGGCAGGTGGGGCCATATTCCAAGCGCTCCGGCTATGACCGTATTGCGTTGGGTTTTTCAGGTTATATGTACCCGACGGGCTTCCCGGACCGCATTCCGGTGCGCCCGGCCTTTGCGACGGCGGACTACAACACCGGCACGTTCGCGGCGCTCGCCACGATGTTCGCGCTCTATCACCGCGACGCCAATGGCGGCAATGGCGAGGGACAACTGATCGACCAAGGGCTCTATGAAGCCCCGTTCCGCATCACCGCCGACATGATGGTGGACTATTTCCGGAACGGCACCAATCGCGAGCGCATCAGCAACCGCAACCCGACCTTCACGCCCGCCGGCACCTTCCTGACCAAGGATGGCCGCTATGTGCAGATCGCGGCCGGCGGCGATGGCGTCTGGCCGCGTTTGGCGAAGGCGATGGGCCAGCCGGAACTGGCCGACGATCCGCGCTACAAGACCGCGGCCGAGCGCAACAAGCGCGCCGACGAGATGGAGCAGATGTGCGAGGACTGGGTCGCCAGCCTCAATTTCGATGAGATCGAGCCGCTGCTGGTTGGCCTCAATGTCCCCTTCGGCGGCATCTACCGCGCCGAGGATATCGCCCGTGATCCGCACTTCGCGGCCCGCGAGAACATTGCCCACGTGCCGGACGCGGAATTGGGCGAGGTCGTCATGCCCGGCATCTCGCCCCGTCTGGTGGGCACTCCCGGCCGCATCACCCACGCCGGCCCTGAGATCGGCGCGCATAATTTGGAGATCTATAGCGGTCTTCTCGGCAAAACAGAGGCAGAACTGTCGGAGTTGGCGAAAGCTGGTGTCGTCTGAGGCACCTATTGTCATGTGGTGCGGCTATTCCGGGTAAAATCATAGAAAATCTTGGAAATTTCTTGAGTCGATCCTGATCTGGCAAAAGAGTACTGAGGCTCCAGGGGTTTCAGAAAATCACCAAGCGTGTGTGTTCGAAGAATTGAATTGGGTTCTGTACC
>JAPOJR010000101.1:6801-11749 GCA_029978325.1 Alphaproteobacteria bacterium | reverse complement strand
GATAAAGCCGGCCTCCTTCAGTTCCTCACCCACGGTCGGGCCGACAAATTCGGTCCTGCGATACTCGATACCGGGCCCAAGCGCCTCCTGTATCTTTTTGATGACGATTGTCTGGTCTTCGGTCGCCTGCTTCTCGACCCGAATCATGACATCCGTTTCCGAGCCGAAGCGCTGCAATGACACGTCGCCCAACCCGAGATCGCCAAGTTTGGAGCGGAGGTCGGCGGTATCGGCCGGACCTTGGGTGCGGATCTCGACGACCGTGCCGCCGCGAAAGTCGATGCCGAAATTCAGGCCAGGGGCGAACACGACCACGACAGACGCCAGGATGACCACCAACGAAAACACGAACGCTGGCTTGCGCCATTGCATGACATTTAGGTTGGGGCGCTCAGGGACGAGGCGGAGGAGTTTCATAGTGCTGTAGTCCTCTCGCGGTTCATATAGGCAGAGCTTTAGGACGGGTGCGCCGCATCCAGATGACGACGATAGCCCGGGTTACATAAACGGCAGTATACAGGGACGTGATCAGGCCCAACGCCAAAGTCACGGCAAAGCCCTTCACAGGACCAGAGCCTAAGCTGAATAGCACAATGGCTGCGATCAGCGTGGTCAGGTTCGCATCGACGATGGTGCGCATGGCGGCGCGGAAGCCGGAATCGATTGCGGTCGCCGGCGTTCGCCCATTGCTCAATTCCTCGCGGATACGCTCGAAAATCAGGACGTTGGCGTCGACCGCCATGCCGATGGTCAGCACGATACCCGCAATGCCCGGCAAGGTCAGCGTTGCCTGCAAGATCGAAAGAGTTGCAACAATCAACACTATGTTCACCAACAGCGCCACGACCGAAAAGATGCCGAACAGGCCATAGCAGGCGATCATGAATACGATGACGGCGACCAGGCCGATCAGGCTGGCGAGTTTGCCCGCCGCAATGGAGTCCGCGCCAAGCCCTGGGCCGACCGACCGCTCTTCCAGCACCGTCAGTGGCGCTGGCAGAGCGCCAGCCCGCAAGAGCAGCGCCAGATCGTGGACTTCCTGCGTGGAGAATGTGCCGGAAATAATGCCGCTGCCACCGAGAATGGCGTCCCGGATGACTGGAGCCGAGATGACTTTACCATCCAGGACAATGGCTAGCGGCTTGCCGACGTTCTGTTGGGTGGTGCGACCGAACTTTTGGGCGCCGATCGTGTCAAAGCGGAAGGAGACCACCGGCTGGCCGTTCTGGAAATTCGGCTGGGCATCGACAAGGCTTTCGCCGCCGACGATTACACGCTTGCGAACCAGATATTCGGCAGGTTCGTTCGGCCGGCGATTGTCCTGGGCCGGCAGAATAATGGAGCCAGCTGGCAATGCCCCTTGCCGGGCCTCCGCCGGCGATGTCGTGCTGTCCGCAAGATGGAAGGTCAGTTTGGCGGTTTTGCCGATCACTTCCTTCATTCGTTGTGGGTTATCGACACCCGGCAACTGCACGATAATGCGGTCGTCACCCTGGCGTTGAATGATCGGTTCTCGCGTACCGGTTTCGTCAATACGGCGGCGGATAATTTCGATGGACTGATTGACCGCCGAATGCCGCAATTCCAACAGGTCTTTCTCGCGCAGCGACAGGCGAATTCGACCTTCTGGGGTGGTATCCACCTGCAGTGTTGGATCTTCTTCGCGCAGGTGCTGGCGTACTTCTTCGGTCTTGGTCGGGTCTAGCAGCTCAAACGATACACCGCTGTCATCGATCCGCATGTTGCGCCGTTGCACGCGGGTTTCACGCAGAGCGCTTCTGACAACGTCCGTCAGGCTTTCAACCCGTTCACGCACAATGACATCAGATTGCACTTCCAGCAGCAGATAGGACCCGCCCCGTAAGTCGAGGCCCAGGTTGACTGTGCGGTAGGGTACATAGAAGGGCAGAGTGCTGGCAGAATCGCCATCCGATCGGCTCAACAGCACGTTTGGCGCTGCGTAGACGAAGCCCAACAGGCACGTAATCGCTATGAGAATGAGCTTCCAGCGCTCGATATACAGCATAAGCCGCCGACCCCGATGCTATTGCGCGCTTTTACTCGCCGCGGATTTTGGACAGAAAGCCGGACAGACCGCCTTGTTTGGCACCCGTGCCTGAATCGTTCGCGGGCTTCGGCGTTGGGCGCGCGGCCTCACCGGTAGGTGCGCTTTTGGCAATCACATCCGCGACGGTGGCGCGTGCGACCCGCACCACGGTGTTCGGCGCGATTTCGACTTCGATTTCGTTGTCGTCGACGACTTTGGTGACCTTGCCGATGATGCCGCCTCCGGTCACGATCTTGTCGTTGCGGCGCAGCGTCGAGATTGTTTCCTTGTGCTGTTTCATCTTCTTTTGCTGCGGACGGATCAGCAGGAAGTAAAAGACAGCGAAGATCAGCACCAACGGCAGAAAACTCATGATGCCGGCAGCGTCACCGCCACCTGCTTGAGCGTATGCGGGAGAAATGAGCATGAATGCGCTCCTATAAACTGGTGCAGCGCTCGTAGCCATTGAGCGCCGACGGGGAATGGCGAAGGCGGGACTATAGCGACGCGCGTGCAGGGCGCAAGGATGCGGGTATGCCTGCGCGGGTTTGGCAGCGTCATACTTAGGCGCAGTTGCGCGGTTTGCGGTATTGACGGCCTGCGACACAGCCGCCTAAGCGTGCGGCCCAGTCTGAAAAGTGCCTCAAGCCAGAGAGAATTCTACCGTGGATCAGCCCGACCTGTTGCCCGTCCTCGCTCGTATTGCCGATGCCCTGGAGCGTCTGGCTCCGGTCAGCGACGCTGAAAATGACCTGGATGCCGCGCAGGCCTTTGTCTGGCATGCCGACCGCCGCTGGTTGCAACCGGTGCCGACGGTCAACAAGGTCGATATGAGCCTGCTGCAGGGCATCGATCGGGTCCGTGACATCCTGGTGGACAACACCCGCCGCTTTGCCGAAGGCCTGCCGGCCAACAATGCCCTGCTGTGGGGTGCCCGCGGCATGGGCAAGTCGTCATTGGTCAAGGCTGCGCATGCGCAGGTCAACTTGGACCAGTCCGACAAGATCCTGTTGATTGAGATCCATCGCGAGGACATCGATTCGCTGCCAGCGCTGTTGTCGATCATCAAGGCGGGCGGCCGCCGCGCGATCGTTTTTTGCGACGACCTCTCATTCGACTATGACGATACCTCATACAAGTCTCTGAAGGCTGTGCTGGAGGGCGGTATTGAAGGACGTCCGGACAACGTCATCTTTTACGCGACGTCGAACCGCCGCCACCTGATGCCGCGCGATATGGTCGAAAACGAGCGCTCAACCGCCATCAATCCCAGCGAGGCGGTTGAGGAGAAGGTTTCGCTGTCAGACCGTTTCGGCCTGTGGCTTGGCTTCCACAACTGCAGCCAGGACGTCTATTTCGCCATGGTCGAAGGCTATGCCAAGGCGCACGGCCTGGCGCTTGAGGGCGAAGCGTTGCGCCGCGAAGCCGCCGAGTGGGCCGTCACCCGCGGCAGCCGCTCCGGCCGCGTCGCCTGGCAATATGTACAGGACCTGGCTGGCCGGTTGGGGCAGCGATTGAGCTAGCGGTCCGGGGGATCGGCGTGGTTTCTCGTCGTTTCCCGCGTCTGTCCGCCAAGCTGCTGCGCGTTGTCATCGTGCCGTCGCACGGCGATCCTCGCCCGATGATGGTCGCCCACCGCATAGCAATAGGCGCAGCCGTGGGCGCAAGTGTCGTAGCCACCGATGTCGCGGCTTTCGGCGCACAGGCAGCCGGCGCGGTTGCCCTTTTGGCGGATGCTGATGGTCCGTCCCGCCAGGGTTGAGAGGCGGGCGGCGTCGATGCATGCCGCCGGCTCGATGCCCGCGGCCAGCAGGTCGGGTTGGGAGCATACGGTCAGTCGAAGGCCGGCGTCCGATGCGATGGCCGCCAACTCCGTTAGGAAGACCTGCTTCTCGTCCAGTGGCGGATCGTACCAGGCGAAGCCGTGCCGCTCCGCCGATTTGGCCAGATTGCGCGCGCTTTTGCGGTAGATCGTGCAAAATGAGACCACCACCTCGTCAACGAAAGAGCCTAGCGCGCGGACAAGGGCCGCGAAATTGCTGCGATGCCATTCGGGAGGGGTGACGGAAGTGAACAGGATCGGGTCATAGCGCCAGACAACGGCCGCTTTGCCGAATCGCTTGGACAAGGCGACGACTTGGTTAGCGCCGTGCGTCGCTGGCGGAACGCCCGTCTCCAAGGTGGGTGGGTAACCTGTGATCGTGTATTGCACAAAAAAGGGGCGTTGCATGGCGGTCACTGCCTCAATGCAGTCGCCGAACGGCGCCAGGTTTCTGGTCCAGAAGACAAAGCCGTCTACATCGACGGGAGCCAGCGATACGCGGTAAGGCCTGCCACCGTAGGGGTTTTCGACCCAAGCTTCTTTCGCCTGCAATCGTTGCAGAAACCAATCGCCATAAAAGGCGGGAATGTCCGTGCGGTAGCTGGCGGAGACGATCATGGTTTGGTTTCTCCCACATTTCTGCCTCGGGCGCGACGCCGCAGGCATAACGTCGGGGGTTGAGGCTGTTGAACCGTCGTTTATGCCTGCCTATATCGTCATCAACGGAACGTGATCCGTTCCGACTTTCAACAGAAACACCTCTGGACCTCTCCGGGGGGTAGGCGGAGTGCTGGCTTCAGGCCTCGCCTGCTCGCCAACGACGGAAAGGACTTTTACAAGTCATGGCAAAAGTTATCGGTATCGATCTCGGTACGACCAATTCCTGTGTCGCGGTGATGGACGGCAAGGATGTCCGTGTCATCGAGAACTCTGAAGGCGCACGCACGACGCCATCTATGGTTGCCTTTACAAAGGATGGGGAGCGTTTGGTCGGCCAGGCCGCTAAGCGTCAGGCGGTGACTAACCCGGCTAACACGCTTTATGCCATCAAACGCTTGATCGGGCGACGTTTCGATGAC
>JAPOJR010000101.1:0-6791 GCA_029978325.1 Alphaproteobacteria bacterium | reverse complement strand
CGTTCAAGATCGTGAAATCGGACGCTGGCGATGCCTGGGTCGAAGCGCGTGGCGAGACCTATGCGCCGTCTCAGGTGTCGGCGTTTATTCTGCAGAAGATGAAGGAAACGGCAGAGGCGTTCCTCGGCGAAACCGTTAGCGAGGCGGTGATTACCGTTCCGGCCTATTTCAACGACTCGCAGCGTCAGGCCACCAAAGATGCGGGCAAAATCGCCGGTCTGGACGTCCTGCGCATCGTCAACGAGCCGACTGCGGCTGCGTTGGCCTATGGTCTGGATAAGAAAAATTCAGGCACAATTGCCGTGTATGACCTGGGCGGCGGCACCTTCGACGTCTCGATCCTGGAGATTGGCGACGGCGTGTTCGAGGTGAAATCGACCAACGGCGATACCCATCTGGGCGGCGAAGACTTCGACCAGCGCATTATCGACTATCTGGCGGACGAATTCAAAAAAGAGCAGGGCATCGACCTGCGCAACGACCAGATGGCTTTGCAGCGCCTGAAAGAAGCAGCGGAAAAGGCCAAGATCGAGCTGTCGTCATCGACGCAGACCGACGTGAACCTGCCGTTCATTACCGCAGATCAGTCCGGTCCTAAGCACCTGAACGTTGCGCTGAGCCGCGCAAAACTTGAGGCGCTGGTGGAAGACCTGGTGCAGCGTACCGTCGGACCGTGCAAGGCGGCGTTGAAGGATGCCGGCGTTACTGCCGGAGAAATCGACGAGGTCGTCATGGTCGGCGGCATGACTCGCATGCCGAAAATCCTGGAGACGGTGAAGAAGTTCTTCGGGCGCGAGCCGCACCGCGGCGTCAACCCGGACGAAGTTGTGGCCATTGGTGCGGCAATCCAGGGCGGCGTGCTGAAGGGCGACGTCAAGGACGTGCTGCTGCTGGATGTCACCCCGCTGTCGCTGGGGATCGAGACGCTGGGCGGCGTGTTTACCCGCCTGATCGACCGCAACACAACGATCCCGACGCGCAAGAGCCAGGTGTTCTCCACTGCCGATGACAACCAGAACGCGGTGACCATCCGCGTCGGTCAGGGCGAGCGCGAGATGATGGCCGACAACAAGCTGCTGGGCCAGTTCGACCTGATGGGAATCCCGCCGGCGCCGCGAGGCGTGCCGCAGATCGAGGTGACGTTCGACATCGACGCCAACGGCATCGTCAATGTGTCTGCCAAGGATAAGGCGACGAACAAGGAGCAGAACATCCGCATTCAGGCCTCCGGCGGTCTGTCGGATGACGAGGTCGATCAGATGGTCCGCGACGCCGAGGCGAACGCCGAGGCGGATAAGAAGCGCCGCGCGCTGGTTGAGGCCCGGAATCAGGCCGAAAGCCTGGTGCACTCGGTTGAAAAGAACCTGGCCGAATATGGCGAGCATGTCGGCGCCGACGAAAAGTCCGCGATCGAGTCTGCCCTCCAGGCCTTGAAGGATGTAAAGGACAGCGAAGATACCGCCGAAATCGAGGCCAAGACCCAGGCGCTGACCGAGGCGTCCATGAAGCTGGGTGAGGCCATGTACAAAGCGCAGCAGGCCGAAGGTGGCGACGGCGGCCCGGATATGGGCAGCCATGCCGGCGCACAGGGTAAGGCCGATGACGGTGTCGTCGATGCCGATTTCGAAGAAGTCAAAGACGACAAGAAATCCGCCTAGTTCGGTGGCCAGGTAGTGACCATGCGGCCTGCCGCTTCCACTCGCACAGCACCCCGGCCTTGGTCCGGGGTGTTCGTGCGTTGTGCGGTGCGCCGGTTGGGGAGTAATCGATGAGCGACTATTACAGCGTTCTGGGAGTAGAACGCGGCGCGGATGAAAAGACGCTGAAATCCGCCTACCGCAAATTGGCGATGCAATACCACCCGGACCGCAATCCGGATAATCCCAATGCCGAAGCCAAGTTCAAGGAATTGAACGAGGCCTATGATGTTTTGAAGGACGCCAACAACCGGGCTGCTTACGACCGCATGGGGCACGACGCCTATACCCGCGGCGCTCAGCAAGGCGGCGGCGGGCGGGGCGGCTTCGACTTCAATGCCGGCGGCGGCTTTGCCGACATTTTCGAGGAAATGTTCGGCGATCTGGGCGGGCGGCGCCGCGGCGGCGGTCCGCAGCGCGGCAGCGACCTGCGCTACAACATGGAAATCACGCTGGAGGATGCCTATTCGGGCAAACAGGCGACGGTCGACATTCCGACGCAAGTCGCCTGTGAGACGTGCCATGGGTCCGGGTCGGAAGGTAATGCCGCGCCGAAGCAGTGCCCCATGTGCCATGGCGCCGGGCGCGTGCATGCGCAGCAGGGCTTCTTCAGGGTCGAGCGGACCTGCCCGACCTGCCACGGGGCCGGCCAGATGATTTCGGATCCCTGTACTGCTTGTAGCGGTCAGGGCCGAGTGCGGCGGGAAAAGACCCTGAACGTCAATATTCCAGCCGGCGTTGACGACGGCACGCGCATCCGCCTGAACGGCGAGGGCGAAATGGGAATGCGCGGTGCGCCCGCCGGCGATCTCTATATCTTCCTGTCGGTACGCCCGCATGCCGTCTTCCATCGCGAGGAAGCCGACATTCATTGCGAGGTGCCTATTCCGATGGTGACCGCCACGCTTGGCGGTTCGGTGGAAGTGCCGACGATCGACGGCAAACGGGCCAAGGTCACCATCCCGCCCGGCACGCAGAGCGGACATCAGTTCCGGTTGCGCGGCAAAGGGATGTCGCGCCTCCACAACCGCGGCTATGGCGACATGTTTATAGAGGCCAGGGTGGAGACGCCGGTTAAGCTGACAAAAAAGCAACAGGAATTGTTGCGTGAGTTCGAGGCGGCTGGCGAGGCCGGTTCTCACCCGCACTCCGAGGGCTTTTTCAAAAAAGTCAAAGAGTTCTGGGACGGAATCGCAGAGTAGGGGGCGGCAGACCCCGGACATGACCATTGGACAATGACGCCTTCTCGACCTGGTCCGCGTTGCGCCGGTTACCGCCCGGGTTGCGGTCCGGACGGAACACATTAAAGGCCCGATGGAAACGGCGGTACTGGCGGCCACTGCGCCGATGGTTGTTCGAGAGGGCGATGTGGAGCATAGGTCAGTACCGCTCGGGGGTCGAACAAGCGCTCGACGTTCGACGCACGTCATTGTTCCTCCCGGTGCCGGGCCTGGATGCCCGGCTGGACGGGCTGACGATCCTGCATCTCAGCGATTTGCATTTGGATAGCCTGGCCGGCATCAGGGCGGCAATCGCATCGGCGGCGAATGGTCTGAAGCCGGACTTATGCCTGTTGACGGGCGACTACGCCGCCCATTATCGGCGTAACCCTGTAGCTGTGGTGCAGGGATTGCAAGAAATCCTTGCCGGCGTTCAGGCGCGGCATGGCATCTATTTGTCGCTGGGCAATTATGATTCGGCCCGGCTCGCCGCGGATATCAGAGCGGAGCCGGGCTGGCGATTGCTGGTCAATGAGTCGGTAACTCTCGATCATAACGGCGCGAACGTCTCGCTTTTGGGCTTGGACGATCCTTTCGAACAGGCGCACGAGCCGATGGTGGCGGCGCTGGCCGTAAAGACCGACGGCTTTCGCATCGTTCTGAGCCACACGCCCGATCTGGCAGCCGCCGCTGCGGCGGCGGGGCATGATCTCTATCTTTGCGGGCATACCCACGGCGGGCAGATTTGTTTGCCGAACGGCCGGCCGCTAATCGTCAACACAAGCCGGCCCGATTTGGCGCGTGGGCTTTGGCGCGAGGGCGGTATGTGGGGCTACACTACCAGTGGTGCCGGTGTTTCCGGTATTCCGTGCCGGCATAATTGTCCGCCGGAAGTTGCGATGCTGACACTGCTTGCGGGATATCCGACCGCGAAATGACTGGTCTGCGCCGGTTTGGCATGGAGACGACGCGCATGATGACAACGGAGAATGTCCGAGCTGAGCGTGAGCCAGTCGACGCAGAGGCTAGGATTGAGCTTGCTTTCTTGCGGGAGGAAATCGAACGGGAGCGCCTTGCCGTCCAGGCACGCATCGCCTCTCTGGTGGTGATTGGCGTCTGGATCGCGTCGCTGATGCCGTTCCGTGAAGCCCTGTTCTACCACGCCCTGATTTTGGTGTTCTGTGCCATAGGGTATGGCCATTATTTTGTTACCGAAAAAAAATCGAATCGAGCGGTTCCGCGGCTCGCGCTGATCGCTGCCGACTATGCCTTGCTGACTTTCACCCTGATTGCGGACAATCCGCTGAACGATTGGCAGATGCCGCCGCCGTTGCGCCTGGAGAATGGCGGGTTTGCGTTCTTTTTTGTGATTCTGGCCGGTGCGAGCCTCAATTATTCGGCGTCTCGGATGGCGGCCTCTGCGATCCTCGGAGCGGCGGCCTGGTCCGCTGGGTATTGGTGGGTCGCGGCGCAACCGGGCAGCTTTTCGGGCCCTATCAAGGCCGATGCCAGTGTCTTAGACTGGATCGAGGCGCATAAGCAGTTCAATTTCGTGGATATGGCGATCCTATACCAGGATTTGATTGTCTTCGGCATTGTCGCCGCGATTTTGACGATGACAGTTGTCCGGTCGCGGCGGTTGGTTCGGGAACAGGCGAAGGTTGCGCGCGAGCGCGGCAACCTTGCCCGGTATTTTCCTCCGAATATGGTCGACCGTCTGGCGGGCCAGGACGAGCCCTTAGGGGCTGTTCGGACACAGCGCGTGGCCGTGCTGTTCGCCGATCTGGTCGGATTCACCGCTTGGGCCGAGCGGAGGCCAGCCACCGAAGTCATTGCGCGGCTGCGGCAGGTGCATGGCAGGCTCGAAACCTGCGTCTTCGATCATGGCGGTACGCTTGACAAATTCCTGGGGGATGGCCTGATGGCGACCTTTGGAACGCCGGATGTCAGCGAAGGCGATGCTGCTAACGCCATCGAATGTGCGAAAGCGATGGTTACGGCCATCAATGCCTGGAATGAAGCAGAGCCTGGCCGCGAACCGGTTCGCCTCTCGGTTGGCGTTCAATATGGCGAGGTGGTGATCGGCGACATCGGCAGCGCCCGCCGCATGGAGTTCACGGTGTTGGGCGATACCGTCAACATTGCTAGCCGGCTGGAGGCGGCGACCCGCGAGCTTGGGTGCAGCGTATTGATCGGGGCCCCAGCGATGGAGGCGGCGCTGGCCGCCGGTCGGAGCCAAATCCGATCCTGGCGGGATGCTGCTGCTGTGTTCGAAGGGGTTCCGGTGAAGGGGCATGCTGCGGTCAAGGCCTATGGCCTCAATTAGGAAATTGCGCTGCGCCGCAGGAGGTCTAAGCTGAGCCCCAAGCATGTGATTTCGGGGGAATTCGGCATGATAAGCATTTTTGGCCCGCGCGTTTTGGAAACCGAAAGGGTGCGCGAGGCATTCGCCGACGACGAGCGTGCCTGGGAACGGATAGGATTTGGCGCACGGCTGTTGACGGGCGTGGTCGTGACCGGTTGGCTGTTTTCGATTTTCGATTGGCCGGCTGCTTTATACTATACAGCGTTTGTCCTGATCCTGGTCCTGATCGGCTACGGCCACATCCGCGTTACGGCTTTGCACAAGCGGCGGGTGCCGCTGCGGGCGCTCCTGATCGCGATGGATTTCGCCGTTCTCACCATCGCAATTCTTTTCTCGAATCCTTTGGCGGACTGGGAACTGCCGGCGCGAATGCGGCTGGAGATCGGCACGTTCGATTTTTACTTTGTCTTGCTGGTCAGCATAGGCCTCACGTATTCGGCGCTGCGGGTGTTTTGGGCAGGCTTGATGGCGGCGGCATGCTGGTCCGCCGCTGTGTGCTGGGTGCTGCAACGGCCCGGCGTCAAGACAATGTTCGACCATCCGATGTCCTCCGGAAGCGAGTGGGTGCAAATGCGCGCGGACCCGATGTTTGTCGACTTGGGCGTTGTGTTGGAACAGTTGATTATCATCGCCTTGGTCACAGCATTTCTGATTGTTGCCGTGACGCGCGCCCGGCGATTGGTGCAGCGGCAGGTTGACAATGACCGCAAGCGGCAAAACCTGGCCCGCTACCTCTCGCCTTTGATCGCCGAGCGACTGGAAGACAGGGACAATCCGTTGGCGGAACCGGACGAGCAGCCGGCGGCAATTTTGTTTGCCGACCTGCGCGGCTTCACCAGTTGGGCGGCTGCGCACGAGCCGCCCGAGGTGTTCGGCACGCTCAGCGAACTGATGGCGTTGCTGACCAGGGATGTTTTTGCGAACCGGGGCACGCTGGACAAATATGCCGGCGATGGGGTGATGGCCAGCTTTGGCACGCCGGATGTAACCGACGAAGACTCGGGCGACGCCATCCGCTGTGCATTGTCCATGCAAGCCTCGGTCGCGCGATGGCGCCAGGATCATCCAGATATAGACCTAGAGCTGATGATCGGCGTGCACTTCGGCACCGTGATGGTCGGGAATATCGGCGCAGCGGACCGGTTCGAGTTCGCCGTGCTGGGCGACACGGTCAACATCGCGGCGAGGCTCGAATCCGAAACCAGAAATGCCGGCTACCGGATTTTGATCAGTGAGGCCACGGTTAACAACGCCCGCGAGAAATCCGCCGACGATATCGCCGGGATGCTGCTGGAGGCGCGGTCGGTGCTGTTGGAGGGCATTCGGCTCAAGGGCGTTCCCGAGGGCATCAACGCCTATGCCATCGGCAAGCTACCGTCCTAGAGCAACGCCCGATCAAATGGAGTCATTTGATCGGGGGAAGTTGCTCGCCATTCATAGAATTAGAGCAGATTCGCCCGATCCTATCGGATCGGGATCTGCTCTAGGGCCGGGGGCACCGGCTCGCCC
>JAPOJR010000100.1 GCA_029978325.1 Alphaproteobacteria bacterium | reverse complement strand
AACAACAATCAATAACTCTTGAGCAACAGGCTGCCTATAACAGGTAAATAATCCTAATTACCAGACTGCTGTGCAGTACTACTATACGCAATTTGTTTCGGCAATGCACAGTTCTGGCAAGCTCTAATGCCGGGCTGGGCGCTTCAGGACGATGGCGCAGACCATGGCGAGGCAGGTCACGATGGCGCCGAGTAAAAAGGCTTGGTCGTAGCTGCCGGTCTGGTCGTGAATCCAGCCGCCGACCATCGGCCCCAGCGCTCCGCCGGAGCAGGTAAATGCGAACGCGAAGCCGGCGATAGCGCCCACATGCTTGCGACCGAAAGTGTCGCCGACCACAGCCGGATAGAGCGCGACGCTGGCGCCGCTGCCGATGCCGAACAGGATGGCCGCGGCGTAGACCAGGATCGGCGCTGCCGACCAGGCGAACAGCAGGCAGGACGCTATTTGGATCGCCAGCAACAGAACCAGGCCGGCCTTGCGGCCGATCCTGTCCGAAACCGAGCCGATCACCAGGCGGCCGCACACGCCGCCGCAGGCCGCGATGGCGAAAATCTGCACGCCGCCTTCCGGTCCCCAGCCCCTGTCGAGCGCGATGCCGCCAAAGTGCGCCAGCGGAAAGAACATCACCGACCAGGCGAACAGATAGATACCGCACATGATCCAGAACGCCGGCGTGCGCCGCGCCTCCGGCAGCGTGAACGACGGTTCGCGGTTCAGCGCAGCGATGGACGGGCTGTCGGGCGCATCCCCGGGGTCGCGGCGGAAACCGATGGCGGATAGCGAAACCAAGCCGCCACAAAGCGCGCCGATGGCGATAAATCCGTCCCGCCAGCCGAAGGCCTCAATCAAAATGACGCCGAGAAATGGCCCGATTGCCATCGCTGCGCTGCCGCCCAGGTTCGATAGCGCCAGCGCGGTGCCGCGTTTGGCCACGAACCACCGCACCAGCGTCGCGCTCATCGGGATATAGGCCCCGCTCATGCCGAGGCCATAGAGAACGCTGTAGCCGACATAGAGTTCTACCGAAGCTTGAGCGCGGCTCAGCACAACAAAGCCCGCCGCCATCAGCAGGCCGGCCGCCATAATCACCGGACGCGGTCCGAACCGGTCGGTCAACCGTCCGGAAATCAGACTCATGGTGGAATAGACGACGACGCAGATGGAAAATGGCGCTGAAACCTCGGCGCGGCTCAAGCCCAAGTCGCGCACCAGCGGCGGAATAAACACGCTATAGCAGTACAACAGGCAATAGGCGGCCATCATCAGCACAAACGAAAGGCCGACGATGATCCAGCCGTAATAACGAACGGATTGTTCCTGATCCACGAGCCGAGTAAGTCCGAAAGGGCGGCGGGCCGCCAGTTTCGCTTCGCTCCGCTGCGAAGGCCAGCCTGTTCAAGCGCGGCTGCCGTGCGGCTTTTGTTCCGACTTGCAGAAAATCCGGCCCGGCGCAGAAGATCGGCTGACCGGACAGGGGTTCGGGTGTAGAATACCGCCATGCAGCGGCGCGCCCGCGAAATCAGCGGAGCTGGCGCAAGCACCACAGGAGCTTTCGGTATGAATGACATCGCCTCGACATTAGCGCTTGACTATGCCCGTGACGGCTTTGTGTTCCCGGTCGATATCCTAACGCCGGGGGAAGCCCGGGCGTTGCGTGACGATCTGGAGGCCGGTGAGGCGGCGCTTGCCAACGATACGACCAAACGGTCACTGCTGCGCGGTTATCCCGCCCGGTTGCTGCCGAGTTTTTATGATCTGGTGCGCCATCCTAAGATGGTTGCGGCGGCTACTGCCGTGCTGGGGCCGGATGTGATGGTTTGGGGCTCGGGCCTGTTCATCAAGGAAGCGAACACGCCGCATTATGTCAGCTGGCACCAGGACCTGACCTATTGGGGATTGAACACGGCTGAGGAGGTGACGCTGTGGGTGGCGCTGTCGCCGGCGACGGTCGAGAGCGGCTGCATGCGGTTTGTCCCTGGGACGCATCGCGAGCAGATCGTGCCGCACACCGATAAGTTCGGCGAGGAAAACCTGCTGACCCGCGGCCAGGAACTGGCGGTGGAGGTGAACGAGGCCGATGCGGTTGATGTCGTGCTGCAACCGGGGCAGGCCTCGGTGCATCACGGCCACCTGTTCCATGCCTCCGGCCCGAACACCACCGGCGACCGGCGCATTGGTGCTGCCATCCGTTATATCGTGCCCAGCATGAAGGCGCGCTCCGGTCCGGAAACGGAGATGTTCCTGGTGGCGGGCGAGGATCGCTATGGCCATTTCACCTTGGTGGACGGCCCGAAAGAGCGCATGGCCGAGGCCGATTTCGCCCGGGTCGCCGCTGACAGCGCCCGGCGCAATAACATCCTGTTCGAAGGCGCGGCGCAGACTCGCTTTAACCGGCGGTAGCGCGTGAAATTCGCGGCGATTGCTGACATTCACGGCAATTGTCTGGCACTGGAGGCCGTGCTGGCAGACATTGCAGCGCTGGGTATTAGCGCTGTGGTCAACCTGGGTGACCATGTCAGTGGGCCGCTGGAGGCGCGTCGGACGGCAGATTTGCTGATGGCGCGCGAGTTTCCGTCGATCCGGGGCGATCAGGACCGGCGTCTGGTGGAGTTGGCGGCCCGCGGTCCGGATGCGTCTCGGCGGATCGATTTTCAGGCGCTGGAGGCGCAGCACTTCGACTGGATGGCCAGCCATCCGCCGACCATGGTCTATGGCGGCGACGTGTTCCTCTGCCATGGCACGCCCAGGGACGATGCGGCTTACTGGCTGGATCGGGTGACGCCGGACGCCATTGTGACCGCCGCACCGATTGCAGCTATCGAGGCCGAAGCTGAAGGGATCGGCGCCTCACTGATTCTCTGCGCGCACACGCATCTGCCGCGCGTGGTGCGGCTCGGCGATGGACGGATGGTCGTGAACCCGGGCAGCGTCGGGTGTCCGGGGTATGAATACGGCAATCCGGTGCCGCATGTTGTGCAGGCCGGCACGCCGGATGCCTGTTACGCCGTGTTCCAGCGAGATCGCGCCGGTTGGACGGTGGCGATTCGGCACGTGCCTTACGACAATCAGGCCATGGCGCACATGGCGCTGCGCAATGGCCTGCCCGTCTGGGCAAGCGCATTGGCAACCGGTTGGGTTCGTTAAGCCAGGGCTCGCTGGCAGAAGGGGCCTGCTATTCCGCCGCCGCCTGGGTCTTCCATTCGCCGATTGTAGGCTTGGGCAGGCCCAACGTTTCGCGCAGGGTCGTGCCCGGATATTCTTTGCGGTAGATGCCGCGCTTCTGGAGTTCCGGCACGACGAACTTGACGAAATCCTCGAACGAGCCCGGCAGCCAGGTCGGGCCGACGACGAAGCCGTCGCAGGCGAAGGTGGAAAAATATTCCTCCATCATGTCGGCAATTTCCTTGCCGGTGCCGACCCACGGGTCATCCATGCGGCCACGCCCGGTCACGCGCATGAAGTCGCGCGGCGTCGGGTTTTTGATGCCGGCGGTTTTGACCACGCGGTCGCGCATGGCCTGCATGCCGCTGATGCCCTCCAACTCTTCGTCGGTGAACGGCTCGTCGATACCCTTCTGCGCGAAGTCGTAGTTCAGCGCCTCCGACAGCAACGAGAGCTGGTCCACCTCGTTCGGCAGTGTTTTGTAGAAGGCCGCTTTGTCCTCCGCCTCCATCCGAGTTTCGGCGGTCATCGGGTAGAACAGGTTGCAGAGCTTGAAATGGTCGGGGTTGCGCCCGAATGAGGCGCAGTCGTCCTTCATCGCCTTGTATTGCTTGCGCGCCAGTTCGATGTCGTGCCAGGCGGTGAAGATCACCTCGCCCCAGCGCGAACCGAATTTCATGCCACGACCGGACGAGCCGGCCTGGATCAGGACCGGGTTGCCTTGCGGGCTGCGCGGCACGGTGAAGGGGCCGCGGCTCTGATAATATTTGCCCTTGTAGTCCAGCCGGCGAATCTTGTTCGGGTCGGCGAACTTCATGTTCACTTTGTCATAGAGGACGGCGTCGTCATCCCACGAATCCCAGTGGCCGCGGACGATTTCCATGAATTCATCGGCGCGGTCATAGCGGTAGTCATGCGCCAGAACGCCATCCCAGCCCCAGTTGCGGGCCTCATTGTCGTTGACGCTGGTGACGATATTCCAGGCGGCGCGGCCATGGGTCATCAGGTCGACGGTCTGGAACAGGCGGGCGACCTGGAACGGGTTGAAGTAGGTCGTGGACATGGTCGCACCCAGGCCCAGATGCTTGGTCGCCAGTGCCATCACCGTCATGCAGGTGACCGGGTCCATCTTCACGCAGCGGATGCCGTGTTCGACGGTATGGGCATGGTCGCCCATGTACATGTCCGGCATGGCCAGCCGGTCGTCGAAGAAGCCCATGTCGAACTTGCCCTCTTCGAGGACACGGCCGATGTGCTGGTAGTATTCCGGCGAATAGCTGTTGGTCCAGCCATCCGGGTGCCGCCAGGCGGCAGGAATGGTCGTGCAGTTCTGGGCTTGTAAAAAGGCAACCAACGAAATCTGGCGCATGGTGGGGCGTTTCCTCAGACGTGCGGATGGGTATCTTGGCCGAAAGTCTACTCTGCTTCTCCGCGGTGTGGGAAGGGGGCTCGGCAAGGTTGAAATCAAGCTGATCGCCGGTTGGCGCTTGCGATGGCGAACCGTGCCGGCTTCGATTATCCTGAACAGCCCGTCAACTGGTGGAGAATCGCCATGACCGATGCAGCATGCGCCATCCCCCGCACCTTCCGGTTCGAACTGGGCGCATATCACCACACCTTTACCGCCATTGCCCGCTGCCCGCGCACGGGTCGGCTCGGCATTTCCGTCGCGACGGGGGAGATGGGGGTTGGTGGGCGGGTTCCCTTCATTGCGCCGAGTGTCGGGGCGGTGGCGACGCAGGCGAACACGGACCCGAGGCTGGGGCCGCTGGCGATCCGGCTGCTCGACCTCGGCTATCCGGCGGCCAAGGTGCTCTCCGAAATTCAGGCGAGCGATCCCTATATCGGCTTCCGCCAGATCGGCATTGTCGACCGCTGGGGCCATACCGCGGTCTGTACCGGCGAGAACAACACGGCCTGGGCCGGTCACCTGACCGGGCCTGGCTGGATCGTCATGGGCAACGCTCTCGCTGGCGAGCAGGTGGCGGCGGCGATGGCGGATGCGATGGCTGCGACCCAAGCCGAGGACGTGGAGGTCCGCCTGATGCAGGCTGTCGAAGCAGGGGCGGCGGCGGGCGGCCAGCCGGACGGTCAGCGCTCCGCCGGGCTACTGGTCTACGAGAACGAGGGCTTCGCCATCGTCAACCTGCGCGTCGACGAAAACCCGGAGCCGACAGCCGAACTGCGCCGCCTGTTCGACAAGCTTTATCCGCTTATACCCTATTATCGGGAACGCCCGGACAATCCGACTCTTGGCCGGGTGCGAGACTGGGCCAAGGCGCGGGGGATAGATTTCTGAGCAACGCCCCATGACGGGGAGTTTACTTGCCCATCGGCTCTCCGGGTCTCACCCTCGCCGGGAACGTTACTCAAGGAGACAGCCATGCGCACCATTCTTCTGTCCACGCTAGCCCTGATCGTCACCGCAGGAATTGCGTCTGCTGAAATGGTCAGGCTCGAAAGCCCGCACAGTGTTGCTGTCACCATGGACCGGCTCGCCGCTGCGGTGGACGGCGCAGGCGCGAAAGTGTTTGCCCGCATCGACCACCAGGCCGGGGCAAAGTCCGTCGATGTAGACCTGCCGGCCTCGACCGTCATGTTCTTCGGCAGCCCCAAAATCGGTGCGCCGATCATGCAGGACGGCATTACCATCGGCCTGGACCTGCCTCTGCGCGCGCTGGCCTATGAGGAGGGTGGCAAGGTCTGGCTGGTCTATCACGACCCGACGGAGATGGCGGCGCAGCACGGCATCGCCGCCGACCATCCGGTTTTGCAGAAGATCAAGGGCGCGCTCGGCAAGCTGACGGGCAAGGCGATTGCGCCCTGAAGTTTCCCGCATTGATGGCGTGACAAGGGGCGGGTTTCGCGGCACGATGCCGGGCAAATCCGGAATGGCCTAACAAGAGGAACCCGCCCATGCCCCGCGCCCCTTCCACCCAAGGTGTTGAGATCGAATATGTCACTTATGGCCCGGACGATGGCCCGGCGTTGTTGCTGGTCGGCGGCTTGGGCGTGCAGATACCATCCTGGTCCGAGCGGCTGATTCAGGAATTGGCGGGCCGCGGCTTCCGGGTGATCGCCTATGACAACCGCGACTGTGGCCTCTCCACCTATTTCGATAGCTGGGGCCGGGCCGATATCGGCACGGCCTTCAAGCAGGCCCGCGCCAAGGAAGAGGTGAAAGCCCCGTACAAGCTGGAGGACATGGCCGATGACGGCGCTGCGGTGCTGGATCATTTAGGGATCAAGCAGGCGCATATTGTCGGTTCGTCGAACGGTGGCGCCATCGCCCAGATTTTCGCCTACCGCCATCGCGAAAAGACTGCGACCCTGGTGTCGATCATGGCTACCAGCGGTCGGCGCGGCCTGCCGCGGCCCAGCGACAAGGCGAACGAGTGGTTGGGGCGGCCAAAGAACCCCTCCGGCACCCGCGAGGGCGCAATCCAGGAGGCATTGGAGGCAAACGACATTCTCGGTTCGCCTGGCTATCCGCGCAACGACGCGGCATTGAAGGCGAAGGCCGGCATGCTTTATGACCGCGCCTTCTACCCGGACGGCGCGTCGCGGCATCTGCTGGCGTCGATTGCCAGCGCCGACGGACGCGTGCCGCATCTCTCCAGCATCACCGCACCGACCTTGGTGATCCATGGCAAGGACGATCCGCTGGTGCCGGTGGCATCCGGGCAGGACCTGGCCGACACGGTGGCGGGCGCGGACATCCTGGTGATCGCCGGCATGGGCCACGAATATCCCGACGCCGTCTGCGGGCGGATTGCCAGCGCGATCGCCTCCAATGCTGCAAGGGCCGGGTGAGCGGGAGGCAGCTGAGCGATGACCGGACCGAGCGCATCCTGGTGATGCTCTCGGTCGCAGGCTTCTGGGCGTCCGCCGTTCTGTTGCCGCTGCTTCTCATCTGGCTCTGGAGCGGGTTGACCGGTGCCGCGGATCCCGCCGCCCGCGATCCCAGGCTGATGCTGGCGTTGGTTGCCGTGCCGCTATCGCCCTGCTTTGCGTTGATGCCGGTGGGCATATGGCATTTTCGCAAGTTCCTGAGCGTGCGGCGCGCGTTCCATGGCATCGACCTGCTGCCGCCGCTTGCGTTGGTTTGTCTGGCGATCCTCTATACAATGATGGCGGACGGCTCCGTTGGCGACGTGCTGCCGTTTATGGGAAAGAAATAGACGCCGATGCAAAAACTGAGAAAGGCCTCCCAATGACTCAACTCCCCGACACCGGCTGGGTGGCTGTCGTCAAGCGTGACTGCCCGACCTGCGAGCTGACGGAGCCTGTGCTGGCCGCTCTGGCGAGCGCCGGCGAACTCACCGTCTATACCCAGGACGACCCGGCCTTCCCGGAAAGCGTGCCGCATGAGTATGACGGGACGCTCGACGTCTCGCACGGCCTGAGGATCGAGATCGTGCCGACGCTGCTGCGCCGCGAGAACGGCAGGGAAGTCGCGCGCACCTATGGCTGGGACAAGGCGGAGTGGCGGAAGCTCACCGGCCTTGCGACGCTGGGCAACGACCTGCCGGACCTGCGGCCCGGCTGCGGCGCCAAGAATATCGAGCCCGGCATTATCGAGGACCTGCTGGTCCGCCATGGCGAAACCGGCCTCGCCTCGCGCAAGATCGAACTCGGCAGCGCCGAGGACGAGATCGAGGCGATGTTCGACCGCGGCTGGTCCGATGGCCTGCCGGTGGTGCCGCCGACCGAGGCGCGGGTGCTGCGCATGCTCTCCGGCACCTCGCGCGACCCGAAGGAGGTCATCGGCAAGGTGCCGCCCGACCTCGGCGACTGCACGGTGGAGAAGGTGGCGATCAACGCCGTCATGGCCGGCTGCAAGCCCGAATACCTGCCCGTGGTGCTGGCGGCGGTCGAGGCGGTGCTGGAGGAGCCTTTCGCCATGCACGGCGTGCTGGCGACGACCATGTATGTCGGCCCTGTGGTGATCGTGAATGGCCCGGTGCGCCGGCATATCGGCATGAACTCCAAGGGCAACGCGCTAGGCCAGGGGTTTCGCGCCAACAACACCATCGGACGGGCGCTGCAACTGGTGATTAGAAACGTCGGCGGCGGCCGTCCGCAGGAGGTGGACCGCGCTGCGCTGGGCAATCCCGGCAAGCTCACCTATTGCATCGCCGAGGACGAGGAGGGTTCCTGCTGGGAATCGCTCGCGGCGGAACGCGGCGTGCCGGAGGGCAAGAGCGCCGTCACCGTGTTCGCCGGCTATGGCTTGCAGGGCATTGTCGACCAGAAATCGCGGACGCCGGAAAGTCTGGCGCAGTCGTTTGCGGAGTGCATCAAGGCCGTGCAGCACCCGAAGCTCTACCCCGGCGCGGACGTGCTGCTGGTGGTCTGCCCGGAGCACGAACGCACCTTCCGCACCGCCGGCTGGAGCAAGCAGCGGCTCTACGAGGAAATCTACAAGCGTTCGCAGCGTCCGGTCGATGAAGTCCGGCCCGGCACTATGGGCATTGCAGAGGGGACAAGCGCCTTTGCCGATGGTACAATGGCGCCGAAAATCCGCGACGGCGGCCTGATGATCGTTCGCGCCGGCGGCGGTGCCGGTATGTTCTCCGGCATTATCGCTGGCTGGTCCGCCAGCGGTGAAAAGGGCTCGGCCCCGGTAACCCGCGTGATCGGCTCCTGAAGCCGGTCGCGCTCAACAGAAGGAGGTGACGGTTTTATGACAACCATCCTCGACCCCACATCCGAACGCACGGTCGCGGCCCGCCCGCGGCTGGCGCGTCCGGCGAGCCTGGACGGGCTCCGCGTGGGCCTGTTCGACATTGGCAAGTCGAAGGGAGATATCTTCCTCGACCGCCTAGAACAGCGCCTGACCGAACGCGGCCTGGACGTAAAGCGCTACGCCAAGCCGACCAACACCCGCCCCGCGCCGACCCCGCTGTTGCAGCAGGTCGCGACCGAGGTGGACGTCGTCATCGAAGCGCTGAGCGATTGAGGCTCCTGCACGTCGTGCTGTACGCATGACATGGCGGACCTTGAGAGCAGAGGCATCCCGGTGGTCGGCATCGCCACGACCGAATTCATCCAGGCGATGGAGGTGCAGGCGAGAGCCCTTGGCACCGACCCGGCCTATGTCTTCGTCCCCCACCCGATCCAGGACCGCACGAATGCGGAGCTGCACGCCCTGGCGGACGAGTATCTGGATCGGATGCTGAAAGAGCTGGTGAGCGTTTCGGCGGTTGCCGCCGAATAGTCGCTTTTGCGGGCGGGATGCCGTCGCTTCCCGCCCGTAGCCTGCTCTAAACAAATGTATAGAGCCAGCCGATATAGGCCACGTAGCCACCCAAAAACACGGCGCCTTCAACCCTGCAGATGCGGGCGCCGGACAGCATGAGCGGCAGCAGCAGGATGCTGGACCCCAGCATAACCCAAACGTCGACCGCAATGAATTCCGCACCGATGGGAACGGGGACGACGGACGAGGTCAGACCCAATATCCCAAAAACATTGAAGATATTGCTGCCGATGACATTGCCCACGGCCACCTCGGCATGGCCGCGCCATGCTGCGACTGTAACGCTGGCCAGTTCCGGCAGCGATGTCCCGACGGCGACCAGGCTAAGGCCGATGACAGCTTCGGACACGCCAAGGCCGCGGGCGGTCTCGGTGGCGCCGTAGATCAGCATTTCCGCGCCGACCAGCAGCATGGCCAGGCCGGCAGCCAGCAGCACAAGCGCTCCGGTAACGCCGCCGGGAGGAGACGGAACTTCCTCGGCCTCATCGGCATGAATCTTGGCCGAACCGCTGTGTTCCCGCTGTTCGGACCAGAATGTGTAGACGATGAAGACAACCAGCATCGCAACCATAATGGCGCCGTGCCAGTGCTCTATGACGCCATAGAAGCCGAGCGCCGTAACGATCACCATGCCTGCAACCATCATCATACCGTCGCGATAGACAAGAGACGGATGGCAGCGCAGCGGCGAGATAACCGCGGCGACACCCAGAATCAGCAGGATGTTGGCGATATTGCTGCCGACGACGTTACCGACGGCAATTGCCGGCTTATCGTCGAGCGCCGCGCCCAGAGATACCACCAATTCCGGCGCGGAGGTCGCCATGGCCACCACCGTCAGGCCGATCAGCAAAGGCGATACACTGAGCGCCCGCGCCGCCCCGACAGCGCCCCGGACCAGCGCCTCACCGCCAACGAACAACAGGACTAAGCCAGCGATGAGACAAAAGGTGACCATAGAGCGCGAACTCGATTCCAAGGCGATCGTTTCATTAGATATGGGATGTTTAATGGCACGGAAAACCCGCGCTTACCAGGATTGACAGACAAGAGCCGCGGTCGTACACACAGCTTCCGCTTGAAACAGCTCGTTTTGAGCGGATCGACGGGCAGGTGGGTGAGTGGCTTAAACCAGTGGATTGCTAATCCGCCGTACCCATAATTGGGTACCGAGGGTTCGAATCCCTCCCTGTCCGCCACTTGCACATTGCAAACCCGAGATGAGGTCCCTGATGGGGCCTTTTTTCTTTTTGTTTCAAAGGGGTTTAGCGAGGCCATCCGACTTTCGGAGACTGGCGTTTCGGCGGAAATCAGTCTCTGAATGCTCCGCGTCTCTTTCCATCCGCCCTTCAGGGAAATCGAGACGGATTCAAAAAGTGACGCACTTTCAGTATGTTGGCAAAATCGAACTGCGCCGCAGTTGAAGCGGGTTCGTCTGCTCTCGATGCGAGCAGAGACACCCGAAGGCGGCGTAAATTTGCGGACTGAAGCGAAAGACCGCGAGAAGTCTCTGATGACAAAGAGACTTTCCGCTCGTAGCCTGGCGGCATGTCGAACGGGCCCTGGACGGATGAAGAGAACGACCTGATCGTCGCGGATTACTTCGCGATGCTGGCCGATGACGTCTCTGGTCGCCCGTACAACAAGGCCGAGCACCGGCGAGGGCTTCTGCCGCTGTTGAACGATCGGTCCGAGGGATCGGTGGAGTTCAAGCACCAGAACATCAGCGCCGTGCTGAAGGGGCTGGGTGAGGACTGGATCCCGGGCTACAAGCCCGCCTTCAATTTCCAGATTACGCTGGTGGATGCCGTGGCGCGCTGGCTGGCGCTGAACCCGGCATGGCTCAGCCGCCATTCGGGTATCAGATCGACGACCGGCCTCGCGGAGGCGCGGCCGATCTGGATCGGTCCGCCGCCCACGTTGTCGAACCAGCCGCCTCCGCAGGAGCTGGAGCAGATGCTGCACATCGCCCGCAAATTCGATGTCGCGGCGAGAGATGAACGAAACCACACCCTCGGCCGTGCCGGTGAGGAGCGCGTCCTGGCGCACGAACGAGCCGCCCTGAAATCAGCGGGCCGCGACGATCTTGCGCGCAAGGTCCGATGGGTGTCGGAGGAGGATGGCGATGGTGCCGGCTACGATATCGCCAGCTTCGCGCCGGATGGTCGTCCGCGCCTGATCGAGGTGAAGACGACAAATGGCTGGGAGCGTACGCCGTTCCACATCAGCCGCAACGAACTGGCCGTGGCTGACGAGCGGCAGTCGGAATGGTGCCTGTTCCGACTGTGGAACTTCTCACGCGAGCCGAAGGCGTTCGAACTAAACCCGCCGCTGGACGCGCATGTCTCGCTGACGGCGACGTCCTTTCAGGCGAGCTTCCACTAGGGTCTGTTGACGTTTGAGGATTCCCAAATTGGCGGCTGAGTGATTCAAGGTTACCAAA